>NZ_JBQFPJ010000015.1:0-115891 GCF_056534475.1 Ruegeria sp. D4
GGACAACATCGAACAATCCGACAGTAGAAATCCTGCAACTACAAGCTACTATCAGTCAAAATCGGACGCAACTGGATGTTAAAGTGGTGCCGCTGAAGGGACTCGAACCCCCGACCCCATCATTACGAATGACGTGCTCTACCAGCTGAGCTACAGCGGCCTGCTTCTCTTCGCCGAGCCCTGCCTCCGGCCCGACTGTGCCGGCCTTTTCTAGTCAATTCGAAGCGAACGTCAATCGGAGATGGGGCGTTTTGAGAAAAACTTGCGCTCCTCACTCCAATGTGGCCGCTGTGCTCTCGACCCTGTGTGGCCTGTTAGCTTGGTGAGACGGGATGCGCCCAGTTCAGAAATCCAGGCCTAGGTCGATTGTCCGGTAGGAATGGGTCAGCGCGCCGGAAGAGATATAGTCCACTCCGGTGGCGGCGATTGCTGCAACCGTTTCACGGGTTACGTTGCCCGACGCCTCGGTTACCAGACGTCCGTCGACCATCGCGACCGCTTTTGCCAGGGTTTCCACGGACATATTGTCCAGAAGAACCACATCCGCGCCACCGACATCCAGGACTTCGGTCAGTTGATCCAGGCGGTCGACCTCGATCTCGACCTTCATCATGTGTGAGGCACGGGATTTCGTAGCCCGCAGAACGGCGGCGATCCCACCGGCGGCGGCAATGTGGTTGTCCTTGATCAGGATTGCATCTGACAGGGAAAAACGGTGATTGAAACCGCCGCCATGCAGGACCGCCTGTTTTTCGACCAGACGCAGCCCGGGCGTGGTCTTGCGGGTGCAGGTGATGCGCGCCTTTGTACCTTTGGTTTCCGCCACAAGGGCCGCTGTTTTTGTCGCCACGCCAGTCAAACGTCCGGCAAAGTTCAGCGCGACGCGCTCTCCGGACAGGATCGAGGCGGCGCTGCCCCTGATTTCCATCAGCGTTTCACCTTTGGCGCACCGCTGACCGTCGACGACAAGCGAGGTAATCTGAAGTGATGGGTCGACCAGACGGAAAGCCAGTTCCGCGACCTGCATTCCGGAAACAACAGCGTCTTCGCGCGCGTTGAGACGGGCCGTGTACTGCGTTCCTTCCGGAATAACGGTCAGGGTGGTGATGTCGCCATTGGAGCCGAGATCCTCCATCAATGCAGCCCGGACAAGGGGCTCCAGGATCATGTCAGGCAATGTCGGGATTGTCATTGTGGAACCTTTGCGATGCGGTCGCGCAGTGTCACGGCCTCGCCGAGTGTCAAAGCTGAGCGTTTACCGGGGCCGGGATCTGTCTGTGGAAAATCGGACCGAAAATGCGCGCCGCGGCTTTCTTCGCGCGCCAGCGCGGCCGCGGTAATCAGTGTGGCGGTTGCAGTCATGTTCAGAAAACTGGCCGACGCCGCGTTTTGTTTTTCGAGCCTGGCGATTTCGGACAGCGCCCGGTGCAATCCCATACCGTTCCGAACAACGCCCACGTAATCCGTCATGACCCGCCGCAGAGTTGAAACCGCCGGGACCTCTGCCCTCGGATCACCCGTGGACAAGTGTATCGCAACCTTGGGACATGGTTCTGCCGGTGTATTGACTGCGATGTCTTGCGCGCAGGTGCGGGCAAAGACCAACGCCTCCAGCAACCCGTTTGAGGCGAGGCGATTGGCTCCGTGCAGACCCGTAGATGCGGCTTCGCCACAAACCCAAAGCCCTGTGAGGGTGCTGCGGCCGTTAAGTTCTACTTCAACACCCCCCATGTGGTAGTGAGCTGCGGGCGTGACAGGGATCGATTGGGAAACGGGATCCACCCCATTGCGAATACAGGCGTCGGTCACGGCCGGAAATTGCGTTGTGATTTCCACACCAATGGCCGCCCTTGTGTCCAGCGCAGGCCGCTGTCCGGATTGCGCCTGCGAGTAAACTGCCCGGGCAACAATATCGCGGGGCGCCAGATCACCATCTGCATGAACCCCTTGCATGAAGCACTTCCCGGCTTTGTCAATCAGAACCGCCCCTTCACCGCGCAATGCCTCGGTGGCCAGCGGCGTTGGATCTTCGCCGACATCCATTGCGGTCGGATGAAACTGGACGAACTCAGCATCAGCTATTCGCGCCCCGGCACGGGCGGCCATGCCGATCCCCTGCCCGCGGATACGCGCCGGATTGGTGGTTTGGGCGTATAGCCCCGCGGACCCGCCAGTCGCCAGAATGTGTGCGGCCCCGCGCAGAAGCACTGGTTTGGCGCCGTTGTCGGCGGCAGCAGTCAGGTAGACGCCGCTTACATGTTTGCCGTCGCTTTCCAGCCCGATGGCCTGAACCCCTTCGATCACCTGAACCGACGAGGTCCGGCGCAATTCGGCAATCAGAGCGCGCATGATCTCCGCGCCTGCCTGATCCCCTTTCACCCGCACCACGCGTGCAGCGGAATGGGCGGCCTCGCGGGATTGAATATAGGCCCCGTCCGGCGTGCGATCGAAATCAGTACCCAGATCTGTCAGATCCAGAACATGGTCGCGGGCAGAGCGGGTCACGTATTCGGCAACCTCACGCAGAACAGACCCGGCCCCGGCACGGATGGTGTCTTCGGTATGGGCTTCAGGACTGTCACCCGGTGCCATGGCAGCGGCGACCCCGCCTTGCGCCCATGCGGAACTGGCCCCTGACCCCAGCGGCTCGGGCGAAATCATGACAACGGGTCGTGGTGCCAGCTTCAACGCGGTGTAAACGGCGGCCAGCCCGGCGCCGATGATGACAACCCTTGGAGTCACAATTTCCTGCATCGGCTGGGTCAAATACCCAGCTTGCGGGACAAGTCGATCATTCGCTGCACGGACAACCGCGCCTTTTCGGCAATGCTCGTGTCAACCTCGACCTGACCGGTCATCGTGTCGAGTGCATAAAGCACCTTTTCCAGCGTGATCTTTTTCATGAACGGGCACATGTTGCACGGCCCGACAAATTCGACTTCGGGCAATTCATCGGCGATGTTCGACGCCATCGAACATTCCGTGATCAGCAGTGCTTTCTCGGGCTTTTCTTCGGTGACATACTTGATGATGCCGCTCGTCGATCCGGAGAAGTCGGCCTCCTTCACCACGTCCGGCGGACATTCAGGATGCGCAATCAGGCGCGTACCGGGATTCCATTCACGGAAATCGCGCAGATCGTTGGCGCTGTATTGTTCGTGAACGATGCAGGACCCTTCCCACCAGACTACGTTCTTTTGCGGCACGTCGCGTGCCACGTTCTGGGCCAGGTACTGGTCCGGCGTCATGATGACCGTTTCACTGTCCTGCGCGGCCACGATCTGCGCCGCGTTCGACGAGGTGCAGCAGATGTCGGATGCGGCTTTGACCTCGGCGGTCGTGTTCACATAGGACACAACCGGTGCGCCTGGATAGCGGCGGCGCATTTCCGCGATTCCCTCGGCTGTAATGGACTCGGCAAGCGAACATCCCGCCTCCATATCCGGCATCAGTACCGTCTTTTCCGGGCTGAGGATCTTGGAGGTTTCCGCCATGAAATGCACACCGCATTGCACGATCACATCTGCCTCGACCTCAGTCGCCTTGATCGCCAGTTGAAGGCTGTCACCCCCAAAGTCCGAGATGCCGTGAAAAATCTCTGGCGTCATATAGTTATGGCCCAGGACGACCGCATTCCGCTCGGCTTTCAGATCATTGATCGCCTTCACGTAAGGGACATAGATCGCCCAGTCCGCCGGGGACACAACGCGGGACATGCGCGCGTAGATGTCTGCCATGCTAGCGGCCAGTTCCGGCGATGGGCTGAGGTCATATTTTTCGGAAAGATGCGCGCGCTGCGCGGGTAGGTCGAACACGGGACTGTTTTTCTGCCTGATGACGTCGTGAAGCTCTGATTATTCGATTTTCTTCAGAATGGCTACCGTCAACGTGAACCGGCAAAACTGACCCAAATTTTCTGCGATGGATGGCCAAGGCGGTTGCCAATCGCCCGCAGTTTTCCTAGCCTGACGCAAAGGTAACAACCAACAAAAGGAGGGCACGAGCTGAACATGCGTATCATCCGCCGACTTCAGCACGGTCCCCGTTTCGCCCTGTAGATCCGTTTACAGGGCCGACCCGAGACACCTTTCATCGACGGTCTGCTCAAAGCCGCTGTGCGGCCATACCTTCTGGGTGCGAGATTTCCATGACTGTCATCAACATCAATGCCTTGGGCGTGACCCTTGGCGCGACTTTATTTTCTGACCTCAACCTGACCATATCGAAAACCGACCGGATCGGTCTGGTGGCCGCAAACGGACGCGGCAAGTCCACGCTGCTTGCATGCCTGTCGGGCGACCATGAGCCCACAACCGGAGAGGTTACCCGCGCTCGCGGCTTGCGAGCCGGACACGTAAAACAGGACATTCCGACCGGTGCGCTGGCGCACAGCTTGCACGATTGGGTCCTGGCGGGCCTGCCACCAGAGCAGGCGGACTATGAAAGCTGGCGCGTGGATGTCGTGCTGGATGAGCTTCAGATCCCCTATGCGTTGCATCACAGGCCGCTGCGCGATCTGAGCGGCGGATGGCAGCGCACTGCCATGCTGGCCGCGGTCTGGATCACCAGACCGGACCTGCTGCTATTGGACGAGCCGACCAACCATCTTGACCTTAACCGGATTGCGCTGCTGGAAAACTGGCTTGGCGCATTGCCGTGCGACGTGCCGGTTGTGATCGCCTCGCATGACCGGGCGTTTCTGGATGCCACGACCAATCGTACCTTGTTTCTGCGCCCCGAAAATTCCCGCGTGTTTTCGGCGTCATACTCATCGGCACGTGCAGCCCTTGCAGAATCTGACGCAGCCGATGGGCGGCAGCAAGCCAATGAACTGAACAAAGCCCGGCAGCTTCGTCGCCAGGCGGCAAAACTGAAGAACGTTGGTGTGAATTCCGGCTCTGATCTGTTGCTGACCAAAACCAAACAGCTGTTACTAAGGGCCGACAAGCTGGAACAGGCAATCGGTCACGTTCACCACGAACAATCTGCAGGCGATATCCGGCTGGCGAACAGCGGCACTCATGCCAAGGCGCTTGTCTTTTTGGATGATGCGCCTGTTCGCTCGCCAAACGGGCAATTACTTTTCAAGACCGGCCGGAAGTGGATTGCGCGCGGGGACAGAGTTGTGATGCTTGGCGCGAACGGTGCTGGCAAGTCACGTTTAATCCAGATGATACAGGCAGCTCTGGCAGGGGCCGAAGATGGCATCAAATGCGCAGCGTCTATTGTTCCCGGCTTTTCCGATCAGCATCTGAGCCAACTGGATGATGCGGAAACTCCTTTGGCTATTGTGGTGGCACAGTTTTCCATCGGCGATCAGAGGGCGCGTTCGGTCCTGGCCGGGGTCGGAATTAACTACCAGATGCAAGACACGAAAATTGGGGCGTTGTCCGGTGGCCAAAAGGCCCGGCTGGCAATGCTGATGCTGCGGCTAAAGGCACCTAACTTCTATTTGCTCGACGAACCGACCAATCATCTGGACATCGACGGGCAAGAGGCGCTTGAGGCCGAACTGACGGAACATGACGCAACCTGCCTGCTGGTCAGTCACGACCGAAGTTTTCTGCGGAATTTAGGAACCCGGTTCTGGTGGATCAAAAACCGGAAACTTGAAGAAGTAGACAGCCCTGACACGTTCCTGTCTGACCAAAGTCAAGGTGGCGCGGACGACTGAGGAACATACTATTTTGCGTGCGTTTCCGCGGCGCGGCGCTGCACTGCAGCGCTGTGTTGGCTCGCAACGCGTTCAATTCGCTGGTTTTCGCCTGAATGCCTTCCCACATGGGAGATTCCAGTTGTAGTTTTTGGGTTTATCAATAATAAAAGCCGGAAAGACAGACGCCTAGGAAAAGTATCGATAAAATGGATCAATCGACCCCCACCTGGACCCGCGAGGCCGCGCAAGCCTTGTACGACATGCCTTTGATGGATTTGCTGTTTCGTGCTCAGACGGTTCACCGCGAAAACTTTGATCCAAACAAGATCCAGACATCCAAGCTGCTCTCGATCAAAACCGGCGGCTGCGCCGAAGATTGCGCATATTGTTCTCAGTCCGCTCGAAACGGCTCGAAGCTGTCGGCGTCAAAACTGATTGAGGTTCAGCGCGTTCTGAACGAGGCGCGCAAGGCAAAGGATGGCGGCGCGACTCGGTTCTGCATGGGAGCCGCCTGGCGCGAGCCCAAGGAACGAGACATGGACGCGCTTGTGGCCATGGTAGAGGGTGTGCGCGACCTTGGCATGGAAACATGCATGACGCTCGGCATGCTGGACGACAACCAGGTCGTCCGTTTGCGGGATGCCGGTCTGGACTATTACAACCACAATATCGACACGTCCGAACGGTACTACTCCGAAGTAATCACAACCCGCACTTTCGCGGACCGGATCGACACGATGAACCGGGTTCAGGAAGCCGGAATCAAGGTCTGCTCGGGTGGCATCCTTGGCATGGGCGAGGAAATTCAGGATCGCGTCGATATGCTGGTAACGCTGGCCAACATGTCCCCGGCGCCCGATTCCGTGCCGATCAACATGCTGATGCCACAGGAAGACACACCGCTGGCCGATGCCAAGCCAATCGACCCGATCGACTTTGTACGCGCAATTGCAACCGCCCGCATCATGATGCCAAAATCCTACGTGCGTCTGTCCGCTGGCCGCAGTGAGATGAGCGATGAGATGCAGGCGATGTGTTTCCTGGCCGGAGCAAACTCGATCTTTGTGGGCGAAACCCTGCTGACCGCTGAAAACCCCGAGGAAGATACTGACGCAATCCTGTTTGCCAAACTCGGTTTGCAGGTCGAAACCGTGGCTGGGCAGAGCTGCGTGGAAGCGGCTGAATGAAGGCATTGGACCGCCTGAAATCCATGCTGGATGTTCTGAACAACCGGCACCGCTATAGGGTGCTCGCACCTCGTTGCGGCCTGGATTTCGCCTCCAATGACTATCTGGGGCTGGCGCAGTCTCCAATGCTGAAGGTGGCGGCGCAAGACGCGCTGGATCGCGGAGTTCCGCTGGGGTCCGGCGGGTCGCGCCTGTTGCGGGGCAATCACCCTGAGCATGAAGCGCTGGAACAGGAAGCCGCCGCCTTCTTCCAGGCCGAATCCGCCTTGTTCATGGGCGGTGGGTTTCAGGCCAATCAGGCGATCTTTTCCACTCTGCCCGCCGCAGAAGATCTGGTTCTCTATGATGCATTGATTCATGCCAGCGCGCATGAAGGCATGCGCATGGGCCGCGCCACGACTCTGGAGTTCGCACATAACGATGTCGCCGATGCGCGGCGTGTCATCGCCGAGTGGCATTCGGCCGGAGGCTCCGGTCAGATCTGGATTGCCGTTGAAAGCATCTATTCCATGGAAGGCGATTTTGCGCCTCTGGCAGAGCTCTCGGAGCTGGCCCGCGCCAATGACGCGATCCTTGTTGTGGACGAAGCCCATGCCACAGGCGTATTCGGCCCGCAGGGCAAAGGGCTGGCGCATGGCTTGAACGCGGAACTGCTGACGCTGCACACCTGTGGCAAAGGGCTTGGTGTTGCCGGCGGGTTGATTTGCGGATCAAGGGTGATGATCGACGCCCTGATCAACCGCTCGCGCCCTTTCATCTTTGCAACCGCCCCCTCCCCCTTTAACGCAGCGCTGGTGCGGGCAATGATCAGCGTGCTGAAGGCGGATAGCTCGCTGATTGATGCGGCGCAGGAACGTCTGCGGCATGCCCACGCAGAAGCACGGCGTTTTGGCGTGCCGAACGACGTTCTGAACAGCCAGATCATACCCGTCATTCTGGGGGATGACGGGCGAACAATGGAAATGGCGGCCACGCTCGCAGAAAACGGATTCGATGTGCGCGGTATTCGACCGCCGACCGTGCCGCGCGGCACTTCGAGATTGCGTATCTCTATCACCGGCAATGTCAGCAAGGCGGAAATCAGCGCCCTGTTCGAAACACTGAACCGTTACCAGAGGAAAGCGGCATGAGCGCTGTCATCGTGACAGGAACCGACACCGGCGTCGGCAAAACGGTCTTCGCCGCAGGCCTGACGGCGGCGCTTGGCGCCAGCTATTGGAAACCAGTTCAATCCGGGTTGGAGGATGCAACCGACAGCGAAATCGTTGCAACTCTCTCGGGGGCTGAAGTGCTGCCGGAAGCCTATCGGTTGAACATGCCTGCATCCCCGCACCTGTCCGCCGCGGATATGGGTGTCGAAATCGACCTGTCGCAGCTTGCGCTGCCGGAGGTTGACGGCCCGTTGGTTGTTGAGGGCGCAGGCGGTGTCATGGTGCCGCTAAACCGCAGGCATTTCTTTCTGGACCTGTTCACCCACTGGCAGGCGCCGGTGGTGCTTGTCGCGCGTACCGCGCTTGGAACGATAAACCATACGACCCTGTCCCTGATGGCGCTGCGCAACGCGGGCTGCACCGTGGTTGGCGTGGCCTTTATCGGCGATGCAGAACCCGAAGTAGAACAAACTATCGTCGAAATGTGTAACGTCCGCCATCTGGGCCGGCTGCCGCTAATCGACGATCTGTCACACGACACGCTGTCAGCGGCGTTTGAAGCCATCGATGTCAACGCTATCCGGAGCGTTCTGTGACCCCACTGGAATTCGACGCACGCCATCTTTGGCATCCCTACACCAATGTGTTGAACCCCGGCCCGATGCACCTCATCACCGGGGCCGAGGGCGTCTGGCTTTCTCGGGAAGACGGCACACAGATGATCGATGCCATGTCGTCATGGTGGTGCGCAGTTCACGGACATCGGCACCCTGCCATTATCAGCGCAATGCAGGATCAGCTGGCGCGAATGCCGCATGTCATGTTTGGCGGCCTGACCCATGAACCCGCCGTGGAACTGGGCCGCAGGCTGATCAGCCTGTTGCCGGATGGTCTGGACCGCATTTTTTTCAGCGACAGCGGTTCGGTCGCGATCGAAGTCGCCCTGAAAATGGCTGTGCAATATCAGATGGCCGTGGGTCGTTCCGAGCGCACGGAATTCGCCACCATGCGCGGCGGTTACCATGGCGACACCTGGAAGGCGATGAGCGTTTGCGACCCCGTCAACGGTATGCACGGGCTGTTTCGGGGCGCATTGTCGATACAGCATTTTTTGCCCCGCCCACAGATCACTTTGGATCAGGACTGGTCTGACGACACGGTCCTCAATGGCCTTGGCGCGCTTGAGGAGTTGCTGGAAACCAAAGGCAATCGAATTGCCGCACTGATCCTGGAACCGGTGGTTCAGGGCGCGGGCGGCATGTATTTTTATCACCCGATCTGGCTAAAGCGCGCGCGGGCGCTGTGCGATGCATACGGGGTTTTGTTGATTTTCGACGAAATCGCCACGGGCTTCGGCCGCACCGGCGAATTGTTTGCGATGCATCTGGCTGACGTCGTGCCGGACATTCTTTGTCTTGGTAAAGCGCTGACAGGTGGTCATATCACTCTGGCGGCCACGGTCGCCACTGAACCTGTGGCTCGTGGGATCGGTGAAAGCGAAGCCAGTGTGCTGATGCACGGCCCCACCTATATGGCCAATCCGCTGGCCTGTGCCGCCGGTGCCGCCAGCCTTGACCAACTGTCCCGGCGCGACTGGCGCGCCGAGGTGCACGCAATCGCACAGCAGATGGCACATGAACTTGCCCCCGCGCGGAATTTGCCCGGAGTGGCGGATGTCCGGGTTCTGGGTGCGATCGGCGTCATCGAGATGGAGAATTTGGTTGATCCCTCTGTCGCGCACAGGAAGGCGCCGGAAACCGGTGTTTGGCTGCGCCCGTTTGCGCGGAATATCTATTGCATGCCACCCTACATCATCTCACCGGACGAGTTGAGCAAAGTCACCGCTGCGATGGTGGCGTTGGCCAGGGAATCGTAATGAAACGTCAATGGTTATCCCGGTCGGAACAGTCGTCACTAATCCTTGTTTTTGGTGGCTGGGCGCTGGGTGCGGCCCCGTTTGCAGAACTGACGGGACAGGACGATGTCCTGCTGGTGGATGACTACCGTCACTTGGATGATGCCCTGCCCGAACTCGCGCAATATGACCGCGTTGATCTGATTGCTTTTTCTTTCGGTGTCGCGTCCGCCGCGCATTGGATGGCAATGACTGGCTTTTCACCCGCGCGTCTTGTCGCCGTCAGTGGAACGCTGTCGCCAGCGGATGCGGAAACCGGAATAGCGCCCCAAATGATACGCGCGACAGCCGATGGCCTTACGGCAGACAGTTTTTCGAAATTTTGCCGTCGCGCCGGTTTGCAAGGCCCCGCTCCTGCCCTGAACATCGAGGCCGCGCAGGCTGAGCTGCATTGCATCATTGATCGGGGTCCAGCCCCGGAACGTGTCTTTGATCGCGTCTGGATACCCGAAAAGGACCGGATCATCCCGACCGGCGCCCAGAAGGCCGCATGGGCGCAACAAGGTAAGGCTGTGCGCCCCGTCTCGAGGCCACATGTTCCGTTTCGGGCCGGGCAAAGCTGGGCGGAGTGGATCACATGATGGCGCATTTGACAGACCGGGTTCAGCGCAGCTTCAGCCGTAGCTTTGACACCTATCACCAGGCCGCGGGTCCTCAGGGGCGGATCGCGGAGCGACTGGTAACGGACCTGCGCGATTGCGGCGCGCCGGGTAACTTTTCCTCAGTCCTGGAACTTGGCTGCGGTACCGGACTTTTGACACAGAAGCTGCGCGATGCATTTGTCATTGGAGACCTGATCCTCAACGATCTGGCGCCCGAAGCCGGGATGACTGCACAAACGGCCGCCGCCACGTTCCTGTGCGGCGACGCGCTGCAGGTGGACTGGCCCGACCGGCCTGATCTGATCACCTCTGCCTCAATGATCCAGTGGCTGGCGGATCCGGCTGCACTTTTGCGCAGAGCCGCAGACGCGCTTGCGCCGGGTGGTTGGCTTGCAGTCTCGGGCTTTGGCCCAAAGCAGTATCATGAGCTCGCTCAAATCGGCTCGTCTGCAGGGGCACCGGGTTTGTGCCGTTCCGAGGATCTGGTTGCTTCAGTCCAAACTGAAATGGAACTTGTGACATCGGGCGAGCATGTGCAGCAACTGCACTTCGCGTCACCGCGTCTTGCGCTTAAACATCTGCGCCAAACCGGGGTCAACGGGCGGGCCAAACAGTTCTGGACCAAATCCGATCTGTTGCGGTTTTCAACAGATTACACCCGCCGGTTCGGGACCGACGCCGGCGTACCCTTGACCTATCATTCAGTCTGGATCGTCGCACGAAAACCGGTCTAAGTCACCTTTGTGCCCGGACCGAACAAGACAGATGGCCTAGATGTAGGAATTGGCAATCAATTGCTGGGTATAGGCATGATGGGCAGATCTGCTTCGCAGTTGCTCGACGCTCAGATGCTCGACGATCTGGCCAGCATTCATCACGGCAATGTGGTCACACAAATGCCCGACAACCGCCAGGTCATGGCTGACCATAAGATATGTCAGGGATCGCTCGGCGCGTATGTCCGTCAACAGGTTGAGAATCTCGGCCTGAATTGAAACGTCCAGCGCGCTGGTCGGCTCGTCCAGCAAAAGCACATCCGGCTCGGCCGCAAGCGCCCGTGCAATTGCAACCCTTTGGCGTTGGCCGCCTGACAGCTGATGCGGATACCGAAAACGAAACCTGTGGCCCAGATCCACATTGGCCAGAAGATCCTCGATCCGGCGGTCAATGTCGGTCATGCCGTGCAGACGCAGGGTTTCAGAGAGAACCTGATCGACGGTCTGGCGGGGGTGAAGCGAGGCATAGGGGTCCTGAAAGACCATTTGAACCGTCTGATAGAACTCGCGCGAGCGATGTCGGCCCAGTTCTGCACCGTTGACATGCATGCCACCGGACCAGCCGGGTACAAGGCCTGACAGCGCCCGTAATATTGTTGACTTGCCCGAACCGCTTTCGCCGACAAGGCCCAGGCTCTGCCCCTGAGCAACAGAAAGCGAGGCGCTGCGCACGGCGTCCACCCGATCCCTTCCCGTTCCGAACCAGACGTTCAGATTGTGTAAGTCGATCATGCTCATGGCTTGACCTGTCCGCTGACCGAAGGCGCATCGGCCCAGGCTTCGTCCCTGTTCAGAACCGCAAGCCTTTCATGCGGCTCATCCAGACGGGGCAAGGCATTCAGAAGTCCCTGAGTATATGGGTGTTTGGCCTCAGACAGCTTGTCGGCATCACAGACTTCGACAATGCGCCCCGCAAACATGATCAGCACCCGGTCGCAGAATTCCGCCACCAGGTTCAGGTCGTGACTGATAAAGATCAGCCCCATTCCACGCTCGCGCACCAGATCGTCCATGATATTCAACACCTGACGCTGGACCGAAACATCCAGCGCGCTCGTCGGTTCGTCGGCAATCAGGATCTCGGGATTTGCGGCCAGCATCATGGCGATCATGATCCTTTGCCCCATGCCGCCGGACATCTCATGCGGATAAGCGCGCAGTACCCTTTCCGGGTCTCGGATTGCAACGGCGTCCAGCATTTCCAGACTGCGCGTTCGGGCAGTGGAATGGCCGGCGCCAGTGGATTGGCGATATGCCTCGATCATCTGCGCACCGATGGTCATTACGGGGTTCAGGCTGAACTTGGGATCCTGCATGACCATTGAAATCTTGCTACCGCGAACAGCGCGCATCTTGGGTTCGGACAACCTCAGCAGGTCAATGTCGTGCAGCTTGATATGGTCCGCCTCGACAAGACCCGGGCTGCGCACCAGGCGCAGGATTGCCCGCCCAGTCATGGACTTCCCGGACCCGCTTTCGCCGACGATCCCCAGTCTTTCCCGCCCAAGGCTGAAACTGACCCCGCGCACTGCGTCGAACACGCCCCTGCGGGACGGAAACCGAACCCAGAGGTTCTGCACATCCAGCAATTGTTCGCTCATCCCTGGCCCCCTTGTTTGGGGTCAAGAATGTCACGCAATCCGTCGCCCAGCAGATTGAAGGCGAGCGATACGATGAATATCGCCAGCCCCGGCATGGTGGCGACCCACCAGTGATCCAGGATGAAACGGCGCCCCTCAGAAATCATCGCACCCCATTCCGGGCTGGGCGGTTGCGCGCCGAGACCCAGAAATCCAAGACCGGCCGCCGCAAGAATGATCCCTGCCATATCCAGCGTGACCCGAACGATGAGTGAACTGATGCACAACGGCCAGATGTGGCGCGTGATGATCCGGAACGGACCGGCCCCTTGCAGCCTAATGGCGCTGATATAGTCCTGCGATCTGATCGTCAGCGTCTCGGCCCGAGCCAACCGTGCATAGGGCGGCCAGGCAGTGAGCGATATTGCAAGAACTGCGTTTTCGATCCCCGCGCCCAGACCGGCCACAAAGGCCAGTGCCAGAACCAGCCGGGGAAAAGCCAGAAATATATCGGTAATCCGCATCAGGACAAGGTCGGCGATTCCGCCGACATATCCTGCCACGGTGCCAACCAGAAGCCCTAGAACCGGCGCTATAAGAGCGACAAGTGCCACGATGTAAAGCGTTATTCTCGCACCGAAAATCAGGCGGCTGAGGATATCGCGCCCGAGGCTGTCCGTCCCCAGCAGATGTCCTTCTGTCCCAAGCGGAAGCAGACGTTTGCCAAGGTCCTGAACATACGGATCATGCGGTGCCAGAAGTGGCGCGAACAGGGCGGTCAGGACCAGGGCCACAATGATGACCAAACCGATCATGGCCATGACATTGCCGCGCAACGTGAGCCATCCGTTGTATATGGAGGCGAGGCGGGCCTGTACCCTGCTTTCCGGTTCTTCCGAGAGAAGCCATTGTCGTAGCGTTTGAGTGGTCATTTGGCCCTCGGGTCCAGAACTTTGTAAAGCAGATCGCTTGTGACGTTCAGCAATATGAAGCAGAAACCGACAACCACGGTTCCACCCAGAACGGCATTCATGTCCGCACTCAGAAGCGCCGTGGTGATATAGCTGCCGATACCGGGCCAACTGAAGATGATCTCGGTCAGCACGGACCCTTCCAGCAAACCGGCATAAGACAGGGCTATGACGGTGATCAGCTGCACACGGATATTGCGGAAGGCGTGACGCCAGATAACGATACGTTCGGGCAATCCTTTTACACGGGCGGTCAGGATGTATTCTGCGCTGAGTTGCTCCAGCATGAAACTGCGAGTCATGCGGCTGATATAGGCCAGCGAATAATAGCCCAGCAGCAGCGCGGGCAGGATAATATGGCTGACGGCATTCCAGAAGACCGTCATGTCGCCGGCAATCAGGCTGTCGACAAGGATCATACCCGTACGCGTCGGCACGATGTCCTCGTAGAAGATATCCAGGCGCCCCGGGCCACCGACCCATCGCAACTTGCCGTAGAATATCATCAATCCCATCAGGCCCAGCCAGAAGATCGGCATTGAGTATCCCACCAACGCGATGATGCGGGCAATCTGATCGATCCAGCTACCCCGGTTGACGGCCGCGACAATGCCTAGCGGCACGCCGACCAGAATACCCGCCAGAACACCCAGGGTGGCCAATTCCAGTGTTGCGGGAAAAACCCGCTTGATATCTTCAATCACTGGGCGCGCGTTGAGGTAGGAAATTCCAAAATCCAGCCGGGCGACATCGGAAAGGTAATACCAGAACTGGACAAGCAGAGGCTTATCCAGCCCGAGCATTTCATAGGTTTCCTGATAAACTTCCTGCGTGGCGCGTTCACCCACTATCGCTATCACCGGGTCGACCGGCATCACCCTTCCGATGATGAAGGTCACAAATAACAATCCCAGCATCGTCACCAGAATCGATCCGATCGTCAGAACGGTTGTTTTTAAGACGTGAATGAGAGGCGCGAGCCCGCGCCTCTCGGAATTTGTCATGTCGCTCATTACTTGGTTACGACAAAGTAACCGGCTTCGGACACCGCACCGCCAAGGTTCCAGTTGGTGACGTTGCCGCCGATCCCGGATCTCTCAGTCCTTTGGAACATGATTGCAAAGGGCGAAGTCTGGCGGAATATGGCCTGGATTTCCTCGTACATCTCGGCCCGTTTTGCCGTGTCGGGTTCAATCTTGGCCGCATCGGTCATTGCCGTCAGTTCTCCGGGGTTCCAGGAATTGCGCCAAGCAAGAATCCCGGTGGCCTTTGCTTCGTCCGAATTGTCAGGATTCCAGGCAAAGGTTCCGGCATTGGTCTGCGGATCGGGGTAATCCGGCCCCCAAGCGCCAAGATAGGCGTCCAGTTCACGGGCGCGATACCGGGTCAGCACCTGCTTGGCGGTCCCAACAGTGATCTTCATGGTGATCCCGGCCTCGGCCAGCGTGTTTTGGATGGACTGTGCGATCTCGATACGTTCCTGCGCCTCGCGCACACCGACTTCGAACTCAAACCCCGAAACACCGGCCTCGGCCAGCAATGCCTTGGCTTTTTCCGGATCATAGCTGAACGGATTGTCGTCGACCGATCCCATGTAGGTTGCCGGCAGGAAGTTCTGGTGAACCGCCCAGTCACCCTTGAGGAAACTATCGGCCATCGCTTCATAATCGATCAGGTACTTTATGGCCTCCATGACCTTTGGGTTCGACAGTTCGGGGTGTTTCTGGCTCAGCGAGAAATACATGATCTGACCGCTCAGGGCCGCGTACATGTCCAGGTCGGCGTTCGACTCGACCGCGGCCATGTCTTCAGGGTTCAGGTTGCGTGCGATGTCGATATCGCCTGCCTCCAGCAACAGCCGCTGCGACGCGCTTTCCTGCACATGGCGGGTGATGACGCGTTCCATGGCAGGGGCACCGCCATAGTAATCAGGGTTGGACTGAAGCGAATAGCTCTCATTCGGTTTCCAGCCTGTCAGCATGTAGGGACCGGAACCCGCCGAGTTTGTCGCCAGCCAGGTGTTGCCCATGTCGCCATCCACGGCGTTGGCTTCGACGGTCTTCATATCGACGATGGCGCCGACACCGGCTGTCAGGCAGTTCAGCACAAAGGATGTCGCGTATTTCTTGTCCGTGGTAATCAGCAGCTTGCCATCTTCCACGCGGATCATCTGATCAACGTTTTCAGGGGTGAAACCGAACTGAGTGAGGATGAAGGCCGGTGTCTTGTTCAGCTTGATGACACGGCGCAGCGAGTACGCCGCATCTTCCGCCGTCACCGGGTTGCCGGAGTGGAACTTGACGCCCTCGCGCATCGTGAAGGTGATCGTCTTTCCGTCCTCGGACACGTCCCATTTGGTCGCAAGATCCGGCTGATACCCGGCGTCCAGATCAAGCGGATCGTAATTGACCAGCTTGCCATAAATGTTGCGCGTCATCTCCATGCCGGTGAATTCAAACGACTGTGCCGGATCGGCTGTCGTGATGTCATCGATACGCATCGCCATGACCAGCATGTTGGGCGGCGTTTCGGCAAACGCGGCCGGTGCACCCACAGCCAGTGTCGCCGCAAAAGCTGCGGTGCCGACAAGTTTGGAAAATAACTTCATAGTCTAACTCCCTGTTGATTATGCTCGGGTCTACCCGCCCCAGGTGTCGGTCAGCACGCGCAGCCAGTTTCCGTTGGCTATCTTCGTGATCCGATCTTGTGTGTATCCATGGACCTCCATCGCATTCAGCAATGCAGGCAGCTTTTCTGCTCCGTCGAGGGCATTGGGCACCGTCGCCCCGTCATAGTCCGAGCCCAGGGCCACACTGTCTTCGCCCATGACGTTGATCATATGATCGATATGGGCCAGAACCTGATCCAACGGCACATCCGGGTCGCGACGACCGTCTGCGCGCAGGAACTGGGCCGCGTAATTTATCCCCACGACACCGCCCTTTTCGCCGATTGCGCGCAGTTGCGCGTCGGTCAGGTTCCTGGAATTTGCGCAAATGGCATGGGCACAGGAATGTGTGGCCACCAGCGGCGCATCCGACGTTTCGGCGACATCCCAAAAACCCGCTTCGGTGATATGCGACAGGTCCACAAGAACACCAAGCGTGTTGCACCGTGCGACCAGCGACCTTCCCGCTTCGGTCAGTCCACCGCCGGTATCGGGTGATCCGGGAAAGCGAAACGGAACGCCGTCGCAAAAGATGTTGTTACGGCTCCAGACCGGGCCAAGCGACCTGAGGCCCGCGGCATAGAACAGGTCGAGCGCTTTCAGGTCCGGATCAATCGACTCGGCCCCTTCCATATGCATGATTGCGCCGATTTCGCCGGACTCGCAGGTTAGGCGCAACTCCGCCGCGTTCTTGCAAATGCGCAGCGCCCCGCGTAGCTCAAGCTGAACAAGACTGCTTGCCAGTGCAACCGATCGTCTCATCGCCGCATCTTGTGGCAATTCCGGCGGCAACGGCACGTCATAGGTCGCTCCGGCCATCAGGCCATCATAGTCGATCGTATCGTTTTCGGATGGCCCCCAAATGGCGAAGAAACCGCCCAGCAATCCGCCGGCCTTCATTCTTGGACGATCAAGATGCCAGTCCCCGTTTCCGGAACAAAACAGCGCAAGAGGATCCGAGGCATTCGAACCGGCAATTTTGCTTAAAACGTCATTGTGCCCGTCAATGGCGAATGGCGGCATCTCGAAAACCCTGGACTACGTGTTCTGTGCATGGTTCCGCTGGTTAGTATCAATTTGCAACAAAAAAATCCAAAACTCCGGAAATGCCTTTCGGAGGGATTGCAATAAAATGAATGCCTTCTGGGGACGCCAACAGGCTATAGGGCGCTTTTTGCCCTGGTCTGCCCATCAGCCCTCGGATGCAGATCATCAATAATGATCACGTGCTGATGAGGCTCATCGCCCTGTAGATGTGGGTGATCCTGCGGCAAATCCGGGTGGTCGTGACGGACAGGTCGGCCGTCATCGGCCGGCCATAGTCGCACGGCCGCCAGAAGACCGAACAAAGCCAGAGCAGACAGTGAGATCATGGCGACAACGGTGCCGAACACGGTGATCAGCCAGCCCGACGCAGGGTAAAAGACCAACCAGCAGGCGTGGGACAATGTGAATTGGGCTGCAAAGATTGCCGGGCGGTCTTCAGGATGTGCTGACCTTGTAAGCAGCCGCCCTGTCGGTGTCAGTATTGCGGAATATCCCGCACCAACCAGAAGCCAGCCGACCATCAGAGCGGTTTGGGACAGCGGCGTTGCCAATGATGTCAGCGCCAACGTGAACAGGGTCAGATTGCTTAGCACCGCCCCTGACAGCATCACCTTTCGGTCGGGCACGCTGTTCAGCAGGCGCGGAAGGGTCAATGCGGTCAGCATGGAACCTGCCCCGAACGCCGCCAAGACAACCGCGACAGCGCTTTCCGACAGGCCCAGATCCCCACGCACGATGACAACAGTGTTGACGATGACCATCGCGCCGGTGGCCGAGGCGACCCAGTTCAGCGCCAGCAAGCCGCGCAGGCGCGGCGTTCTGAGATATAGCCGCATCCCGTGCGTTGTCCGATCGTAAATGCCGCGCGGCTTTGCCGGCTTTGGCGACGGCAGAAGCACCGAGACAACCAGAAGCGCCGAAGCGACAAACCCGATTCCGGTGCCCCAGAACAGGTTGTCAAAGCTCATCACGGTCAGCAGCGCCGCGGCGAGCATCGGGCTCAGCAGGCTTTCCATGTCAAACGCAAGACGGGACAGCGACAGCGCCTTGGTATAGTCTCGTTCATCAGGAAGAACGTCGGGGATCGTGGCCTGAAAGGCGGGTGTGAACCCGGCCGATGCCGATTGCAGGACAACGATCAGAACGTAGACCTGCCAGACCTCTGATACAAATGGAAGGGTCATGGCAACCGCGGCCCGGATCAGGTCGAGGACCACCAGCATTCGTCTCCGATCGACGCGCTCGGCAAATGCCGCCGCAATCGGAGCGATCGTGACATAGGCCACCATTTTGATGGTCAGTGCGGTTCCCAACACCAGCGCCGCCGAATCCCCTGCCAGCTGGAATGCAAGCAAGCCAAGTGCAACAGTGGCCAGACCTGTGCCCGAAAGCGCCACGATCTGGGCGAAGAAAAGATGGCGATAGGTGCGATTTCTAAGAACTGAAAGCATCGGATTACAGGTACTTGCTGATTGTTTTCAACTCTTCCACGGCTCCTTCCGGATCGTCGCCACCCGTCAGACAATGATCGATATGATCATGGATCAAAGCCCGTTTGGCGTTTGTGATCGCTTTCTCGACCGCGTGCAATTGTTGGGCGATGTCGGAACAAGGTTGCTGCAGCTCCAGCATCGAAACCACTTTGGACAGATGCCCTTCGGCCCTTTTCAGTCGTGCAATGATTGCCGGATGGGTTGAGTGGATGTGTGTCATGTGGCGAACCTTATCCTCCCCCGGGGGATATCGTCAATCGATCTGTCTTTCTTGTCGAACGTGTCCCGATACTTCGACAAATGGCCACCGTCGGAACAGTTGCGGGCCGTCGAACAACTTCATTTCCACTGTTGAATGCCTGCCTTACGGCTTCTTATGGTTCTGTCCCTGATGACACGTGAGCCCACCTGAAACGCGGCCCAAAATCCCGCGCTGCTCCACTATTTTCGTTGAGCTAGAAATTCTCAGCCGATAGGTCTCTTGCATCGCGAATACAAAGGTCAGTTTCTTGGCAAACCCACTCTATGACAGCCTGTTCGGAATTCATGCGGACAAAGACACACCGTTCCTGCATCTCGCGGATTGCAGGGTGATCTCTTATCGCCACTTTCTGAATACAGCAGCGCAGATCGCGAATGTCACTGCGCGGATGGGGTTGCAACCCGGTGATCGGGTCGCGGTGCAGGTCGAAAAAACGCCCGAGGCGCTTGCCCTTTACGCAGCCTGTGTTCAGGCCGGGTTGGTGTTTTTGCCACTCAATACGGCCTACACGGTCGAGGAACTGACCTATTTCATCGAAAACAGCGGCGCATCTCTGGTCGTATGTGACGAACAGAACGAGGACCAACTGAAGTCTGTCAGTACTCCGATGGGGGCCAGCGTTTTAACCCTCAATGCCGATGGCGGTGGCACATTGATGGAACAGGCCGCCGCCATGCCGAACAGCTTTGCAACTGTGGATCGTACAGGAGACGACCTGGCGGTCTTTCTTTACACCTCCGGCACAACTGGCCGGTCCAAGGGGGCCATGCTGACGCAGAACAACCTGCTGTCCAATGCCCGGACGCTGGCAAAGGAATGGCGGTTCTCGTCTGACGATGTGTTGATGCACGCGCTGCCGATCTTTCACGCTCACGGGTTGTTCGTGGCGACCAATGTCTCTCTGATCGCTGGCAGCCGTATGGTGTTCCTGCCCAAGTTCGATCTGGACAACATCATCACACTGATGCCGACGACCACGGCGATGATGGGTGTTCCGACTTTCTACACGCGACTGCTGAATGACGCGCGTTTCACCAAGGAATTGACCGCACATATGCGCCTGTTCATCTCAGGCTCGGCCCCGCTGCTTGCCGATACACATGTTCAGTTCGAGAACCGCACGGGCCATCGCATTCTCGAACGCTATGGCATGACTGAAACCAGCATGAACACGTCCAACCCTTATGACGGTGAACGGCGGGCCGGGACGGTGGGATTCCCACTTCCGGGGGTCGAGCTTAAGGTATGCGACGCAGAAGGCAGTCCGTTGCCCCTGGGCGAGATCGGCGTGATCGAGGTGCGCGGCCCCAACGTGTTTTGCGGATACTGGCAGATGCCGGAAAAAACTGCCGCCGAGTTGCGAGAGGATGGTTTCTTCATCACCGGCGATCTGGGGCGGATAGACGAAGACGGTTATGTCCACATTGTCGGGCGCAACAAGGATCTGATCATTTCGGGAGGCTACAACGTCTATCCAAAAGAGGTTGAACTGGCGCTGGACGACCAGCCGGGTGTTCTGGAAAGCGCAGTCATCGGCGTGCCGCACCCGGATTTCGGTGAAACCGTGGTCGGTGTGATTGTTGCGGAACCGGACGCGCACCCCGATCTGGAAGCGATACAGGCCGCGATCAGCAGCGGTCTGGCCCGCTACAAACACCCACGAAAACTGATCCAACTGGATGAGTTGCCGCGCAATACGATGGGCAAAGTTCAGAAGAACGCGCTACGCGCGCAATTCAAAGACCTGTTCGCGGGCTTGTGACACGATCACCCCGCAAGAGCCCTAGGGGCCTTCGCGTACCATCGGAAGAACCTCAACCCAACCGCTGTGAAAAGAAGATTCTGAGGTCTTCAAGATGAGTCTGAACACCCCTATCAGGTGATGTTGGGCACCACCATCGTTGGAATTGTCGAGCGTCTCAGCACCCGTTTGACGACCGTCCCGATGAAGGTGTGTCCGGTGCCCTGCTCGTGCGTGCCCATGACAATCAGGCCGCAATCCAGCTCGCGCGCGCGCTGCAGGATGGACTCGGCGGGATGCCCGTCAACCAGCTCCACCGAGGCGACAGACGCGTAAGCCTCCTTTCCTTCTTCGGTCAGGGTTTTCACGAACTTCTGCTGGTTCTCTTTCAGCAGTTCCTTCACCGAAGCGTGGCGGTCCCGGATCGCTTTTTTGCGCGATGCATCATCCTGAATGAACATTCGCATCGTCACGATGGCGTCCTGTGTCAGAGGCTCGGTCACGTGCAAAACATGGACTTTCGCCCCATGGGCGCGCGCCATGCTCAGGGCATGGCGCAACGCATTGTTGGCGTTTTCGGACAAATCCGTTGCGAACAGGATGTCTTTGATCTGAGGTAACATGGTTCAGTTCCTTTCTGTCCGCACTCAATACCCAAGCGCCCGCGGCAGCCATAGCGAGATTTCGGGAAAGAACGCTATGATGAAGATGGCGACCGTATTGATGAAGGCAAAGGGCAGCGCTGCAACGGAAATCTTCTCGATTGATATATTGGATATACCGGATGCGATGAAAAGGTTTTCGCCCAATGGCGGGGTTTGGAAACCGATCCCCAGCGTACACACCATCACGACACCAAAGTGGATTGGGTCGATGCCGACGCTGTAGGCCACAGGCAGCATCACCGGAACCAGGATAAGAATGGTTGCCAGCGTTTCCATGAACATGCCAACGAACAGCAGGAACAGGATGACCAGCGTCCAGATCACATAGATGTTGCTTGTGACGGAAAGCATGCCTTCGGCGATCAGTGCAGGGATCTGGTTTTCGACCAGAAGCCGGCCAAACACCGTTGCTGTGAACATGATCAGCAACACGCGCCCCGTCAGCCATGTGGTGGTTTCAAGCGAGGTGAATAGCTTTTCCCAGCTGAGTTCGCGGTAGATGAATGCGCCCACAACCAGTGTGTAGAAGATCGCGACGATCGCCGCCTCGGTCGGGGTGAAAAAGCCCGAATAGATGCCGCCCAGGATCACCACCGGGGCCATCAGGGCCCAGAAGCCGCGATACATTTCGCACCAGATATGACGCATGGACCAGCCCTCGGTCGTACCCTTGTAGCCGCTCTTTTTGGCCAGGATGTAGTTCATCAGCAAAAGGCTGCCGGCGATCACGAAGGCGGGCATGAAACCGGCGATGAACAGTTTCGGGATGGACACGGTCTGGAAGGTGCCATGTTCGGCAACAGCTTCTGGCGGGGCTGGCATGCCGAGCGCGGCAATGCCGAAGATGATCAGCGGGATGGACGGCGGAATGACAATCCCCAGCCCTCCGGACGATGCAGTGATCGCCGAAGCATAGTTGCGTCCGTATCCCCGATCTATCATGGCCGGGATCATCAGCATGCCGACGGCGGCAGTTGTCGCCGGGCCTGAACCCGAAATCGCGCCGAAGAACAGGCAGGCAAAAACTGTTGCCGCCGACATACCGCCGGTGAAGGGACCAGCAAAGCTTTCGGCAACATTGATCAGTCGCCGTGACAGGCCCGAGGCTTCCATTAATGCGCCCGCCAGAATAAACGCCGGCAGGGCCATGAGCGGGAATGAACCCACGGACGTGAACGCAATCTGGACAAATTTGATCGGATTCTCGTCCAGGACGAGAAAGGTGATCATCGTCGAAACGCCAAGCGCGACCGTTATCGGCGCGCCGATGAACAACAGCAACAGGAAGCCGCCGAACAGGATATATACGATTTCACTGCCCATTATTTTGCCTCCCCAATGTCAGTGTGGTCCACGTCAGCGCCCAGGTCTGCGCGGACTTCTTCCAGATTGATCGCGTCAGGATCACGCAGATCTTCGTCCAGAATGATTTTCTTGTAGTTCACCTGAAGGATACGAATGGTCATCAGGGTGAAGGTGATCGGCAAAACGATGTAGACCCAGCTTAGGTGGAACCCCAGGGTCTGGGAGGACTGGAACCGGTTCATGCGGTTGAAGATGAAGTCGATCGCCAGGTAGACGAAGTAGACATTGAAGCAGATCCAGAACAGATCCGCGAAAGCCTCGATATATTTGATCGCGCGAGGGGGCAGAAACTTGAACTGAAACGTGACGCGGTTATGCGCACCCATCTTGGCCGCATAGCTGGCGCCGAAAAACACGAACCAAACGAACATGTAGACGGACAGCTCTTCAACCCACGAGAAAGAAAAGTTGAATACTGTCCTTACGACCACCTGCAAAAACAAAAGACATACAAAGACTGCCAGAAGAAACCGACAGATGTAGCTTTCTATGTTGTCGACTATTCCCCAGAAGTTTTTCATCGGTCCCTCTCCCTCAGAATGGAAAGCGCCAGTCAGGCGCTTTCCTTTGTTTTATACTATTTTCATTCCGAAACGGGGTCGCGGCCGATGGCGGCCAGAACGGCGTTCAGCTTTTCAACACCACCGATGCTTTCATAGAACTTCGGCCAGACCGCTGTGGTTGCCAGTTCGATGAACTCTGCCTCGTCGTTTTCGGGAACATGGATTTCCATACCCTTTTCAACCAGCAGTGCTTTGATCTCGGCTTCCTTGTCGCGCAGGAATTGGGCCGAGGCCTGGGTTGCATACTGCCCGGCTTCCAGTACGGCGGCCTGATCTTCGGCGGACAGACCCTGGAATACCTGCTCGGAAATGATCAGAGGCTCGATCGAGAAGATGTAACGGATTTCAGTCACATAGTCCTGAACTTCGTAGAACTTCATCGCGTTGATCGTGGTGTAGGGGTTGTCCTGACCATCAACAACCTTGGTTTGCAGACCGGCAAAAGTTTCCGACCAGGCCATCGGTGTCGGGCTGATGCCCCACGCCTTATAGGTGTCGATCATGATCTCGTTCTTGGGAACGCGGATAACCAGACCTTCCAGATCCGCAACCGATTTCACCGGCTTCTTGGAGTTCGTCAGAACGCGGAAACCTGTATAGGTCCAGGCAATGATGCGCACACCGGCGTCATTGATCGTGTTTTCGGTCAGTTCCTGGCCAATGGGGCCCTGGGTCAGGGTTTCGGCGTCCTCCAGGCTGAGGATGACGTAGGGCAGCGTGAACACACCTACGGTCGGCGAGAACGGCGTGACGTTGTTGATCGCCAGCAGCGACATGTCCAGCGTGCCGATTGCTGCTTCGTTCACGGTGTCCTGTTCGGACCCGAGCTGGCCGTTCAGAAACAGAGTTGCGGTGTGATTGCCACCCGACAGTTCCTCGAGTTTTTCCTTGAAGGCAAGGCCGGTTGCCTCCTGGCTGGAACCGCCGCTGTCGCCCACGGCAATCTTGAAGTTCTTCGCCATGGCCGGCGCGGCAAAGGTCGCGGCGGCAAACGTGGCAGCCAACGCGACAGATGAGAATGATTTGATGAGTTTCATAAGTCCTCCACCTTATTTGTGACGATGGCATCGCATTCCTACGCCTGTGAGTATGGCGCAAACTGGAGTCACCGGTGGGCGAGTTATAAGTTGCAAAAACGGTTGAGGTAATACAAAGTAATCTACGTAAAGTTCGACAAAAGGAAACCTTTCAATTCCAAAGAAACTCGCCATTACGCGCATCTCGGATGTGGACATTCGCTTGCTGCAGATTTTTCGTACCGTGGTTGCCTGCGGAGGGTTCACCGCCGCCGAGTTTGAGCTCAACATCGGGCGCTCAACTATCAGCAAACACATCTCGGATCTCGAAACCCGCCTGAACCTGAAACTATGCCATCGCGGGCCCGCCGGGTTCTCGCTGACCTCCGACGGCCAACATGTCCTGAAGTCCGCAGACAGCCTGTTTGCCTCAATCGACAGATTTCAGAACATTATCGGTGAGGTTCGCGCCGAAATGGCGGGAAAGTTGAAGATTGCAATCTTTGACCGGTCTTCATCCAACCCGGATGCCGAAATGTCCGAGGCAATTCGACTATTCCGAAACCGGGCGCCGGGCGTCACGCTCGATATTTCGGTCGAACCGCCCAACGTGATCGAAGAAGGTGTCATTAACGGTCGATTCAATCTGGGCATCGTCCCCTTGCACCGCCAATCGCCGATGTTGAACTATTCGCCCCTGTATACCGAAGACATGCGCCTGTTTTGCGGCCAGAATCACGAGCTGTTTCAGCGCGCAGAAACCGAGTTCAAGTTAAGTGAGCTTCGAAAGTACACCTACGCGGGCCTGAGCTTTAACTCACCCAACATGTCGATCCATCAAAAACTGAAACTGAGAAAGTCTGCCTTTGTCCAAAGCGAAGAAGCGTTGGCACTTCTCATCCTTTCCGGTTGCTATCTGGGCTTCTTGCCGACCCATCAGGCACAGCCGTTCGTGGAAGCTGGTCAAGTCCGGGAAGTCCGTTGCGAAGCTGCGGAATATATTTCAAGCATGGCCGCAATCGTGCGCAAAAGCGCTTCGCAAGGGCGCAGGTTGAACGTGTTTCTTGAGTGCCTGAAAGACGCTCATGACAGGTAGGCTATGAAATGCCGGTCCGGTTACTTTATTCGACCACCCAAAGTTAGCGGGATCGGATTCTTCACCATTGAGAGCACGGTGCCCGATTGGTTGGAGCAAGCAGTGTGTCAACTTGTTCAAAGCTCGGGCTCCTGGCATAATTTTATTTCGTTTCCGCCATAGTTGGCGAAACTTCATGACAAGGCTGGCGCAATAAGTTAAGTGTTCCCAAAAGACCAAAATACAATTTCCCGGTGAACTTTGTGGAACAAGTAACCTTTACGTTCGAGATGGGTGTGGTTTGCGCCCTGTTGGCCTTCACCGTTTTCCTGTTTGTTTCCGAAATCGTAAGAATTGACCTTTCCGCCATACTGGTTTTGGTCATCGTCGGCCTTCTCAGTTATGCGCCCGGGCTGGAGAACCTGGCAAATGTCTCTCGACTGTTCGACGGGTTCGCGTCCAACGCCGTTATTTCAATCATCGCGGTCATGATTGTCGGTGCCGGATTGGACAAGACCGGCATCATGAACAAAGTGGCCGCCGTCATCCTGAAATACGGCGGCACAGCCGAGAACCGGGTTTTGCCGATCGTGTCAGGCACTGTCGGAGTGATCTCGTCTTTCATGCAGAATGTCGGCGCGGCGGCCTTGTTTTTACCGGTTGTCAGCCGAATTTCCTCAAGGTCCGGCATTCCGCTTTCGCGACTGCTGATGCCGATGGGTTTTTGCGCCATTCTGGGCGGCACCATGACTATGGTCGGTTCTTCCCCACTGATCTTGCTGAATGACCTCATTCTGACGGCCAATGACGGGTTGCCCGAAGGGCAGAAAATTGAACCGTTTGGACTTTTTTCAGTCACTCCAATCGGCATGGCCCTGATCCTGACGGGTATCGCATATTTTCTTTTGCTCGGGCGCTGGGTACTGCCGACTGAAGGCGCGTCTGATGCAACAGGGACCGGGCAAGGCACGCAAGAATATCTGCAAAGGGTCTACGGCCTCAAAGCAGACGTTTTTGAGGTCATCGTCCCCGAGGACAGCCCCCTGGTGGGGCAGATATTGGCCGATATCAACCACGAGAACCACCTTTACATCATCTCGACATTCTATCGCGGGAAAACCTCGATGGTGCAGGTATTGACCGCCGAGATTGCCGCACCTTGCCGGCTGGCCATCATCGGGCGTCGCTGGGTGGTCGAGGAGTTCGCGCAGAAGTTCGGTCTGACCGTTTTGCCCGAACTGGATATCTTCGTCGAAGAGTTTGCACCCACCAATGCCGGGATCGCAGAAGTTGTCGTGACCCCGGACAGCAAGCTGATCGGCAAATGCCCGCGCGAGCTTTTGTTCCGCAAGACCTATGGCATGTCATTGCTGGCGATCCATCGCGGGGAAGAAACGCTCAGCCATGTCGAGACGGATGATCACGCATCAACCCAGATCGGCCTTGAAGCATTTCACGCCGGTGACATGCTGGTCGCCCATACCCGATGGGACAACCTGATGCGGATCAAGCGCGATCCGGATTTTGTCGTTGTGACCACGGACTTTCCGCAAGACGAATTGCGGCCGCAAAAGGTCGGTTGGGCGCTTGCCTTTTTTGCCATTTCCTTGTCGCTGATCCTGTTCACCGACGTCCGGCTGTCACTATGCCTGCTGACCGGAGCGGCCGGCATGATGCTGACCCGCGTGTTGAGTGTGGACGAGGCATATCGCGCAGTTGGGTGGAACACCGTTTTCCTTCTTGCCTGTCTCATTCCACTTGGTCAGGCCGTGCAGAATACCGGGACGGCCGCATGGATTGCGCAGCAGATCATGACCATTCTGGACGGCTGGCCCATTTGGGCGCTTCAGGCTGGGGTGGCAATACTGGCCACAGCTTTTTCGCTGGTAATGTCGAATGTCGGGGCAACCGTCTTGCTTGTGCCCCTTGCGGTTTCAATCGCGGTTGCCGCAGGGGGCAATCCGGGGGTCTTTGCGCTGACCGTTGCCATATCGACCTCGAACAGCTTCATCATTCCGACCCATCAGGTGAATGCCCTGATCATGGGTCCAGCAGGCTACAAGGTCATGGATTTCGTGCGATCCGGCGGGGTCATGACAGTCCTGTTCCTGTTCGTGTCTCTGTTCATGCTCAACGTCCTGTATTGATTTTACAGGCATGTCAGTGACAGCCTTGCAGGTCTTTTTTCTCAGACGGCCGTGATTTTGAACACAAGCACCTGCGACCACTGGATATGACACGATGTGGTCCGGAACCCATTTCGACGATACATATGCAGATCGTGTCGGGCTTTCTCGAAGCACTCTGTGTAAAACGGATCATTGGCGAAATGACCGATCACGGGGTTGAGCATGATCAGGATCGTCTTTCGGGTGATGCGGCAGAACTCGTCCAGTATCAGCATCCAGTCCTGAGGGTGGCAATAATGTTCGATCGACTGCATGCAAATCAGCACATCCTTTGATTTGTCCGCCAATGGATAGGGCGTGCGCCCGGCGTCAAACAGCGTCATTGGAATATCGATTGCTTCGATAATCGGGCGATAGGGCCAGTCGTGTACCTTGTGGTCTTTGGGGATCTGAATGCCGTGATTGTCGGTTTCGCAGACAAACGTCTCGTCGTTCAGGCGACGATGCGTGGATGCCAGTTCAGTTTGTTTGTTGTTGAGCATATTGGGAAAGTCACTTCCCAAAACGGTATGGCCAAAGTGCCGGGCAACCTCGAGCATACCGCCATGCGCCGTCGACATCTCGAATATGTCCTGCGGTTCTTCGGGGTACATCAACTCGGGAAGGTAAAGCTGAAACCTGTTCCAGCACCTTCGGATGTTGTTGGCACGATTGATATATTTCCTTTGTACGCGGATCTGCTCAAGCTCGGTATTGTCACCATTGGAATACGGCGTGAGAAGTTCAGCGGGTACCGGATGGTCGAACAGATGGCCGTTATCGCCCATGACCCGTTCAGCACGAACTCGTTTTTCAAGCCTGCGCTTTTCTGCAGCCGTGAACTCTTCCGACATGTATTGGTCCCATCCTTCTGTACCGCGCCTACTCGGGTGTTCTAGACGCCCGAGCGCCGGTACCCGCCCCATTTGGTACAGAACCCGTGCAGCAGACAACACCAAAACCCAGGTCGTGTGTGGTAGTTCTGAGGAATTGTCGCCGAGACGGCACGCAAAACTGAACCGATCGGATTCAGTGCCCGCCGAAATACGCTTCGAGCAGCCTTTTGTCGTTCCGCAGTTCGTCCGCAGTGCCGGACGTTTGCATGCGGCCGGACTCGAGCACGTAAATTTGGCTGGCCAGCGACAGGGCGAAGTTGGCGTTTTGTTCGGTGATGACCACGGTCAGGCCGTATTCCTTGTTTAACTGACGCACGACCTCGGCGATCTCAAGGCAGATTTTCGGGGCCAGACCGATTGTTGGCTCATCGACCAACAGCAACTCGGGGCTGGTCATCAGGGCCCGTCCGAAGGACACCATCTGCCGTTCGCCGCCGGACTGGGTCGAGGTTTCCTGCCCTTCCCGCTCGGCCAGCCGTGGGAACAGCTTGTGGACCATGTCCAGATTGCTTTCTATATCCTCGCGGGCAGTATAGGCGCCCACCATCAGGTTGTCGCGCACCGACATGTAGGGAAACAGGTTGAACCGTTCGGGCGCGTAGCCGACGCCGTGGCGCACGATTTCGGCCGGTGATCGGCCTGCAAGACTGTGGCCGCGCAGCCGGATATCGCCTTCCGTTCTGACCATCCCCATTATGCTGTCCAGCAGGGTGGACTTACCCGCACCGTTCGGACCGACGACAGCAACGATCTCGCCCGGCTGGACCGTGATCGAGATGTCTGTCAGCGCCTGCGCCTTGCCGTAGAATGCGGACAGGTTTTCGATTTCCAGATAGGACATCAGCCCCCCCCCAGATACGAGGCCTGCACGGCCTTGTCATTCATCACTTCGGTGAATGTGCCTTCGGCGATCATCGTTCCCCGCTCAATTGCAATGGCACGGTCGATCAGGGGTTCAAGCGCGGGCAGATCGTGGCTGACGATCAGAAAAGTCATGCCGTCCTTGCGCATCGACTGGATGAGGTCCGAGATCTGCGCGATTTCCCCCACCGTCAAACCGGCAAACACCTCGTCCAGCAGCATCACACGCGGCGCGGTGGCCATGGTGCGCGCCATTTCCAGCTTGCGCAGATCGCCCATGGCCAGTTCGGATGGTGTCCGTTGCAGGTCAGCCTCGGTGAAGCCGACGCTCAAGGCCAGTTCCCGTTCCCGATCCGTGTCAGGGGATTTGGTGATCATGCGCCAGATGTTGTCAGGCATCAGGCCCACGCGGATATTCTCGGCCACGTTCATGTCGCCGAAGGGCCGCGGGATTTGATACGTGCGGCTGACGCCCGCCCGAATGCGCCGGGACGTGGGCAGGGCCGATATCTCCTGCCCGAAAAGTTCGATCGTGCCGCTGTTCTGTCGCAGTTCGCCCATGATCTGGCTGAACACGGTGGTCTTGCCCGCCCCGTTCGGACCGATCAGACCCAGCGATTCCCCTTCTTTGAGGGAAAAGGACAGACCATTCGTGGCCACCAGCCCGCCAAAGCGTTTGATCAGATGGGAAACGTCCAGTGCCACAGTCACGCCACACCCCCTTTCCGCAGCCGGGTGAATCCGCGCCGCACCAGTTCCACCAGCCCTTTGGGTTGGTACATGTAGAGGATCAGCGCGATGGCGCCGTAGACAAAATACCGCTCGGCCCCCGGCAGGACCGGCCGCAGGTATTCCAGCAGGAAGGTCATGAAGAATGCGCCGATCATCGGCCCAATGATGGTCGATGTACCGCCCAGCAGTGCGGCAACGATGATGGTAAACAGGAAGTTGATGTCAAACAGCGCACGCGGGGCCAGTGATCCCAGATAGTGCACATAGAAAGCCCCGCCCAGCCCTGCGATGAACGCGCTGGTCAAAAAGGCAAACGCTTTCAGCCGGGTGGTGCTGAGCCCGGAGCCGCGCACGCTTTCCTCGTTCATGCCGATCGCTGCCAGCGCTGTTCCCAGCCGGGTTTTCATCAGCAGCCACATGCTGACGGCGACGCTCAGCATCAGGGCGGTCGACAGGTAGTATCCGTTTGCTGCGCCCCGCGTCAGGGTCTGGATACCCGACATCCCGCGTGTGCCGCCAGTCAGATCCGGACGGATCACCTGCACCAGCTGATACAGCAACTCCATGAAGGCCAGTGTAACCAGTGCGAAATAGCTGCCGCGAATACGCAGCGCAGGCAGCAGCACCAGCAGTCCGGCGGCCATGGTGACCAGCACCGCGACCGGGATCGAGATTTCAACCGGAACATCAAACCGTTTGGTAAGAATGGCAGTCGTGTATGCTCCGATGCCGATCAGGAAAGGGTGGCCAAAGCTCACATATCCTGTCCGCCCGGACAACACGTCCCAACTGATCGCGAAGATCGCCAAGTAGTTGGCAAAGATCATCGTACGCAGTGTTCCGTTGGAAACGACCTGAGGCAACAGGAACATACCCGCAATCAGACCACCCCAGAGGGCAAAGTGAAACCAGCGCAGCCCCATCTTTATAACTCCTCACGGCCAAACAGGCCCTGCGGGCGGGTCACCAGAACACCAATGATCAGCAGCATGGTGAAGACACCGCGCAACTCGGGCGCAAGGGTCGCCACCACGATGACTTCAAGAAAGCCGACGATGTGTGCGACAACCAAGGTCCCGATGATCGACCCAATTCCGCCCACGATGACAACGGCCACCGAAATGATCAGCGGGGCAACCCACATGGATGGCGAAAGCTGCGTGTAACTGGCGAAGAACACACCGCCAAGTGCCCCCAATGCCCCCGAGATGCCCCAGGTGATCAGGTTGATCCGGTCCGGGTCGATCCCCGAGATAGCAGCCCCCTTGGCGTCCATCGAAACCGCCTGCATTGCCCGCCCGGTATGGGTAAGCCGCACGAACGCGTATAGGCCCAGAAGAATGGCCCAACTGATGAGCGTGGCAATCAGGATGTTGTAGGTAACGGACGCTCCGGCAACGTTGATCACTCCGGGCACGATGGGCAGCAGGATCTTACTGCTGTCGCCAAAGACCAAAACGATCCCGGCCTGTATCACGACCGCAAGGATCAGCGTCGATATTTCGACCGCCACATGATCACCTTTGAGCGTCTTCACGATCAGGCGGTACTTCAGAATACCCATCAGAACGCCCAGTGCGGCGGCCACGACAACGCCCATGAGCTTGGGCATCCCCAGCGTTTGCGATACCCAGAAGTAGATGTACCCACCGACCATCAGATAGGCGCCATACGCCAGATTCAGAACACGCCCTATGCTGAAGATCAGCGTGAAACCCATTGCGATAAGCGCATAGAGACCACTGAGCAAAAGCCCCTGGATCAGTATCTGCAACATTGAGGTATCCCTGGCTGCGGGCGCACGCTGTCGCGCGCCCGGTTCAAGCTATGTGAACGACCGGATCAGTTTTTGACCCAGCTGGGCAGGGTAAACTCGCCCGTCGCGTATTTCTCTGGATACACAACAGCGGCGGTTCCGTCCTCGTACCACTGCACGACAACCATGGACGGTGCGGCGTCATCAAACGGCTCGGACAGATCAAAGCGGATGTTGTGCGGATAGGTGCGGCCGGTCACGGGTTCGACCTCATCATCGCCCCAGAAGGCATAGCGCAACCACAGCTGACCATCCATCTCCAGAACCAGATCCTGCTTCTTCATCGCATCGGCCCAGCCTTCGACATTGTCGAAACCGCCAGCCTCTTCGGCAGCAGCCATGGCCTGCTTAAGACCGTGATAGGCGTTGAAACCGTTGAAATGCGGCAGCAGCGGGCGGCTGTCATACTTGGCCTGATAGGTGTCGACAAAAGCCTGGCTTGCCGGATCCAGCCTGAACCCGACCGAAGGGATCGGGGACAGGGTCGAAATGCCGCCGCCGGCGCCGCCCGTGTCTTCCCAATACTCCATTCCAAGCGCGGATACGTTGACGCCCGTCATCGCCATCGGCACTTGCAATTTCACATATTGCGACGACACAACCTGAGAGTTAACGGACGAAACCTGATAGATGAAGTCGGCCCCTGTATCCTGCGCACGGCTGAAGATCGGCGCGAAATCGACAGTGGCCACGTCATACGTAATGATATCCTTGACCTCGATCCCAGCGACCGGTGCAAGCGCTTCGGTCACAAGTCCGGTGATCGCTTCGCCAAAGGCGGTGTCCTCGGCCAGAATGACAACGGAATCCCAGCCCATCTTTTCCTTCAGGACATCCGCGCCGAAATTGATGTAAAGCGTGGCCAACGCCTCGTCCGAGGCGATGTTCATGAAATAGGGCGCCATGCCTTCGGGGTCTTCGACCACCATGTCGATGATGCCGATATAGGATGTCCAAGTGTCCAGCGTCGGAATGCGGTATTCCTGCATCCGGGGCAGCCAGCCGAGCGACACATCGTCGATCGAGCCCGATATGATGAAATCAACCTCTTCGGTCTCGGCCAGGTATTCATAAGCGCGTACGCCTTCGGTCGGATCCTGCCCGGTATCGGCAGAGACCAGTATGATCTGCTCGCCCATCACGCCGCCATTGGCGTTAAGCTCCTCAATCGCGACTTCTGCCCCGCGAAGGGTCGACAGCCCGGTGTCCGAGGAAAGCGACCCAATAAACCCAACCCTAATTTCTGCTCCGGCCGTCGAGGCCATGAGCGCGATGCATGTTCCGCTAAGTAGCGCTGTCTTGATCATCAGTTTTGCTCCCTGTGTCTCATTATGCCGTTCTTGTATTCTGTATACAGTACACAAGAAGATGGATCGATCAAATCCTTTCTTGAAAACTCATGTTCAGAATCCGCCGATTTTACCGCTTTCATCGTGGATCACGGCGTCCACATCGATTTCCACCATCAGACCGGGTTGGGTCAGGCCTGCCTGAACAGCGGTCAGAACCGGATCGATACCCTTGAAAAACTCTCCGTGCACACGCGCGAATTCGCCCGCTGTTGACAGATCGGTCAGGTATGCGCGCACCCGGCCCACATGGCGCAACTCTGCCCCGACAGCCTTAAGCGCGTCTTCGGTACGGGACAGGATATACCGTGTTTGCGCACCCACATCGCCTGGTGCATGAATACGCCCTGTAGGTTCAATCGCGGTCGTCCCGGCGACCCAGACAAATGGTCCGATCCGCTTGGCGCGGGAATACGATGCGACCTCTTCAAACCGCCCGCCGGACTTCCACGACCGAAGGGTCACAGACCCAGCCTCAGCCGGATCGCATCAGCTGCTTCTTGCAGCCCTGCCTGTTCCTGGTCCGTCAGGCGCAGTTCCTCGACCTCGACCAGTCCACTGGCGCCAAGATGTGCGGGCACGCCCAGCACCACGCCATCAATTCCATATTCGCCCTGCAACATCACAGACACCGGAACCGGACCGGACCGAGCGCCCCTGATGTGATCGATCAGTTCAATCGAGGCATGGGCCGGGGCAATCGTCGCCGAACCGGATTTCTTGAGCGCGACGACCTGCCCGCCGCCTGTGATCGCGTCCTGTACGCATGCTTCAATTTGATCCGGTGACAGAAAGACCTCAAGCGCCCGCCCCTTGATCCGGGCGCGGCTGGGGATCGGCGCCATTTCGTCACCGTGACTGCCAAGGGTAAAGGCCTCGACATCAGCGGGAGAGACCCCCGCGGCCAAGGCAAGTGCGTTGCGGAACCGGCTGCTGTCCAGTGTTCCCGCCATGCCCAGAACCTGTTCGCGCGCGAAGCCTGTGGCCCGCAGCATCTCGACCGTCATTTCATCCAGAGGATTTGTTACGACAATCACGATGGCGTTTGGTGCGGCTGAACGGATCGCTTCTGCCGACTGGCGCATCACACGCGCGTTCACATCTATCAGGTCAGCACGGGTCATGCCCGGGCGGCGTGCGCGCCCGGCGGTTACGACGACCACCTCGGCACCTGCCACCAGATCCAGAGATTCCCCTCCGACGCATCGGACACGGGCACCAGTGATGCCGGATGTGTGATTGAGGTCCAGCGCTGTCGAAGCTGCCAGACCCGGAGCAATGTCGATCAGGGCGATTTCATCCGCGATATCCGCCATCGCTGCCAGATGTGCGATATTGCCACCAACGCCGCCTGCACCGATCAGCGCCAGCTTGCCCAGCCTGCGGGCCTTGCGCGGTGCCCGCGCAGGCGCAACCCATTTGGGTGAACGACGATAGAGCACGCGGCGCATCGAAACGGCGCCATCTGTACGTGGTGCCTGTGGCCGCTCCAGCGGTCCGTCCACCAGGGTGATGCCGATGCGCTCCGCCGTTTCCCGGGCCAGCGCCGTGACGATGTCGCCGGGCAGAACTTCGAACACGATCCTGCCACTTCGGCGCGCGTCCTCGACTGCGTCCGAGCCTATGACCCGCGAAGCAGCCATCAGCCTGCCTGCCCGTCCACCGCCTCGATGGCGCGGGTTGCCGCTTCGACGGCGGTTTTGACCGAGTTTTCCGACCCCGAGATGAACAGGCGGCCAAACCGGCCCACGGCGCGCACTTCGACGATGTCGATCTCGGCTGCCTTCTCCGCCTCGTTCGCGGCGATCGAGATGTAGGCGGCTGGCGCGCATTCGACGATCCCCAGTGTTTGTCCGGGAACGATGAGGGCGCCCTTGCGCCATTTGTTCAGCAATTGCGCCTGATAAGGTTCAACGCTTGTGATGATCTGTGTCGAACTGATTGCGGGTTTCAGACGGTCCGACATCGAAGCCCCAAGTTCGGCCAGCATCGCATCGCGGGCCGCAGACACCTCGGCATTTGAAGGTGACCGCAGGATAAAAAACCCGAACTCTCGTTCCACCATCTGCGTTGTTGCCTCTACCGAAGACGCCTTGAGCGCGCGATCGATCAGCGAAAACACCCCGTTGCCCGGTGCAAACTCTCCGATCAGCACTGTGTCCCCGGACAAAGGCACCGAGCCCTGCACCGTCGCGCCGTTGTAGGCCGCGAATTTCGGTTGCAGGTTGTCGATCTGCATCAGCGCCCGGATCGTGATCTCGCTCATGCGCCATACTCCTCGTAAATGTCGCGCCAGGGTCTGCTTTCATAAGCAACCCGCTTGATGTTGATGAGATGCAGGGCCGTCACGTTGTCCGACGTGATCGACCCTGACCACGTGCCAGTGCCCAGCATGAAAGACGGCTCCAGATCTGTGGAATAGCCCATGCCACCCATGATCCCCGGCGTGTTCACCAGCACGCGTCCCGTGGGTACGGTGGCAAAGCGGGCGACAACCTCGGGGTCGTCCGAATGGATGACTGAAGAATGTCCCCAACCTTCGAACCGCGCGATGGACTGCGCCAGTTCGATGCCGTGGTCGGTGGATTTCGCCTCGTAGAAAGCCAGCACCGGGTTCAGTTTTTCCGCCGATAGCGGGCGTTGCCAACCCACTTCGGTTTCTTCAGAGACCAGACAGCGGGTGCGCGGCGGAATCGAGAAACCGGCGGCATCGGCCAGGGCCTGCGGGCTTTGCCCGACCCTATCGGGGTCCATTGCCCGCGCACCCTTGAAAATCACTTTCGCCAGTCGATCTGCCTCGGCCGGGGTGCAGAAATAAGCTCCCTTCAGCTTGAGTTCGTGCCGCAGGTCACGGGATATTTCCGGGTCGGCCACCACGGCCTGTTCGCTGACACAGGCGGTGCCGTAGTCGAAGCTTTTCGATGTGACGATCATCTCGGCCACTTCCGCCAGATCGCGCGCCTTCGATTTGTGCACATAACACGGGACGTTGCCCGCCCCGACCGCCAATGTCGGCTTGCCGCTGGAATAGGCGGCCTTGACCATAGCCGGGCCACCTGTCGCCATAACAACCGACGTACGGCGGTGCTTCATCAACTCGGCCGTGCCCTGAATGGTCACTGCATCCAGGCATTGGATTAGTCCCTTGGGTGCACCCATCTGTTCGGCCACCCGCGCCATGATGCGGACGGTTTCGATCCCGCACCCCACGCCTCGCGGATGGGGCGCGCAGACAATCGCGTTGCCCGCTTTCACTGCTGACAGCACTTTGTAGATGATGGTTGAGGTCGGGTTGGTGACCGGAATAAGGGCGGCCACCACGCCCATCGGTTCCCCAAAGGCCGCGATTTTTGTGGCATCATCCCGCCACAACAGGCCCAACGTCGTTACATCCCGCAAATAGTCCGCAACTGACAAGGCATTGAAAAGGTTCTTGACCCGTTTGTCCGGGACATTGCCATAGCCGGTTTCCTCGACCGCCAGCCGCCCCAGCCGTTCAGCCTCGGGTTCAACGGCGCGGGCCATGGCGTCCACGATGGCATCTACTTGTGCCGGATCGGTCCCGAGAAAGGCCCGGTAAGCCTCGAACGCCGTTTCGGCAGCGCGCCGCGCGGCGGCGATGGATTTCAGATCTGCGTCCATCACGAGGCTCCAGTGGCAATAGTGTCAAAGATACGACGCGCCTGATCGACATCGCCTGCGGTTATTCCGATGGTTTCAAGCCTGCGCCCTGCCGCCGCGACGTCAGCGCCAAGAATACGGTCTGTCATGGTGATCAGACTCTCTGTCAAAGAAACGGGCTGACCGGCCAACCTTGCAGCAGACACCAGCGGGACAAGCGAGCCAAGCACACCGTCACGCATTAGGTGGCGTGCGGCCTGTCGATCCGGCACAGGCCGGGAACCCGACCCCCTTTCAGCCCCGGCAAAGGTGGCGATCCAGTCCGACGTTTCCGGCAGGTTTCGGACTCCAAATGCAGCCGCGACCTGTCTCCGTTCCTCGGCCAATCCTTCGATGACGGCGATCTGATCGGCGCCGATGAGCGAGGCAAAAGTCTGGTTTGCCTCCAGCGGAACGCCCCCAATCGGAATATCGGGGCCGCCGTTGCCCATCCCCTGCCCGCCAAGGGTCAGGGCAGGTATTTCCACGGCCGCGGACAGGTCACGAAATCCGGAAGCCAGGACAGAATCCACCGGGTGAAGGTTCGGCAGAAAACGGTTCAGAGCTTCAAGGATGTTGTTGCGGCCGCGTGGCAGCGTTGCCGCGGCCATTGGTGCGGCTGTGGACAGGGTCAGCCCAGCACCTTCGGCGTTGAACCAGTAGGGCAAACCCAGAATTTCAACCAGCGTCACATCCGCCCGACACCCCCCGATGCGCAGCATCCAGGCGGCTTCGACAGCGCCTAGAGACCGCCCGGGGGCCAGTACCAAAACCTGGCCGTCACTCAGGTGATCAGCCAGAACCATGGCATAGGTACGCTGCTTGTGAACGGGTCCGGTCAGAAAGATCACTTGTGCGTCCCGAACAGCGGCATCAAGTTCCGCTGTTGTTTGCACCGATGGCCCGTCCCGGTTCACCTGATAGGTGCCCACAGGACCGTCACCCCGGATACCAATGCCCGAAGATTGGGTCAGCAGCGAAAGCTCGGCTCCATAGGCCGAAAACAGTTTGACATCGGCCCCTTCAGCCAGACATAGCGCTGCCAAAAGGCGGGCATCCGGTCCGCCGCCCAGCACTGCAAAACGCTCAATGCTGCGCGCGGCAGGGGCGTCGCGGGTGGCGCCCCGCGTCACCGCACGGGTGAAATCCTCAAATCCGGCTGACATAATGTCTCCTTAGCGGCGATGGCTCAGGCCGAAGATCCGGCTCCGAGCCCGTCGATAATGGCTTCAAGCTCATCATGCGGGCGCGCGATCACGTGGACCGACACCACTTCACCAACTTTGTTGGCTGCAGTTGCGCCCGCATCTGTTGCGGCTTTGACGGCGCCGACTTCGCCGCGCACAAGGGTTGTCACCAGACCGCCGCCAGCTTTGGTCTGGCCGACAATCGCCACGCTGGCCGCCTTGACCATTGCGTCCGCTGCTTCGATCGCCCCAACAAGACCGCGGGTTTCGATCATGCCCAAGGCCATCTGCCCTGCCACTGGTTTCGCCATTTTTCCTATCCTCCGAAGGCTATTGATTTGTGTGTTGTGTTTCAGCTCGTTGAAACGCGATCGACCACCGCGATAATCGCCAGATCCACCGGAGCGGTGGACAACCCCGCCGCCATTCGTGCGGCTGAGCCTGTCGCGATCAGCACCGTGTCACCCACGCCTGCGCCGCATGTATCCGCTGCGACGCGCGCCGGATCGATCAGATTGCCGTCGCTGTCGATCAGGTCTGTCACCAGCAGTTTCAGACCGACCAATCTGGCGTCCTTTGCCGTTGCCGTAACCGTTCCCGCAACCTTGCCGAGGTGCATCAGAATGTCCTCAGATAGCGGTCAAGCTCGACCTGAGTGACCTGTTGGTTGAAAAACTCCAGCTCGCGTTCGGCCTGCTGCAAGACCAACTCCCACAGCATCTCGCCCATTGCGTCGCGCAGCCACTCGGACCCACGTGCCAGTTCGATGGCGGTTGGCAGATCGGTCGGAATGGGATCACCTATGCCATCCTCGTATGCGTTGCCGGTTGTGGGGTCGGTTGGGGTCAGCCCCTGCTCGATCCCATCCAGACCTGCGGCGATTTCGGCAGCGAGCAGAAGATAGGGATTGGCATCCGCACCGGCATCGCGTTTTTCGACACGCACGGCGCTGTCGGATCCTTCGATAATGCGGATACCGACAGTGCGGTTGTCGTATCCCCAGCTCGCGTTGATCGGACAGAAGGTATACGGCTGGCGGCGACGGTAACCATTGACTGTTCCACTACCGCAAATCGCACTTTCGCACATCCGCTTCTGCAGCCCGGCGATGAAAGCCTTACCTGTGTCGTTGATCTTGCCATTTTCGGCAAAAACGTTCTTTCCGTCCTTCCACAGCGAATAGTGTGTGTGAAAGCCGTTGCCGGACTGGTCAAAGAACGGCTTGGGCATGAAGGTGGCCAGATACCCGTGGGCGATGCCCAACTGGCGGATTAGCGACTTGAAAAGAACAACGCGATCTGCAGCAGCCAGCGCTTCGCCATACCGAATGTTCACTTCGATCTGGCCGGCGGCATATTCCGGGTTCGATTGTTCGATCGGAATGCCGCATTCATTGATCTGCTGACGAATGGGCCCAACGATATGCTCCATTCTTGCCGCCCGACCTAATCCATAGACCTGAATTCCGCTGTCACGCGGCTGCCCGGTTTCAGGGTCCAGCAGATAGAATTCCAGTTCGGTGCCGACATTGACCTCGAACCCCATGTCGCGCGCGCGCTCGACCTGACGCACCAGAGCCTGGCGCGGATCGATGGGCACCGGCTTGTGGTCCATACCTTCGGCGCGGCCAAAGCAGACCGCCACGCCCGGCTCCCACGGAACAGCAACCGGTTTGGTCATCGGGAAAACATGCATGTCGGGATAGCCGTTGTCGAAATTGACATAGGGCGTGTCCCAGACATCGCAGGTCATATCGATTGCCATCAAAGCAATCGAGAGCGCATTGCCGCTGTTGCACACATGATCCCAATGGCTGGCCGGAATGCGCTTGCCCCGCATGATGCCGTTCAGATCGCCGACGCCAAGAATGACGGTATGCGTGCCCTCGGGCAGATCAAACCCCGAACTCATTGATGCGCTCTCCCTGTTTTTTAACTTTATAAATGCTGTATTCTGTATACAGTATTCACAAAGACAATCCAGAAACAAGGAAAATCTACGTCATGTCCAAAAGCTCGGTCATCGTTGTCGGGGGCGGCATCGTCGGCGTCATGACGGCGCTCACACTGCAACGAATGGGCGAGGCGGTGACTTTGATCGATAGGTGGGAACCCGGTCATTCCCGTGCATCTTCAACGGATTACAACCGGGTGATCCGCGCCATATCGGGACGGGATGAGTTTTATACCCGATGGGCGCGCGAAAGCCGCCTGCGCTGGCTCGAGCTGCAGGCCGAAAGCGGACAGAACCTGATGTATGAATGTGGTGCCCTGATTCTGGCCACCGGCGGCCATTGTGACTGGGAAGACGCAACCGCGCAGACTTTCGACAAGGTTGGCGTGCCTTACTACAAGTTCGATCAGCAGGAGATCGAATCGCGGTTCCCTCAGTTTCGGGTGTCCGATATCGAATATGCACTGTTCGAGCCAGAAGCCGGAATGCTGATGGCCCATCGCTGCGTGTTGACCGGACTGGATCTGTTTCGGCGCGCTGGGGGAATCGTGCAGCGGGGACGTGTCACCACGGACGGCTCTGAGCGCCCGATGCTGGACGGCAAACCGCTTGAGGCTGATCTGATCGTCATTGCGACCGGCCCCTGGATGGCGGACATGTTCCCCAAAACAATCAAGCCGATATCAACGGTGGTTGGCGTCAATGTCCTGTACACCTCGACGCCAGATGGGTCCGAGGATTTCGATATGAGCCAAATGCCCTGCTGGATCGATCATGGTCAGGGGTCATTTGGCCTGCCCTCGTCCGAGGGGTCTGGTGTGAAGGCGGCTGTTGTGATCCCCGACAAGATCGACCTGGACAACGACGAACGCCTGATCCGTCAGGAGACACTGGGTCGCACACGCAGCTATATTCGCCACCGTTTGCCTGGGCTGGAAGGCGAGCGTGTCGTGGATTCGAAGTTCAACCAGATCATACTGACACCGGACACTCACTTCATCGTTGACTGGCACCCGGAACATGACAACGTGTTATTTGCCGGGGGATGCTCAGGGCATCTGTTCAAGCATGCTCCTGTGTTTGCTGAATTCGCTGCAGGTGTCGGCATGAAAGATTTTGGCACGGCTGACCGGTTCAGGGTCGCCGGACGCAGAAAACTCAGCCCAAAAGAAAGCCCAAGCGGCCGCTAAACTTCGGACAAGGCGCGGTACAAGCCAGCATTGGGACATTTTTCCTGCGGCAGCCGGGCTCCGGCCCGAATGGCGTCGCGGCATGTTTCCGCCTGCAGGCAATGACCGCACTTTTCGGCAAGCTCCAGGCCAAGGTTGGTGTGCGCGTTCAGGTCATCTTCCGTCAACCCGAACTGCCGAGCCATCGCCAGTATGCGCTCGCGTGCCTGTGGCGCACCCGAGCGCAGCATCGCCAAATCCGCGCGGGAAAGCCCCAGATCTGACAACTCGCGATCATCCACATGTTCCGTGCGGGGCGCGCCAACGATCCGCGCAATGGACTGAAAGAAATCTGAGTAACCGGACATCTGACACCTCCTTTGCCCTGCCTTGTATTCAGTATACATGACAAGCTCACGGGAGAATTGATCAGGATCAAATGGTGCTGGCGGCTATTCGCGCTGCTGAGTCCGATATGTTCCCCGAAACAAGGCTGCAGCCTGCGACGCGGCCAGATCGCCCGGAACATTCGCTGTCCTGAGCGCTGCCAGGCCGGCATCCGCATCCTCTGGCGTCACAATGATGTCGCGACCCCGAATGAACAGGTCGCGCAAATGTTCCGCCGTGTATTCGGGATGAAACTGAACCGACCGGGCAGGAAACTCGTAATCGAGCGCCCCGACAGGACAGTGATCAGCCGAACCCGTAACCCGAGCCGTCGGAGGCACCTTGGTCACCTGATCCTGATGCCAGACATAAGCGTCGGGATTGCCGCCTCCGTAGTCAAAGGCGCGACAGCCAACAATGTTGCCGATCACCGCCTTTTCCGCCTTTCCGCCATAGACATCGGCCATGATCTGATGGCCGAAGCAAATTCCGAAGACAGGTTTGCTCTGGTCCCGACAGTCTTGCAGGAACAAGCGCAGGGGCTGCATCCACTCCGTGTCGTCGTAAACGCCGAACTCGGAACCTCCGACTATGACCCCTTCAAAATCGGACAACGCAGGAAGAGCGACACCATCCACGACATTCGCCACAAAGAACTCTGCTTCCGGCAAATGCGGTTCGATCCACTCGCGGATCTGCTGCGCGGTTCGCGGCAAACCCTCCAGCAGCGGCAGCGGGTGGCTGGTCATCTCAAGCAGGGCGATCCTCACCAGTCGAAAGCCCGGTCTATGCCCGCCATCTTGACCCCGGTGAAGGCCGACGCCTGAAAGCTGAGTGCGCGCAGGTCTTCGGTTTCCAGATTGTGGACCGAGGACTTGCCGCAAGCCTTGGCCAGCGCCGTGATCTCCATCGTCATGGCCGTCAGGTACCGGGCGATACGTTCCGCACCGGCATGGGGGTTCATGCGCGCCTCAAGTTCAGGGTCCTGCGTTGCGACGCCGACCGGACACCGGCCTGTATGGCAATGATGGCATGCACCGGGCGATGTCCCCAAAGCGGTGTAGTCGTCGAGATACCTGGGGCTGTTGCACCCAAGCGCGACCATCGCTGCGTTGCCAATCATCACCGCATCGGCACCCAATGCCAGACACTTGGCTGCATCCACTCCCGAGCGGATACCCCCGGCTGCCACAAGTGAGACCTTGCCGGTCATACCACAATCGTCCAGAGCCTCGCGTGCGGCGCGAATGGCGCTCATGGTCGGAATGCCGGTGTGATTCAGCAGCAATTCGGGGGATGCCCCGGTACCGCCCTCTGCCCCGTCAACAACCACGACATCGGCGCCTGCCTTGGCCGCAACCGCCACGTCGAACCTGGGACGGGTCGCGCCCATTTTGATGAAAATCGGCACCTGATAATTGGTCGCGATCCGCAATTCCTCGATCTTCACCGCCAAATCGTCAGCTCCGAGGAAATCCGGGTGGCGGATGGTCGAACGCTGATCCACCCCTTCGGGCAGTGTCCGCATCTGGCTGACCCGCGGGCTGACCTTCATGCCCAGCAGCAGGCCGCCGGTTCCGGGCTTGGCCCCCTGCCCCACGACGATTTCCAGCGCATCCGCGCGGCGCAGGTGATCCAGATCCACACCATAGCGGGCGGGCGACATCTGGTAGAGAAGGCGTTGGGAGGCTTCGCGCTCCTCCTCCAGCATGCCGCCTTCGCCCGTGCAGGTCATGGTGCCCACTTTCGAGGCCCCATAGCCCAGCGATGCCTTGGCTGACGCCGACAGCGCGCCGAACGACATGGATGCAATGTAGATCGGAATCTTGAGTTCCAGCGGGCGTTCGACCAGGCCGCGCCCACCGCCCAGAACTGTCGTGGTGTCGCAGCTCTCACGATACCCTTCCAACGGCAGACGGGTCATGGTCGCCGGGACGAATGTCAGATCATCAAAGGTCGGCATCCGCTTGTTGAACGTGTTGTAACCGCGAACCTGATAGCGCCCCAGCTGCGCCAGCGCGTGAACCTCGGAAATCGCTTCGGGTGTCCAACGGGTCGATCCGCCTTCATCATACGAGGACGGCACGCCTGCCGGGCGACCCTCGATCGCGCCTGCGTCGCGGAACCGGATTTCTTCCTCTGAGGCGACCTCGAACGGATAATCATAGGGTTTACTCAGATCATGAGCCATGCGCTTGCATCCCTGCTTTCAAAATACCAAAGACGTTGACCGGACACCATTTTTCTCCAGTTCCGTGAACTGTCGACAAGCCCGAGCGGGTCAAGAATGGCGTCGACCTCGGCGACTTCCTCGGCCGTCGGTTCAAGTACATCGACATCGACGCCAAGGCTATCGACCTCGCCCGCCACCCAAACCTCTCCTTGCCACAGGGCATCGGCACAGGACTCGCCCGCTCCGCCCAAGGCAATGATCCGCCCGGAATGCGCCATGAAACCGGATTGATACCCGATTTTGCCTTCGACCACGATATTTCCGCCCTTCATGGCAACGCCGACGCGGGGCCCGGCGTCCCCTTTGACATGGATCGTGCCGCCAATCATTGCGGCCCCACAGGACATGCCCGCATAGCCGCCAACGGTTATGTGGCCCTTGGCCATTCCCTCGCCCACGGCCCAGCCGCAGTTGCGTTCGATCGTGATGTTTGCTCCGGTGTTCAATCCACCGCAGTAATAGCCAACGGACCCTTCGAACGTGATGTCCACATTGTCCGGCAAACCTACACCCAGATTATGCCGCGACAACGTATCGACCACCCGGATGGGACGCCCTGTGGCACACGCTGCCATGATGTCCTGATTCACTTCGCGAATATGCCGTTTCCCGACTTCGATGACGATCTCATCCATCTGCCTTGCTACCTCGCTCATGCCGCCAGGCTCCGGTTTCCGACACCCCAGATACCTGTCAGCGACGGGCCGTCGTAATTGATCACGTCGCATTCCTCGGTCATCACCCGACGCACCGCCTGCTCCTCGGTCGCGGCGGCAAGATCGCCGTTGCGGTTGACGACGACCAGCGGCTTCATGGCGAAGCGATCCTTGGCAAAGCCAATCCCGTTCGGCGTTGCGATCATATATGTGAAAACCCCGTCGATCGAGGTGATCGACTTCTTCAGCGCCTGCTCCATCGTCAGGCCTGCCTTCATCTGGTCACTGACCCAGACCGCAATCAGTTCGCTGTCATTTTCGGTCAGAAAGCGATAGCCCATCCGGGTCAGCCTGTCGCGCCACGTGAAATAGTCCGTGATCTGCCCGTTGTGGACAATCGCCACATCCGAGAAAGGCCGTGCCCAGAACGGGTGCGAAGCGTTCGGCAGAACCGAACTTTCGGTGGCCAGCCGCGCATGCCCCAGACCATGGGTCCCGACCATGTCGCGCACACCGTGTTTCTCGGACACGGCCTCTGCTCCGCCGATATCCTTGATGATCTCGAGGCTGCGTCCGCAGGACTGAATTTCGATACGGTCGGTCAATTCATCCGCATCAAGGACCCAAGCCTGCAAATCCGCAGGGTCCGAGATTTCCATCCGAAAGCAATAGTGCTGATTTTCATCCGTCAGAATTTTTGGGTCGGATAGGAACCCCGAGCCGTGTTCTTTCAATACCGCCTCAAACGCATCCAGATCCGAACTTTGCCGGGATTTTTTGAACCCCATGCCCCGCAGAACGTATCCGGCTTCCCGTGGCGGTCCATAGATTGCAAACCCGGTGCTGTCCGCGCCGCGATGTTCCTGCGCGTCCATCAGGTCTACCAGGTCCGCCCCGACCTTACCGGGCGCGGCCAGAATCCTTCCAGCGATTCCACACATGAAGAGCTCCCTGTTCATTCGCGTCTGTATACTGTATACAGTACACGAACAATAGCAAGCCCAATCGCCTTGGCACCGGTTGCTTTTTTGAATACAGAATTCACAAAATGCGGAAAGAGAGGCTCCGAGTGGCTCTGAAAGAAATTAAAACTCAACGCAGAAGACTGGCTGACGAGGTTTACGATCAGCTGGTCGAGGCCATCATGAGCCGCGAGATTTCAGCAGAAGACCGGCTGGTGCAAGAAAAGCTGGCGACCGAACTGAATATCAGCCGTACACCGGTCCGTGAAGCATTAATGCGGCTGGAAACCGAAGGGGTATTGGAAGTTGCCGCCAGCGGCGGCTTCCGTCTGGCGCGCATGGATCAGGCCGAAGTCAGGCAGTTGTATCAGGCGCGTGCAGCCATCGAAGGGCAAGCAGCGCGCATTCTGGCGGTTCACGCGGAACCCGAAGTACTGGACCGGCTACGAGAATTGATTCGCCGCGAAGAGGATTTGATCAACGGCTCGACCCGGGACTACTTCATTGCAAACCGGCGGATTCACCGTGCCTTCATGATTGAAGCGGGCAACAAATTCCTGCTGGATATGTTCGACATGATCTGGGGCAAGGCAATGGCCTTTCACCTGTTTTCCGCGATTGAAAACGTGGATATTTCGAAATCGCTGGGGGACCATCTGACGCTTGTCGATGCCATCGCAACGGGCGATGCAACCGAAGCGCTCGAGACATTCACCGCGCATATTCAGGCCGGCTTCGATCTGCAGATCGAGGGCCTGAAGGAAGCCAAATAGGGCTGCGTCACGGGCACAAGCTTAATCGGGAACGACAAGATCAATTTCGTTCAGCGCGAGCATTGAACGAATCTCCTGTGACGGCTGGGTGTCTGTGAAGAACAGATCGATTTTGCCTGATGCTTCCAAAGTGACCGGTGCGCGTTTGCCCAGTTTCTCTCCATCTGCCACCACCACGCGAACTTGTGCCCGGTCAATCGCAATACGGGCCAGGTTGGCCTCTTGCAGATCGTGCAGCATAAAGCCCAGATCCGCGTTGACCGCACCTGCCGACAGTACCGCAAACCTGACGTTCAGCCGCTTGATCAGGTCCTGAGCCTCCACACCAAACGCGCCGCCATCGTGGGGGCGCAACTCGCCACCGGCCATGAAAACCCTGTTGTTGTTTCTTGAGGCCAGTTCATTGGCGACGAAAACGGAATTGGTGACGATAAACAGACCCTTATGATCCCTGAGAGCCCTTGCGACATAGGCTGTGGTCGATCCGATATCAAGAAACACGGAATCCCCATCGCTGATGATCTTCGCAACGGCCTTGGCCAGTTTTTCCTTGGCGTCGACCTTTTTGTCCAGACGGCTTTCCAGCGTTGGTTCCAGGATGTCTTCGACCAGATGAACACCGCCATGGACCTTTCGCACGATACTGCGCTCTTCCAGATTGCGAACATTGCGTCTGATGGTTTCCAACGTGACGCCCAGTTGATTGGCCAGAAAGCTTACCCGGCACGATCCGCCGGCTTGAAACAGCTCTCGCAGGATCTCTTCTTCGCGTTGATTGGTCGTCTTTAGGTTCATGTTCTCGGGCATTGGATATCGATCTTGAGGTGGCATTCAGGCATATCACAACACCCACAGAAAGCAACGCTACACGAAAAATCAACGGTTTGAGCGGCGTGATTTGAGTATTTATGTGGCTTTACGTGGTTTTTATTGACACAAAACCCCACGATATGGTCGTCTAGAGAGAATACCACCGATTCACCAGAAAAAACCACGACAGGGAGATGGTATGATGAAACGCAATCTGGGACTCTGTGCACTTGCCTTGGTAGCTGCCGGCGTGACCTCGGCGGCATGGGCCGCAGAGTCGACCGACCCGATAAAACTGACACTGCACGACTGGTCCGGTCAGCTAATCAACACCAAGATCATGGGCTCGATCCTGCAAGAGGCGGGATACAACGTCGAATACGTTCAGGCGGACTACATCGCACAATTCGCAGGCCTGAAGACGGGCGACCTGCATCTGGCGATGGAAATCTGGGAAACCACCGGACGCGAGGCTCTGGACGAGGCGACCGCCACCGGCAATGTCGTCAATGTCGGCGAAACCGGCCTGATGGCGATCGAGGAATGGTGGTATCCGTCCTACATGAAAGACCGCTGCCCGGGTCTGCCCAACTGGGAAGCGCTGAAAGACTGTGCCGAAGAATTCGCAACGGCCGAGACTTCACCAAACGGGCGCTACGTTGGCGGCCCTGTAACCTGGGGCGGATTTGACGAAGAGCGTGTCGAGGCGCTGGAGCTTGAGTTTGAAGTTGTCCATGCTGGAACCGATGCGGCCTTGTTTGCAGAACTGGAATCCGCCTATCAGCGGGAAGACCCGATCATGCTGTGGGTTTACGTACCCCATTGGGCGCCCGCGAAATATGACGGCGAGTTCGTGGAGTTCCCGCCTTTCTCGGCCGAATGCTACAGCGATCCGTCGGTCGGTGTGAACCCGAACCTAGCCTACGACTGCGGCAAGCCGCGCGGTCCGATCTGGAAAGCGGCCTGGTCCGGTTTGCAGGAAAAATGGCCCGGGGCTTATGACATCATCGAGGCCTACAATATCAACAACGATGAAATGAGCGCGATGGTCGGAAAGGCCGATCTGGAAGGCGTGGAAATCGATACGGTTGTTGCGGATTGGATGGGCGCCAACAAGGACCGCTGGTCCGGCTGGATCTCCAAGTAATCTGCCTTTTGCCGGAACGGGCAAGCTCCCTCTCCCCACCCGTTCCGGCCTTTTCCATTCTCTGACTGGACACACCAGATGACCCCCAAGACAAAACTGTCCTGCCGTAATGTATGGAAACTGTACGGTCCAAATGCGGAATCGCTGCTGCGGCAAAACCCGAACCCATCGGCGGATGAGATTCGCAACGCAGGCGTCATCGGGGCGGTGCGCAACGCCAATATCGAAATCACCGAGGGAGAGATTTTCGTCATCATGGGTCTGTCCGGATCGGGCAAGTCGACTTTGGTGCGTTGCCTGTCAAGGCTGATCGAACCAACGGGCGGAGAAGTTCTGTTCGATGACACCGATCTGCTGCGCGCCAACGAGAAAGAGCTGATAGAAATCCGCCGCCACAAGATGGGCATGGTATTCCAGCACTTTGCCCTGTTGCCGCATCTGACCGTTCTGCAAAACGTCATGTTCCCATTGACCATTCAGGCTAAACCAAAAGCCGAGGCAGAGGCCAAGGCGCGCGATGTGGTGGAACTGGTGGGTCTGAAAGGACGCGAGGATTACTACCCGCGCGAACTTTCTGGCGGACAGCAACAGCGCGTCGGAATCGCCCGCTCGCTGGTGACGGAACCCGACCTGTGGTTTCTGGACGAGCCCTTCTCGGCCCTGGATCCGTTGATCCGGCGCGAGATGCAGGACGAATTCCTGCGCTTGCAGGAACGTCTGCACAAGACCATCGTCTTTATCACGCACGATTTCGAAGAAGCCGTCCGCCTGGCCGACCGCATCGCCATCATGAAAGATGGCCAAGTGATCCAGATCGCCACCCCGGAAGAGCTGGTGATGCATCCCGCCACCGACTACGTGGCCGAATTCACCCGCCATATTCCCCGCTCAAAAGTGCTGACCGTCGGCGGCGTCATGATCGCGGGGGCCAGTGGCGATGGCGATCCCATACCGCAATCAACCCGTGTGTCAGACGTGGCAGAACGGATCATTGCATCGGACACCCCAATCCCGATTTCGGATGAAAACGGCCAGATTGTTGGCGCGATAGATCGCAAGGCCGTGGCGCGTGTGCTGTTCGGCGGCGGAGATGCGGCATGATCCGCCTGAACCGAAGCCAGATTGTCATCCTGACGCTTGTTCTGGTAACGATCCTGCTGGGTTGGTTCGGACGCGATCTGGGCAAGGTGATGGATGCCCGCTGGTTGACGAAATTTCCTTCGGCATGGGTGATCCCGTTCAAAACCTACATTTCCTCTGCCATGACTTGGCTGATCGAGGACGCGGCCATCGGGCCGGTTTCGTTCACCGATATCACACGTGCCATCGCCTGGCTGATTGAACAGCCTTACAACTTTGTTCTGGCGCTGCTTGCCAATGGGTTCGTCAGCGGTTTGGGCAATGACGCTCAGGTCATTCTGCCCGCCATCAGCTGGATCGTGGTGATCACCGCAGTGATCGCGTTGGGCCAGTATTGCCGCGACTGGGCACTGGCCGCGTTGGTTGGTAGCTGTTTCATCTACCTTGCGGTCTTTGGCCAATGGGACAGCGCAATGGTCACATTGGCTTCGGTTCTGATTGCAGTTCCGATCGGCGCGGGCGGAGGGTTGCTGACCGGCATCATCGCCTATCGCAACCCGACCTTCGAACGCATCATCTCGCCCATTCTGGATCTGATGCAGACAATCCCGATCTTCGCCTATCTGGTGCCGATCCTGTTCATGTTCGGCTTTGGCCCGATCTCGGCTCTGGTCGCGACGATCATCTACGCCACGCCTCCGATGGTTCGGATCACGACGCTGGCACTGAAAGCCGTTGACCCCGAGATTCAGGACTTTGGCCGCATGGCAGGCACGACACAGCGGCAACTGATGTGGCGCGTTCTGGTGCCCTCGGCCAGTCACAGCCTGATGGTGGGCGTCAATCAGGTGATCATGCTGACGCTGAACATGGTCATCATCGCCTCGATGATCGGGGCCGGAGGGCTGGGGTTCGACGTCCTCGCCGCGCTGCGCCGTCTGGACATAGGCGCAGGGTTCGAAGCTGGCATCGCCATCGTTGTTTTGGCCATCGCGGTGGACCGGCTGAGCCAGGCTTTTGCCGAACGGATGGGGCAGGTGCATCATGAGGCGCCGGGCTCGTGGGTCGCCCGCCATCGGCGGACAGTTCTCGTGCTGATCCTGCTGGTCGTTACATGGGTTCTGGGCCAGTTTTCACCCCTGCTGCTGGAATATCCCGAAAGCCAGACGATCACCACGGGTGCCTTCTGGGACAACACTGTCGAATACCTGAACGTCAACTATTTCGACACGTTCGAGGCGATCAAGGTCTTTTTCCTGACCTGGTTCATGATCCCGATCAAGACGGTTCTGCTGGGCATCCCATGGCCCTGGGCAATTGCCATGCTGACGTTGCTGGGCTGGCACGCTGGCGGCTGGCGATTGGCGCTGCTGTGCGGCGGTATGGCCTCGCTGATCCTTGTCTCGGGCCTGTGGTCGAAGGCAATGGTGACGGTTTACCTCTGCGGGGCATCGGTCATTCTGGCAACCCTGATCGGAGTGCCTCTGGGCGTGCTGGCGGCCCTGAACAAACGCGCCGGAACGGTGATCAATCTGCTGATCGACACGCTGCAAACTCTGCCCAGCTTTGTCTATCTGATCCCGGTGGTCATGCTGTTTCGGGTCGGCGACTTCACCGCACTAATCGCCATCGTGCTTTACGCATTGGCCCCAGCGGTGCGCTATGCCGCGCACGGGGTGCGTTCGGTCAGCGAAGACCTGATCGAGGCCGGGCTGGTTTCTGGCTGTACCCGCACGCAACTGCTGCGCCATATCCGCCTGCCGATGGCCCTGCCCGAAATTCTGCTGGGCATCAACCAGACGATCATGCTGGCCCTGTCGATGCTGGTCATCACCGCGCTCGTCGGTACCCGCGATCTGGGGCAAGAGGTCTATATCGCACTGACCAAGGCCGACACCGGTCGGGGTCTGGTGGCTGGTCTGTCGATTGCCTTCATCGCCATCATTGCGGACAGGCTGATCAATGCAGGTGCCCGGCAGGCCCGTATCCGCTTTGGACTGGAGAGCTAACATGAGCCATTCCGATCTGATGACCCGCATCCGCGATCTGCCGATCTGGCAAGGAAATATTGAGGCAACGCCTCTGACCGGCGGCATCACCAACATAAACTACAAGATCACCGACGACAGCGGTTCCTACGTGGTGCGTGTCGGAGACGATATCCCCCTGCATCAGGTGATGCGCTTCAATGAACTGGCGGCCAACAGGGCGGCCCATGCGGCTGGGCTTTCGCCTGCCGTGGTTCACGCCTCGGGCGATCTGACGGTATTGGAGTTCGTCGAAAGCCGCACCTTGTCCGAAGAGGACATTCGCCACCCCGACACGCTGCCGCGCGTTCTGGACCTGGTGAAAGCCTGCCATATCGAGGTCCCCAAGCATCTGCGCGGCCCGTCGCTGGTGTTCTGGGTCTTCCACGTCATCCGCGACTACGCCGCTACACTCAAGGAACGAGGAAGCACCCATTCGGCTTTGCTCCCTGATCTGGTGGAAATCAGTGATGGCCTCGAAGCCGAGGCGGGACCATATGACATGGTTTTTGGCCACAACGATCTGCTCTGCGGCAACTTTCTGGACGACGGTGCCCGCCTCTGGTTGATCGATTTCGACTATGCCGGGTTTAACTCGCCGCTCTTTGACTTGGGCGGGCTGGCTTCGAACAACGGCCTTTCGCCCGAAAAGGAAGACTGGGTGCTGGAGACATATTTTGAAACCCCCGTCACTGGCGATCTGCGCCATCGCTACACGGCCATGAAATGCGCCTCGCTGCTGCGCGAAACGATGTGGAGCATGGTGTCCGAAATCACTTCGGATATCGACTTCGACTACGCAGCTTACACAGCCGAAAACCTCGCGCGGTTCCGCGCGGCTCTGACAGACTTCAAAAACACCTGAGGACAGACATGACCGACCTTCCGAAAACAGCCAAAGCCGTCATCATCGGCGGCGGGATCATCGGCTGCTCGACCGCGTATCACCTGGCCAAGCTGGGCTGGACAGATACGGTACTGCTGGAGCGCAAGAAACTGACCTCGGGTACGACATTTCACGCGGCGGGATTGGTGGGCCAGCTTCGATCGAACGCCAATATCACGCAGTTGCTGGGCTACTCGGTCGATCTGTACAACAAGATCGAAGAGGAAACCGGGCTCGGCACCGGTTGGAAGATGAACGGTGGCCTGCGGCTGGCCTGTAACGAAGAACGTTGGACCGAGGTTAAACGCCAGGCCACAACGGCGCATTCCTTCGGTCTGGACATGCAGCTTTTGACTCCTTCCGAAGCGCAGGACCTGTGGCCGCTGATGGACGTCTCTGACGTGATCGGCGCGGCGTATCTGCCGACGGATGGTCAGGCGAACCCGTCAGACATCACTCAGGCGCTGGCCAAGGGCGCACGCATGGCCGGAGCGAAGATATTCGAGGACACCAAGGTCACCGATATCGAATTCGAAGATGGCAAGATCCGCGCGGTGATCACCGAACATGGCCGGATCGAATGCGAAAAGGTGATCTGCTGTGCCGGTCAGTGGACCCGTACATTTTCGGGACGTTTTGGCGTCAACGTGCCCCTGGTGCCGATGGAGCATCAATATATGGTGACGGAACCCTTTGACGTGCCTTCCAACCTGCCGACCCTGCGCGACCCGGACCGACTGACATACTACAAGGAAGAGGTCGGCGGGCTGGTCATGGGAGGGTACGAGCCAAACCCGATCCCCTGGGCAACCAAAGGCATCCCGCAGGGCTTCCACTACACGCTGCTCGACAGCAACTTCGATCATTTCGAACAACTGATGGAGCTGGCCCTTGGCCGTGTTCCCGCTTTGGAGAATGCGGGTGTCAAAACGCTGACCAACGGGCCTGAAAGCTTCACGCCCGACGGCAATTTCATCATCGGTGAAGCGCCAGAGTTGCGCAACTTCTTCGTCGGTGCGGGTTTCAACGCCTTCGGCATCGCAGCTGGTGGTGGGGCGGGCATGGCGCTGGCCGAATGGGTCCACAAGGGCGAGCCGCCTTTCGATTTGTGGTCCGCCGACATCCGCCGCTTTGGCCGCCCGCATTTCGACACCGACTGGGTGCGCACCCGCACGGTCGAGGCATACGGCAAGCACTACACGATGGGCTGGCCGCATGAAGAACACGACTCGGGGCGGCCCTGCCGCAAATCTCCGCTCTATGAAACGCTAAAAGATCAGGGCGCGTGCTTTGGTGAGAAACTGGGCTGGGAACGCCCGAACTGGTACGCCGATGCCTCGCTGGGTGAAACAGCCAAAGATGAGTACAGCTTCGGCCGTCAGAACTGGTTCAGTGCCGTGGGCCGCGAACACAAAGCCGCGCGCGAGGCGGCAGTGCTGTTCGACCAGACCTCTTTCGCCAAATTCGCCCTTAAGGGTCCGGATGCGCTGGTCGCTATGAACTGGATCTGCGCCAATGACGTGGACAAGCCCGTGGGCGCGCTGACCTATACGCAGATGTTGAACGACAAGGGCGGGATCGAGTGCGACCTGACCGTGGGCCGCGTCGCGCATGATGAGTTTTACATCGTCACCGGCACCGGCTTTGCCACCCATGATTTCGACTGGATCAGCCGCAATATCCCCGAAGGTCTCAACTGTCAGCTTTTTGATATCACCTCATCCAATGCCGTGCTGTCGCTGATGGGCCCGAAAGCGCGCGATATTCTGGCGAAGGTCACGCGCGATGACGTTTCGAACGACCGCTTCAAGTTCGGCACGATCCGCACAATCGGCATCGCCGGGTGCCCGGTCAAGGCACTGCGCGTGACCTATGTAGGCGAGCTTGGCTGGGAACTGCACCTGCCGGTGGAATATGCCCAGACGGTTTATTCCGCCCTGATGGCTGCGGGCCAGCCGCACGGTCTGGTGAACGCAGGCTATCGGGCGATTGAATCGCTGCGGCTCGAAAAAGGGTATCGCGCCTGGGGTGCGGAAATCGGCCCTGACCACACGCCATTCGAAAGCGGGCTGGGCTGGGCGGTGAAGCTGCGCAAGAACGTCGACTTCAAAGGCCGGTCTGCGTCGGAAAAACAAAGGGCCGAAGGCGTCAAAAAGATGCTGGCCTGTTTCACCGTCGACCCGGATGTTATTCTGCTGGGCCGCGAGACGATCTATCGCGACGGCAAGCGCGTCGGCTGGCTGACCTCGGGTGGCCATGGCTTCACCGTGGGCAAATCCATCGGTTACGGCTATGTCCGCAACCCCGAGGGGGTCGACCCGGGATTTGTAACATCCGGCAGGTACGAGCTGGAGGTCGCTACCCAACGCGTTCCCTGCGAAGTCACTTTGCAGCCGCTGTACGATCCGAAAATGGAACGTGTCAAAGCATAAAAGCGACGATACCGGAAGGTTAAGACCTTGTGGTACCGGTAACGTAACAACAGAAGGGAACGGCCAAGCGCCGATACTGGCTTCAGACGGCGGAGTAACTTCCGCCGCGACGCCGGAACTTCATACTGAACTTTCGAGGTTGCTGAGCGACCAAAACCGAAAAACCGATACCCGTCCGAACCGGAAAGACAGGCGACAAGTTTTGCATCAGAGTCGGTTCTCCTTCCTGGCGGACTGACCAATTGGAAGCGCTGGCAGCAAGCCGCCAATTGCGATCAGCCCTGCCCCGACCCATCCCCAGAAATCCGGCAGGTTGTTCCAGATCGCATAGCCAAAGATGATGGCCCAGATCATCCCGGAGTACTCTACCGGTGCCATCAAGCTGAGCGGCGAAACCGAGCACGCTTTCGTTCGACAATACACGCATAAGGCGCCGAACAGCCCGAGTAGAACAACAAGCCACAAATCCGGCGTCTCGGGCAGGTGGTCCCCAGCCGGAACCAGAAGGACAGCGACCAGAAAAATCGTCAGATATTCATAGCCCGTGATTGCTTCTGGCGTGTCGCGGCGGGACAGGGCGCGCGCCGCCGCAAGACCGAAAGCACTGCAAAAAGCCGCGGCCAGCGGCAGCAAAGCGGCCATGTTCATGCCGACGCCCGGCGGGCGAATAATGAGACATGCACTCAAAGCTCCGGCAACCACCGCTAAGACCTGCAGGACGCTCGCGTGTTCCCGAAAGAACAGGGAAGACAGACACATTGAAATGATCGGGGAAACCATGAAGATGATCGTCACCTCAGCCAGAGGCAGTACCTTCAGACCTGCAATGAAAAAATACATCGTTCCCAAGGTCAGCAAGCCTCGGCCAATCATCAGCGGCCACCGTGGCGATACCATCGAACGCCAGGTCGACGGGGCGATGATCCCGAAGAAAAACAGCAGCCCGAACACGCTTTCGAAGAATATGACCTGAAGCTCAGAATATGTCTGGGCCAGCATTTTTGCGACCGCATCCAGCGCGGACATGAAAAACACGCCCAGCGCAAACAAGATTATCCCGCGCGCGCTCCCTTGAAACTGACGAAGCATGGCGCTCATTGGCCGACCCGGTCGAAAACCGAAGTGCGTTCCAGATAAAACTGCGACGAAAACCTGCCCGGATTCTGCTTCAGGAAGTCCTTCATGAAGGTTAGCATTTCGACCGCATCAGCTTTCTTTACATCGACTTTCCCATGGTCCAGCCAGTCTTCAAAACGGGCGAGTTCCTTTAGATCAAACCCTTTTTGACGACCGTATACGATCATGTTGCAATAGGAACGGTGTGAGAAATATGTCCGGCTCATATGCGCTTCAAAAGCTGCTGCGGTTTCTTGTGAAATAACCCCGTTTTCCAACGCAGCCGCCAGCGTGGCCTTGATGTTCACCAATGGTTCAGACAATGCGGGATACCCCAGTTCGGCGGGCCCGTGGTTCAGGGCGACTTCGTCGTCCCGTGTAATCCGGCCGGCGCGGTAATCCTCGAAAACGCGCCCGATCCCCTTCATGCCGAAATCGCAAAGCTCGGCGGCTCTTAGCGCTCCCATGCTGGCGCTGCCGAAAACGTGAACGCCTTGGTCAAGCGCCCAAAGTATTTCCTTGTGCAAGACCGAAGGTGTCAGCTGAAAGTACCCGTCAATGATACCGATGGCATGGGGGTTGCGCGCTATCACGGCCATGACATCCCCCTGTGCAGCAGGTGGCAGGTATTCAGCGTCAAGAATACTCAATGCTTCACTTTTCCGGATCGTGGGGCCGCAAAACACAAATATGGTCATTGGGCCGGTTCCAGCTGTCTTTGCGCCCGCACCCCCTTAGCATAGCGCGGGTCGTCGCTTGGACCTTCCAGTCCCGGAACAAGCACACGGACCACCGAAATATATTTGGCCACATAGTCCGCGGTTATGTCGATGATGTATGCGTCGTGAAGTCCAGCATTCTGCAAGCCCGCTAATATCTGATCCAGATCACCATCCGGGGTTGCTGTGTCCTGCGATTTTCTTGACCCGAACTCAAGCTTTCCAGGCCTTGCGATTGTCACGTGAAATTCCATTTCGCGATAGAACTCTTTTGAAAGGTCATCGCGGGAACCGGTGATCAGCGTCAGCCGTTCCTGTGCGGCTTCTGTCAGCGCGCGGGACAATGCGATTTCGCGGCAAGGGTGACACCCCGCACCGACCGAGGGCCGCGGCAGCAAAACCGGCAGGTTTCCTTTCTCGCATGTCCAGACCAGATATGCAGGCACACCAATGTCCGAAGTGACGTCCCAGATCGCCACATCAATATCCGCGTCTTGGAATTTTTTCAGAATCGCAAGAAGTGAGCCGTCGCAAATCGTATCTTGGTCGATGCGTCGCGCGTCACGATCTGTCCAGGGCAATTGCGACCATAGCGCTATGGCGTCGCGTTCAATGACTTCGCACAAGGCGTGGCAGGCGGCTTCGGCAAAGGTGTTTCCTGACGCCAAGCCGTTGGAGCTTGAAAGGAAGAACCCACTGCCGGGCGGCAAAGGCCGTGTGTAATTTGTGTGTATCAGTTCATATGGCGCCCAGCCCCCGGAATTGCCCCCAAGCGCTTTCATCTCCAGCCACAATATCGGCTGGAAGGGATCGAACTGTCTTCCCCTGCATTGCGGCAGAAGATCCGGCTCAACGACATTGTGCGTATACCGGATGTCCTCATAACAGGCGTGAATTACCGGAAAGACGATACGCTCTGCATGAAATATCTCTATGGACTCCATCACCGCCGAGGCGACGGCGGCATCATAAGTGGCCCCTTTTCCCTGCGATACAGCCATCGAGCGGGAATTTGGCCGACACACGACGATTGTCGGCAACCCAACCCGGTCGAGCCCGGTGACATCCGCGATGCGCGTGATCCCGAAAACGGGGAACAGATCGCGCATCAGGTCAACGGTCTGGCCCGGCGGGCGGACCCTGTGTGTGCCTTCGAAATACTGCTTCAAAACCAATCTCTGCCGGAAAGGACAAGGCCCGGGATCTGATCCAGGTTTTTTGTTCCCGTGCCCGTTACCAGAACGCCGGGGTTGGCGTTCTGATCCAGCTGTTAGCCCTAGGCTGCCGGATCAATCTTGGCGCCGTGTTGTGACGGGTCGATCTTGGCTCCGCACTGGGTCGGATCGATTTTCGCACCATGCTGGGTTGGGTCGATTCTTGCACCAAATTGGGTGGGGTTAATCTTTGCGCCGTGCTGCGCCGGATCAATTCTCGCACCAAGTTGCATTGGATCGATCTTGGCGCCAACCTGAGCAGGACTGGAACGGGGCTTACTACCGTTGATTTCCGGTGATCTTGAAATTCCGGTCGATGCCTTGACCGGTGTTTCCACTTTGACACCTGTCCGACCGATTGAGATCAGCCTGCCATCTGGCGCGCGAACAATAGTCTGATTATCCAACATGAAGTAGCTCCTTGGGTTAATTTGGTCTCCTGATCCTTTGAATGTCACCCGGAATTGGCGACGCGCCCTATTACCACAAAATACTGCTAAAATCACGAATGGATCAGCAGCCAAGATCGACCCGGATCCGGTCCGATTGACGGCTTGTATTCGTGCTGTCCACACCGAGTTGCCCCGCCTGCCCGCACTGGATGACCTGGCTGTTGGGATCAATCATCTCGGGCCTGTCGGTGTACGAAACAAGCCCGCTGCCGAGAACCGTGTAAAGACCACTTGGTTTCGGAACGGATAAATACCCCTGAACCTGCACAATCCCGACAGGACCATCAAACAAGCCGGTTTCGATCCTTTTGGCCTCGATCCCGTCCGACGTCGGCATACCGAACACCCGGATCACATCGCCGGGTTCCAGGTGCATTGGTCTGATCCCGGTGATCTTGCTGCCTCCAATGACGATATCGCCATTTGGGTCCGGACCCAGATAGGTTCCGCTCAGCCGGGCCTGATGATCCGCGCCGTTTAGCCGTTCGACCCGAGAGGCCAGCAGGCGCTCCGCTTGCCACAAACCGCTAATCGCGACCCAGTCTCCCGCTTGCACGTCCGGTTTCTGATCCGCGAAGTCAATCCGGGTCCCAAGCACGGTCAGGGTTCCGCCTTTGACATCAGACACTGGGCCGACGACCGGCAGAACCTGCCGGATTTGCCTTGCTTGCCAATCATCGCCCCTACGCTCGGCTGTGATCGCGACCGTGTGGCCCGGTTGAAGTGACCCGGCGGCTATTGCCGGAACCGAACCTGCCACGGATGCCTGGTCGTCAATCTGAATGCGTAACCCGTTCACATGGATACTGCCGAGATGCGTAATCGTTCCGGCGATACCGGTGCCGATTATCCCGCCTTCCCGCTCTTCACTTCCCTCTGCGCCGGCGGGGGAGGTCAGTATCAGGATTGTCAGGATTGCGGACAAGGCACGGGCAAACAAGAACATGGTCACTCAATCTTATCCCTGCCTTTGTCCGACAAGGGCATCACATAAGCGCCCGTCGCAAATCGGCCCGAGTGGCCCTTACCCTGATCCTTGTCCTGCAGGGATCGGGCCAGCGCGTTAATTTCCTGCAACAACGCCTGTGCCTTTTCATCGGATACCTTGCGCAACTCTTCGATCGAGGCTTCTGACAGATGTGAATACCGGACAGCGCGGTCGAAATTCCGCCGGGCGCCCGGCTTCGCCAGCAGGTTCTGCGTGGCGGCCAACAGATGTGCCGACAATGTCGCCTGATACGCTGCGACCTGTTCCGCCCCGCCGCCCGATGGCAGAAAGGCGTGGGTCAAAAGACGCAAATCCCCATCCTGTCCTTGTTCGACGATATTCTGGTCAAGCAGGGTTTTCAGAACGGTACCCGGGGCCATGTCGATACGTGCAAGCCGAACCAGATCGTCAAATCCCGGCCCACCCTCGCTGCCCTTTCGCCGCAGTTCGCGCGGCTGACCAGAGGTGTCCTGAAACTCGGGCGATGTCGCCCAATGGCTGATCACCAACGCGGCCGCACTGCAACTGCGCTTTTCCGGCGCTTCATCATCAAGATTGCGCAGGCGTTTTACATCCTTGCGATGCAGCCCCGTCAAAAGGCTGGCGCGGCTGTCGCTCAGAGGTGTGTCTGAACTGTCTTCAACCGCTTTCAACAACGCCTTTTTCAGCGCCTCGGTCGCGCTGCCAACTGTGACGCCATGCGCGACCATCGCCTGCGCCAAAGGCTCCAGCAAGGCTGGCAATGCGGATTCAAGAGGTGTCTTGGGGGTCGTCGACATTGCGCTACTCATTAAAGGCCTTTGGCGGATAACATCTGTCACGCATTAACACATTCAACGCTTTCGTGACTATTTCGTGATCAATCGTGAGTAATAATGGGAAAATTTCCCATTATCAATATCGCGTGACCCCTGAACCGATAGGAAATTGTCATGCAAGAAATCAACATCTCAGCTTCAAGCAATTTTACCCCTCTTAGCTCCTCAGAATTGCCCCTTCGACAACAGCCGGATGTCCTCTGCCATCTCAGCCCTATGGATCAGGTCCGCTTCCGAAACTTCGGCTGGGGGCCCAAGGCGGAACCGCGCCACGCCACAATTGCCGAAGCCTTGCAACATCAAATGCAGCGGAACCCAAACGCGGTCGCCATCGACTGCGGTGGGCACGAGATAAACTACCGTACGTTGGACCAGGCATCCAACCGTCTGGCCGCCGTATTGCGCGCCCATGGTGTGAAACGTGGCGATGCAGTCTGCCTGTTTTTGCACCGCTCGATCGAAATGGTGGTTGGCATTGTGGCCGCCATCAAACTGGGTGCTGCGTATGTACCGCAGCATGTCGGCGTTGCGCCTCCCGAAACGCTCCGGCATGTGGCCGAGGTGACGCACGTGCGCGTTCTGCTCAGCCTCAGTGAGCTGGCGGATCAGGTGCCCGTATCGGCAAACCAGACATTGATCACCATCGACACGGTCATGTTCGACCCGCTCCTGGATGCCCCAGCCCCGGATACCCGATACCGGGCGCGACCCAAAGATCTTGCGATGATCCTGTTTACATCAGGTACGACAGGTGTTCCCAATGGCGTTCAGGTCAGCCATGCCAATCTGGCGAATATCCTGCTGACCGCGCCCGGTGATCTGGGAATGCGCCCGGGCATGAAGGTTGGACAGGTTCTATCCATCGCTTTCGACATGGCCGCCTGGGAAACCCTGGGGGCGCTGTCAAACGGGGCAACGCTGGTTATTCGTGGCAAGTCCATTCAGGATACGGCGGAACAGGTGGACGTTCTGATCGCCACGCCGTCGATCCTGAACGCGCTGGATCATACACGATGCCAACAGGTCAAAGTCGCCGCCGTTGCCGGAGAACCCTGCCCACGCCCTCTTGCCGACAGGTGGTCGGCCTTTTGCACATTCTACAATTCCTGTGGCCCGACAGAAACGACAATCATCAACACGGCCGAGCCGCATCACCCCGGCAAACAGATACTGTCCATCGGTCGTCCGACACCCAACAACACGGTCTACATTCTGGACGAAAACCTGCGCGCCCTGCCAATTGGCCAGAAGGGTGAGATGTGGGCCGGTGGGGATTGCGTGACAACCGGATACCTCGCCAACCCTGAGCTGACGGATGAGCGTTACCGCCCCGATCCGTTTCGCCCTGGCCATATGATGTTTCGCACCCGCGATCTGGGCCGCTGGACCGACGATGGAGAGCTTGAACATTTCGGCCGCGTTGATGATCTGGTCAAGATACGCGGCTTTCGGGTGGAACTGGACAGCGTCTCAGGCGCGCTCGAACAGTCGCCCTGCTGCCAACAGGCCGTGACGCTGCAATACGACAGCCGAAATCTGGTAAGTTTCATCTCGCCTGCTTCCGCTTGCCCCAAGCGTGCGGCGCGATCGGTTGCGGACCGTCTGCCCTATTATTGCTGTCCGGCTGTGGTGATGCCGATGGACGCCCTGCCACGGACAACACGCGGCAAACTGGACAAGCGCCTGCTGAAGCAACTCGCCCGTGACCACATCGCGCAAACCGGGACGGAGCTGAAGTGATGACAACTCAAACCACAAATCTGCAATCCCGGGGCCTGAACTGGCGGCGGGTCACACGGCACCCGGCGCTGATGGAATATCGGCGACTGGCGGCGCTGGTTGCCGTCGTCAATCTGGGTGTTTTCGTGATGGGGCTGCACCAGGGCAGGTGGTTTCATGATGGTGAGTACGCGCTGAACCTCATCGCGGACATGGCGTTGATCAACCTGAGCATCGGTATCCTGATCCGGCAGCAAAGGGCGGTCAACGCATTGTTCTGGCTGGCGACCCGGGTTCCGACATCCTGGCCTTTGTGGATTCGCTGGGGTGCCGGCAAGGTCTTTCATTTTGGCGGACTGCATTCAGGATGTACCGTTGCGGGCACGATCTGGTTCGGGTTCTTGCTGTTTGGAATGATCGCGAACAGGGGTGCAGGGGCGGATTCGCCCTCGGGCCTGACACTGACGCTAAGCGCCGCCATGGTCGTGTTGATGACCGTCATGGTGGTTTCAGCGTTGGGACCGATCCGAGCCCGATTCCATAATATGTTCGAGAAAATACATCGCTTCATCGGATGGACCGTCCTGGCGCTGTTCTGGGCACAGACGGTGTCAATAAGTTCTGACACGGGCGATGCATTGTTGCACAGCACAGCGTTCTGGATGCTTTGCCTGATCACACTGTCGATCCTGTCTCCGTGGCTGACGCTGAAACAGGTGAAGGTTGATATTGTCAAACCGTCAAACCATGCGGTGATTGCCCGGTTCGAATACGGCGACACGCCGTTCCCCGGCAGTTCCAACGCCATCAGTCACACACCGTTTGGAGAGTATCACTCATTCGCCAATATCCCGGCCCCGAACCAGAAAGGCTACCGGCTGGCAATCAGCCGGGCCGGAGACTGGACAGGACGATTCATCGACAACCCGCCTGACAGGGTCTGGGTCAAAGGCATCACGACATCTGGCGTGGCCCGCATTGAGGTTTTGTTCAAAAAGGTCGTTTATGTCGGCACCGGGTCCGGAATTGGTCCGATCCTGCCTCATCTTCTGGCCGGTGATGTGCCGAACAGGCTGATTTGGTCTACCCGAAGCCCCCGAAAGACCTATGGGAACGCGTTGGTTGACGAGATCGAAGCGCATACTGACACCCCTCTGATCTGGGACACAGATGAAAGGGGCAAACCGAACCTTTCCGCATTGGCTTTGCAGGCGGTGCGTGACAGCGACGCCGAGGCTGTCATCGTGATTTCGAACCAGAAGCTTACGCGCAAAGTCGTGCACGACATGGAAAGCCTGGGCATCCCCGCCTATGGCGCAATCTGGGACAGTTGATCATGTATGGGACAATTCAGACGGAAACTCACGGGCGTGTCGCCACAATCCGCTTCAACCGGCCGGATCGGCTGAACGCCCTGAATTCGCAGGTCATGCATGAGGTGCTGGACGCGGCAACCAACTTTGAGGCCGATCCGGCAATCGGCTGCCTGATCCTGACCGGAAACGAGCGCGCCTTTGCGGCCGGGGCTGACATCAGCGAGTTGGCGGTTCAGACCTATGCCAGTATGCGGGCCAGTGACTTCTTTGGCGGCTGGGACCGGTTCGCCGCACTGAAACTGCCAAAGATTGCAGCTGTTGGCGGCTACGCGTTGGGCGGCGGGTGCGAGATTGCCCTGATGTGCGACGTCATCCTGGCGTCGGACACCGCAAAGTTTGGCCAGCCTGAAATCAAGATCGGCTGTATTCCCGGTATCGGCGGCACGCAGCGCCTTACCCGGCTGGTTGGACGTGCCCGGGCGATGGACATGATCCTGACCGGTCGCCTGGTGGATGCGCAGGAGGCGCTTCAGATGGGTCTGATCAGCCGCGTAGTACCGTCCGAAGAACTTGAACAAACCGCACAGGATGTAGGACGAACCATTTGGGGCTATGCACCTGACATCGCAGAAATGGCTCGTGCCTGTGTAAACATGGCCGAACATAGCACGCTGGACTCCGGTCTTCGCTATGAGCGGCAGATGTACCACGCCCTTTATGGATTGCCGGCGCAACAGGAAGGCATGAATGCGTTTCTGGAAAAGAGAGAACCCCGGTTCCATTCCGCCTGAATTCCATCGAACGGGAAAGATCGGAATTGACTTTCCCAAAATTGTATACAGCTATGCGTACAATTGCATCCAGTGGGGCCACGCCATGCAGACCTGTTACGGTGGAAAAACGGTATACGGAGCCAACCTTGGCATTCTTATGCTTGAAACGCAGTTTCCGCGCATTCCCGGCGACATCGGAAATGCGCTGACCTGGCCTTTCCCGGTACAGTACCGCGTCGTGCGCAGCGCCACGCCCGAGTTGGTGGTGCGCAATGATGCACGGGAACTGGTTGACCTTTTCATCGAAGCCGCAAAAGACCTGGTTGCCTCAGGATGCGACGGTATCACGACAAATTGCGGTTTTCTTTCGATTGTTCAGGACAGGCTGGCCGAGGCGGTACGGGTTCCTGTTGCCACATCCTCTCTGATGCAGGCCCCCATGATTCAGGCAACGCTTCCCCCCGAAAAACGCGTGGGCATTCTGACGATCTCGAAAGAAACGCTGACGCCGGCCCATCTGGCTGCCGCGAATGTACCGGCTGATACTCCGGTCGTGGGCACCGAGGGTGGTCGGGCGTTTACCCGTGATATACTGGGAGATGCCCCCGAAATCGATTTTGCGGCATGCCGGCTGGATATGCTTGATGCGGCGCGGCAACTGGTGACAGAACATCCGGATGTCGGCGCAATTTTGCTGGAATGCACCAATATGACGCCTTACGCGGCGGACGTCCGCAAACTGACCGGGCTGCCAGTGTTCTCGATCTACACCTTCCTGAAATGGTTTCATGAATCGCTTGTACCGGATCGGTTTTCCCCGGAACTGGATGATCCACTGCTGGGGTTGGCGAGGTAGACATCGCGCATCCTGACCCAGCTGCGTGACACAGTTGGGCAGGACTGTGGGTCTACAAGTTCCCCGGAACGTAGAGTTGGGAAAACGCCACGCGCACCAATTCGACCGTCTGTTCACTGCGGCGTTCAATGTGACGCCGTAAAGCTGCGATCGCGGCGTCTTTGTCCCGTGCCTTTACCGCATTCAGGATGATGCGATGCTGTGACAAGGAAGAGTGATCATAGTCAGGCGTATCCCGGCGATCACGCAGCAGCCGCAAGTTTATCATCCTTACATACCGGATGCGTTCGTTCACGTTGCACAGCAGCCGGACCAGTTCACTATTGCCCGACAGTGTCGCGAGCTTGACATGAAACTCTTCGTCCATGCGCAAAAGAACATTCAGATCGCTGCAAACAGAATAGGATTTCTCGGCCTCGTCCAGATAGGCGACAACCTCGGCGATTGCGTTGTCATCCGCTCCTTCAATGGTACGGATCAGCGCCTCGGTCTCAAGCGCGCATCGTAGCTGGTAAAGTTCCAGAATCTTGTCGGGGCTGAGTGGGCGGCAAAAAAACCCTTTGCCAAGTTCGAAAGTCAGGAACCCTTCGGCGGCAAGCCGGTTCAATGCCTCGCGCAGCGGGGTGCGGCTGACATCAAGGGTTTTTGTCAACGCGGTCTCGTTCAGGCGCTCACCGGGCATGAACTCGAAACTGATCGCCTTCTTGCGTAACGCCTCGTAGGCGCGTTCTACGCTTCCTTCGGATTTGGACATCTCATACCCAACAGTTCGGATTTTGCCCGTTCTATCAAAGCGCACGGGAAAAGAAACATTTGTCTTCACAGATTGCGACAGTACTGTATACAGGCTGGAATACGATGCAAGGGGCGATGATTCTCGCCGCAATGGGATGATATGACGTCTGAGGCTCAACAAGTCGTCGTAATTGGCGCCGGGATCGTCGGTGTCTCGACCGCTATCTGGTTGCGTCGCAAGGGCGCCGACGTCACCATTGTGGACCGCAACGCGCCAGGGGATGACAGGGCGACGTCATATGGCAATGCCGGGGTGCTGGCGGCATGCTCAGTCGCCCCTGTCACGGCGCCGGGACTGGTTCTCAAAGGTCCCCGAATGGCCTTGGACCCGAACTTCCCGCTGTTTCTGCGCTGGTCCTATTTGCCACGGCTTGTGCCATGGCTGACAAAATACCTGTCACATGCCAACGACAAGGACACCCGTAGAATTGCTGCCGGGCTGGCTCCGCTGACCTCGGACTCGGTCGAGCAGCACATTGCCCTGACTAAGGGAACAGATGCCGCGCAATGGGTCCAAACCTCGGACTACAGTTTCGCCTATCCCGACCGCGCCGCCTTCGAAGCGGACAGCTATACGTGGATGCTGCGTCAAACCGCAGGCTTTGAACCCGAGGTTTTGGAAGGGGACGCCGTTCGCGAGTTCGAACCGAACCTGACGGAAAATCTGAAACTTCTGGCCGTGATGCACGATCACGGATTTTCACGCAGCCCCGGATCATACGTGGCCGCGCTGGCAACCGAAGCCGAAAAACTGGGGGCTTCGATCCGTCAGGCCGAGGTTACAGATTTCGAGTTCACTGACGGTAAGGCAACGGCCGTTATCACCGACAGCGGCACACTGCCCTGCTCCAATATTGTTCTGGCGACAGGTGTCTGGTCCGGACCGTTGGCGAAAAAGCTTGGACTGTCCGTGCCACTCGAAACCGAGCGTGGTTACCACATTGAATTCGCGGGGGCGGAAAACGGGCCATCAACCCCGTTGATGATCACCACCGGCAAATTTGTCGCCACCCCGATGGCAAATGGGCTACGCTGTGCCGGTGTCGTCGAATTTGGAGGGCTGAAAGCCGGGCCTTCAAAAGCGCCGCTTGATTTGCTCAGGCGCAAGGTCGAGGAAAGCTTTCCGCACCTCAGGTTCGAAAACATGAACAGCTGGCTGGGCCATCGCCCTGCCCCGACCGACAGCCTGCCGTTGATCGGAGAGATTGGCCATAGCGGCGTACTGGCCGGGTTCGGGCATCATCATGTTGGCCTGACCGCCGGGCCCAAAACAGGACGCATTCTGGCCGGGCTGGTGACCGGAGAGCGCAGCAATATAGATCTGACCGTCTACGATCCGCAGCGGTTCTGAAGAAACGACCATAAACGCCCCGGAAAATCAGGGGCCGAAAATAGGCAACAAGGGAGTTTGAAATGCCTAATACAATCACCAAAATTGCTGCTGGTGTCGCGGTAGCCACCGTATCAGCGGTATCGGCCAATGCTGAAACCTGGGATATGCCGATGGCCTATTCGGCCACCAACTTCCACTCGGCCACCGGTGCGATGTTTGCTGAATGCGTGACCACGGGAACGGCGGGTGAATTGACCATTCAAACCCACCCGGGCGGCTCGCTCTATGCGGGCGCGGAAATAAAACGCGCAATCCAGACAGGGCAGGTCAACATCGGTGAGCGTCTGTTGTCCGGTCACCAGAACGAAAACGCGCTGTTCGGCTTTGACTCTGTTCCATTCCTTGCGACCTCGTTCGAGGATTCCGAAAAGCTGTGGGATGTGGCCAAGGGCCCGCTGTCCGAACTGCTGGCGGAACAGAACCTTCATCTGCTCTACTCGGTGCCGTGGCCGGGTCAGGGTCTGTATTTCGACCGCGAGGTCAACAAACTGGCCGATGCCGAAGGTCTGAAGTTCCGCGCCTATAACTCTGCCTCGGCCCGCATGGCCGAGCTTGCCGGGATGCTGCCGGTGCAGATCGAAGCCGCAGAAATCAGCCAGGCATTTGCGACGGGTGTGGCACAGGGCATGGTCTCGTCCGGGTCCACCGGTTACGACCGCAAAGTCTGGGAAAGCCTGTCGCATTACTACGGCGTGGATGCCTGGATGCCGCGCAACTATGTTCTGGTGAACATGGATGCCTGGAACGGCCTGGATGACGCGACCAAGAACGTTGTGAACGGCTGCGCCCTTGCTGCGGAATATGCAGGCGACTGGCGTTCGATCCAGTACACCGAGTTCACCGTGAACGAGCTGGGCAAGAACGGCATGACCACCGGCCCCGCAAGCGATGAACTGGCCGCTGAACTGCGCGCGATCGGCGAGACCATGACCGCCGAATGGCTGGAAGCTGCCGGCGAACAAGGTCAGCAAATCGTCGACGCCTTCAAGGCTGCCCAATAATCCTTGACTGAAACATGTCCCGATGCCGGTTCGGCGTCGGGGCACACAAGAGGAGAATTGCCGTGGCGCTGTTCAGTCTGTTGCGCGTTGTTCTGGATGCTCTTTACCGTTGGGCCGGTTATGTCGCCGCTGTCTTTCTGATCCTGATCCTGTGTTTCGTCTCGATGCAGATGATCTCACGCTGGGTAGGTGAGGTTGTCGTGGGCGGACCAGATTTCACCGGCTATTGCATGGCCGCCGCGTCGTTTCTGGCGCTGCCCTATGCGCTGAACAGCGGCAGCCATATTCGGGTAAACCTGCTTTTGAACGCGCTTGGACGGTTCCGGCGATTTGGGGAAATCTGGTGCTGGGCAGTTGCTAGTTACCTGACATATCTGTTCGCGCGCTACGCCATCAAACTGACCTATGAAAGCTATCGCTTCAACGACATCAGCCAGGGGCAGGACGCGTGGCCCATCTGGATCCCGCAGATGTCGATGGTCATCGGCACGGTCCTGCTGGCGATCTGCGCCTTCGACAACCTGATCAGTACCCTGTTCACGGGTAAGGACAACATTCGATCCGCCGGGGTCGATGTGCACGCGGAGTAAGCCCAGTGGAACAATTCTACCTCGTCTCCATCTTTCTGTTCGCGCTGTTTGTGCTTTTGGGCACAGGCGTCTGGGTCGCCCTCGCGCTGTTTGGCGTGGCTTACCTTGGACTTGAGATGTTCACATCACGCCCGGCTGGCGACGCGATGCTGACCCGTATCTGGACCGGATCCTCAAGCTGGACACTGACGGCGCTGCCGCTGTTCATCTGGATGGGCGAAATCCTGTTCCGAAGTCGATTATCGCAGGACATGTTTCGGGGTCTGAGCCCGTGGATGCAACGTTTACCCGGTGGCCTGGTCCACGTGAATATCGTCGGCTGCACCATATTTGCTGCCGTGTCCGGTTCTTCAGCGGCTACGCTCACCACCGTCGGCAAAATGTCGATCCCGGAACTGCGCAAACGGGAATACCCTGAATATATGATCATCGGGACCCTGACCGGCGCGGCGACGCTGGGCCTGATGATTCCGCCATCTCTGACCCTGATTGTGTACGGGGTCGCCGTCGAGCAATCGATTTCGAAACTGTTCATGGCAGGCATCCTGCCCGGTATCGTGCTGGCCAGCATGTTCATGGCCTATGTCGCTGGCTGGTCCTTTCTGCGCCGTGATGAAGTACCGGAAATCTCCGACCGCATGACCTTTGGGCAGAAACTGAACGAAAGCCGGTTCCTCATCCCGATCATCCTGTTGATCCTGGTTGTCATCGGCTCGATGTATGGCGGCTTTGCCACGGCAACAGAGGCTGCCGCCATTGGGGTTATCGGATCGTTCATTCTGGCGGCCATGCAGGGATCGCTGACCAAGGAGGCCTTCATAGAAAGCCTATTGGGTGCCACCCGAACCTCGGCCATGATCGCCTTTATCCTCATGGGTGCCATCGCCCTTACACTGGCGATGGGCTTTACCGGACTGCCGCGCGCGCTGGCGGAATATATCGAAGGGTTGCAGCTGTCGCGCTTCTCTCTGCTGCTGGCGCTGATGCTGTTCTATATCATTCTCGGCATGTTTCTGGACGGCATCTCGTCGGTCGTCCTGACCATGGCGATTGTGCAGCCAATGGTCGAGGGCGCGGGCATAGATCTTATCTGGTTCGGAATCTTCATCGTGGTGGTTGTGGAAATGGCGCAGATTACACCCCCGATCGGTTTCAACCTTTTTGTTATGCAGGGGATCACCCGGCACGAGATGGGATATATCGCCAAGACCGCCCTGCCGCTGTTCCTGATCATGGTGGTGATGGTCTTCGTGATGATCGCTTTCCCGGAACTGGCCACCTGGCTGCCTGACAATATGCGGAACTCGGCTGGCCGGTAACCGGCCGGCCCCTTCCACACTTGATATTCGCCTGTCACAGCAGGGGGGGACCCACGTCATGACCCGATCCAAAATACTCGCAGCCGTTGATCTTGTGCACAAAGACAGCGACGCCCACGTCGTTCACGAAGCGATTTCGCTGGCCCGATCCCATGACAGCACGGTCGAGGTTATCTTTGTCATACCAGATCAGGAGCTCAGCTATGTTCAGGGTTACATCCCGGCAGAAATGCACCAGCAGGTACTGATCGAGGCAGAGAATGATCTGGCGGCGTATTGCGCCGACTTCAATTGGCACGGCGTCGCGCACAAAACCAGGGTGCTGCGCGGTGTCGTTTACGAGCAATTGATCAACTACGCCGACGAGCAGGCGGCAAGTTTCGTTGTGATCGGTGCCAGCAAACCATCGGTCCGGGATTTACTGATCGGACCAAACGCTGCCCGGGTTTCGCGATACGCCCGTTGCAGCGTGCTGGTCGTGCGACCGAACTGACCACCATCAACTCTCACTTTCGGAGACATACGTGAGCGACCATAAAATCGAAACTCTGCGCGTTCATCGCATTTCGATCCCCACCAAAGCTGTCCATTCGCATGGCAGCGGCGACGTAGCAGGTATTAACGTTGCGATATTGGAGTTGGTAACGGATACCGGCCTTACAGGCTGGGGCGAAGCCTCACCCTGGCCTGTCTTTACCGGAACCGCCGAGGCCAACGCCGCCGCCCTGCACGTGCACCTGCGCCCGCATCTGATCGGTCAGGACCCGGTCCAGGTCGAAAAGCACATGAACATGGCGGAGAAGGTGCTGATCGGCCACCCCGAGGCCAAGGCCGCGCTGGAAATGGCGCTGCTGGACATCACCGGCCAGATCACCGGCCTTTCGGTCTGCGAACTGGTCGGCGGTAAAATGCGTGACAGCATGGGGATGAGCTTTTCGGTCGCCAACCCAGATTTCGACGCTGACCTCGATGACATCGCCGCGATGTGGGAAGACGGCGTGCGCATCTTCAAGTTCAAGACCGGTTTTGCCGACCATCGGTTCGACCTTATGCGCTGTGAAAAACTGCGTGATATCTATGGCGACGAGGCGGACATCCGCATCGACTACAATCAGGGTCTTCCGGCCTATGACGCCGTGCGCTGCATCCGGGATCTCGAGGCGTTTCGCCCGACATTTGTCGAACAGCCCGTCAAGATGCACGAACGTGAAGCCCTGGCCCACATTGCGCATGTAGTCGATACCCCGATCATGGCGGACGAAAGCGTGTTTGACCCCAAAGGCGCGCTTTACGGGGCGCAGATCCGGATCGCGGACATTTTCTCGCTCAAGATCATGAAATCCGGTGGTATTCGGCGAGCGCTGGAGGTGGCGGCAATTGCCCGTGCTGCCGGAATCGAGATCTATGGCGGCTGCATGTTCGAAACGGGACTGGCCCATGCCGCCGGTGCCCATCTGATGGCCGCCGTACCGGACCTGGTCCTGCAATGCGAATTCTACATGGCGACCTACTACGCCGCGGAAGACATTCTGACCGAACCCTTCCCTGTCAAAAACGGGCGGGTACACGTTCCGACCGGGCCGGGCCTGGGCGTTCAGGTCAATCCTGACATGCTGACAAAATACGCAGTCGCAGAACCTTTGACGTAATCTCAAAAACTTCGGATCGGCTGCATACAGCACTGTGTGCGGTAGCTGATCGGGAAAGGGAACCTACCCATGGAACACCAAGACACAAAGCGCATGAACGGCGCCCATATCATCCTGAAGATGCTCGAATTGCACGGCGTCCGCCATGTTTTCGGCCTGCCGGGGGAAACAACCATCGGCTGGTACAAGGAATGGCGTGAACACAGCAATATAGAGTTCGTCCTGACCCGCGATGAACGAACCGCATCCTACGCCGCCGAGGCCTATGCGAAGATCACTGGGCGCCCATGCGTTCTCGAAGCGCCCAGCCCCGGCGTCACCCATTGTTCGCCCGGCATCACCGAAGCATTCCTCAGCTCGGTTCCGGTGATCTTTTTCAGTTCGGACATTCCGATCAATCAGGACAAAAAACACGGCCTGACCGGGATCGATCAGACCAAACTCTACGACAGTATCTGCAAGGAAAGCTTTGTGCTGACGAACGCAAGGGAAATCCCGTTCCTGCTGCGCCGGGCCTTTCGTGTCGCAACCTCCGGCCGCCCGGCACCGGTGCATATCCGAGTGCCGATCAACATCTTCGGAGAAGAGGTGGAGATTGACGATCTCTATGCCGAGGCGGAATACAGCCAATACCCGGCGCACCGCCCAGTTGCCGACCACAGCAAAATCCGTGCTGCAATCGAGATTCTTCTGGCTGCCAAAAAACCGGCCATTGTCTGCGGTCAGGGCGGGCTGATCTCAAAGGCCTCCGACGCAATCTTGGAACTGGCGGAACTTCTGCAAATTCCCGTCGGCACGACAACGCCCGGCAAAGGCACTATTCCAGAAGATCACCCACTGGCGCTGCGCGTCATCGGGGGGCGCGGCGGAATGGAATATTCCAACCAGTACGTGTTCGAAGCTGACACGATCTTCTTTGTCGGGTCAAACACCGACAGCGCTGCGACCGACCACTGGAAGCTGTACGGGGACCCAAAATCCAAGACCTTTCTGCATCTGGATATTGCCGAGGCGCATGTCGGCAACAACTTTCCCGTCAAAGTGGGCATGGTCGGCGACGCGCGGGCCAGCATTGAATACATGGTCGAGATCATCAGGGCCGAGCATCCGAACCTGAAGCGCGAAAGGATCGATCTGAACCCGATGAAGAAAACCGCGCTCGACAATGTGTTCAACTCGAACATCCCGATGCCCGAAGGGACGATCTCACCGGTCAAGCTCAGCCAAGCGCTGAACAGAATAATGCCGGACGACGCCGTGATCACGTCGGAGCCGGGCGTCAGCGCGATCTACCCGTCTGCCCTTCTGACGTTCAAAAAGCCGGGCCGGCGTTACATCACCAACTACTCCATGGGGGCGCTGGGATATTCGGTGCCTGCCTGTCTGGGAGCGTCCTATGCCAATGACGGCCCGGTGATTTCCTTTACCGGTGACGGGTCGTTCGGATTTGTCATTGGCGACATGGAGTCGATCAAGCGTTCCGGCAAAAACGTCACGATCATCCTGACCCGCAACGATACATTCGGCTGGATCCGGGGCGAAGCTATCCTTCTGGACGAAATAGATGAACCTTGGTCCACCGACTTCGGCCGTGTGGATTATTGCAAGGTTGCCGAGGGGTTTGGTTTCCGCACTGCGAAAATCACAAGTGAGTCAGAAATAGAGGCTGTTCTGTCTGAGGCGATCGCCAACCCCGGAGCGAACTTCATCGAAATCATGGTTCCGTCGCAGGACAAGATCGTCCCGTTTGTACCGAACTGGGTGCGCGCCGCGCGGGCCAAAAACCTGCCGCACTTCTACTGACTCAAGCCGCGGCCCCATTGGCCGGGGGCCGCGCTAAAACCTGTCTTATTTCACCAAGGACACTAAGAAAGGTATTAGGTTGGCGCGTGCTGACATGCGCCAACACGGACAACGAAATCGCCTCAGCCCCGGCACACGGCCTCAGCTATTTCAGTAATGGCATGGTGAAGTGACTTGGCCGAGGACCGAGGGCCAAGGGCGGAGAAGGACGTTCCGGTCTCGTGGCACCACAGGTAGCAACCGATGTGGTGGATCGAGCATCGGGTTGCGGCACCGGATTGCATGGTTCGGATATCAACATTGCAAAGCCGTTCGAACAGATCGCAGGCGGTCGGGCCAGTAATGTCAAACCGGCACCAGCCGTCGGTTTGTTCGACAACCGAAGCAGTGTCTCCGACAGCGGCCTTGACCTCAACTGCCAGCATCTCGTGGCTTGCGTGATCGGCATCGATCATCCAACTGTCGGGACCAATCCAGAATGCCGAAAAGGCCGATGTCGCCACCGATTGGCCCAGCGTAGGCAGAGCCGCACCGATCAACTCATTTGCCTTGGTGACACACGCTGCCTCATGCCCTTGACGTGCGGTCAGTGACGCCAGCGCCCGCGAGGTGTTTTCCGTGATCGTCAAGCCGGGAAAGCCGTCTGATCGGGGCTCGGCACCTCCAAGCGGTGTGAGCGGTTTCAGTTTATGCACGCTGACGTCCTCCATCGGGATCGACAAAATGGGCGCTGACCACCTCGACCTTCACTTCGCTGCCCTCCAGGGGGTTGACCAGACGCAGAACCTCGCCCATCCGATCTGCACCGTTTTTCAGGAACCCGATGCCGATCGAACTGTCCAGGACCGGTGAATAGGCGGCCGAAGTGACATAGCCCTGGTCGTGGGACGCGTCGACCGGTCCATCACTGGTCATCAAATGGCCCCCTGCGACCACGGGGTCGCCGGCATCCACCGGTTTGAAGCCCACCAGACGCAGAGCGTCTTCCTCGTTCAGCCCAGCGCGCTCGCTCAGGGTGTTGCCGATGCAGTCCTTCTTTTTACTGACCATCCGGCCCATGCCAAGGTTCAGCGCCGTGGTGGTGCCGTTCAGCTCATTGCCGGTGGCATGCCCCTTTTCGATCCGCATGACGCCCAAGGCTTCTGTGCCATAGGGAACCACACCGAATTCCTCTCCCGCCTCCATCAGCGCACGGATCATCGCATCGCCATAGCGTGTGGGCACGGCGATTTCATAGGCCAGCTCACCGCTGAAAGAGATACGGAACAAACGCGCCCGGCAACCGCCGCAAACGGTGATCACGGCACAGGCCATGAACGGGAACGCTTCGTTCGATAGATCGAAACCCGGATCGACAATCTTTTCCAGCAACTTGCGGGAATTCGGCCCGGCCACGGCATACTGGGCCCAGGCCTCGGTGGTCGAGATCAACTGCACGTCCAGATCGGGCCACAGACATTGCCGCGCAAACTCCATCTGGCGGTAAACCAGAACAGCGTTGGCGGTGGTTGTCGTGACCACAAAGTGGTCGTCGGCCAGTCGCGCAGCGGTGCCGTCGTCATAGGCGATGCCGTCTTCACGCAGCATCAGGCCATAGCGCACCTTGCCAACCGGCAGTTTCGCGAACCCGTTGGCATAGATTCTGTTCAGGAACTCAGCCGCGTCCGTTCCCTGCACGTCGATCTTGCCCAGGGTGGTAACATCGCAGACACCAACCGATTTGCGGGTCTGCAGAACCTCGCGATCCACCGATTGCCGCCAGTGCGTCTCACCCTTTTGCGGGAACCATTGTGCCCGAAGCCAATCGCCGACTTCGGTGAACACCGCGCCCTGTTCCGTTGCCCATTTGTGGCTGGGCGTCTCTCGGGTCGGATGGAAATGTTTGCCGACCGACCGGCCAGCCAGAGCACCCATCGCAACCGGCGTATAGGGCGGGCGGAAAATGGTGATGCCGGTCTCCGGGATCGACTTGCCTGTCATCTCGGCCATTACCGCCAGGCCACCCATATTCGACGTCTTGCCCTGATCGGTAGCCATACCCAACGTGGTATAGCGTTTCAGATGTTCGACCGAGACATAGTTCTCCTGATGCGCCAGCTTGACGTCCTTGACGGTCACGTCGTTCTGCTGGTCGATCCAGGCGCGACCCTTGCCCTCCTTCACATACCAGAAGGGTTGCAGGTTCACCGGTGCGTCCTCGGCCTGCGGTACATCCCCGACCTGCGCCGCAATCCCGAGGCCCGACAGTGCTGCCGCCGCCCCTTCTGCGCCGGATTTCAGCGCGCCGTGGGTCGACATCAAGCCAGCCGCGGCCCCCGCGACCAACATTCCGACCGGTAACACGTCACCCGGAACAAACGCTGCAAGACCCTCGTTCCATTGCGGGCGCCCGCGCTGATGGCAGGTCAGGTGCACATTGGGGTTCCAACCGCCTGAGACAGCCAGACCACCGCATATGATATCGCGGGTGAACCCCTTCGCCGTACGGACCGTCACCGACCCCAGACCCAGTCTGCCCTTGCTGTTGATTACCTGCGCACCGGCGAACAGTTCCGTCCCTTCGATGGCGGGTGCGTCGGCCCGCGTGTCGATCACGGCGGTGACATGTACACCTTTGGATATCAGGTCGGCAGCCGTGCGATGACCGTCATCGTTGTTGGTAAACACCGCCATGTGTTCGTGCGGTGTCACTGCCCAGCGATTGGCATAGGCCCGGGTTGCCCCGGCCAGCATCACGCCGGGGCGATCATTGTTGGCAAATGCGATGGGCCGCTCGGTTGCGCCGGCACATAACAGCGCCTGTTTCGAATAAATCCGCCACATGATCTGCCGGGGCTGCCCGACACCGGGCGTCAGTACGTGATCGGCCACTCGCTCGACAGCACCATAGGTGCCATGATCGAAAGCCCCGATCACGGTGGTGCGCGACAGCAGGCGTACATTGTCCATCGCCGACAGCTCTGCCACGGCCTGCGCTGCCCAGTCCGATCCGGCCATTCCGCCGACCTCGTAACTTTCGGCGTTAAGGCGCCCGCCTAGGACAAAATCCTCGTCCGCCAGAATGACCCGTGCACCCGCACGACCCGCTGTCAGCGCGGCCATCAGGCCCGCCGGACCGGCCCCGATCACCAGCAGATCGCAATGCAGAAAGCCCTTGTCGTATACATCAGGGTCGTCCTGTCCGGACACGCTGCCCAAACCGGCCGCGCGCCGGATCGCCGGTTCATAGAGCTTTTCCCAGAACGCCTTCGGCCACATGAATGTCTTGTAATAAAAGCCTGCGGTCAGGAAGTTGCTGAACATGTCATTGACCGACAACACATCCCGCTTCAGCGACGGCCAGCGGTTTTGCGATTTTGCCTCGAGCCCGTCAAAAAGCTCGGCCACGGTGGCGCGGGTGTTGGGCTCCTGCCGCGCGCCCGAGCGGAGTTCGACCAGCGCGTTGGGCTCTTCGGATCCGGACGTCAGCGGCCCGCGTGGACGGTGATACTTGAACGACCGACCCATCAGCCGCACGCCATTGGCCAGCAGAGCCGAGGCCAGTGTGTCGCCAGGGTGACCCTGATATCTTTTACCGTCAAAGCTGAAGCTCAGGGGTTGGGTCTGATCGACAAGACCGCCATTCAACCGGTTGGTCTGTACACTCATTTGCTGCGCCCCCTTGCCCGGGCCACATCACGGGCCAGTTCGACGGATGTGATCTCATGCGTCAAGGTGTTGCGCGTCACCACCAACCAGGACCGGTCGCCTTGCTCGTGATACCACAACTCACGATGCTCTCCGGCCGGGTTGTCGCGCAGATAGAGATAGTCGTGAAAGGCGTCAGCAGCATTTTCGGCCTGCCAGTCGGGGCGGTCGATCAGGGCAGCGTCGCCGAGATAGACAAACTCCTGCGCATCGCGGGGCCCAAGAAGCGGATGGTTGATAATCAAGGCATTGGCTCCTGTCGCATTTTCGAACCGCGGAACCGGTTACCGGTTTTGCAGAAAATGCTCATGTCTTCTTCAGTGCAGGTTGGGCTGCGCGCCCACCCCCTTCTCATCGATCATGTGGCCGGTGCGGAACCGATCCAGGCGATAGGCGGTCGCGACATCATGCGGCCGGTCTGTGGACAGCAGATGCGCAAAGCACCAGCCCGAGGCCGGGGTCGCCTTGAACCCGCCGTAACACCAGCCGCCGTTGAAATAGAGTCCGTCGATATGTGTCCGGTCGATGAACGGAGACCCATCCATCGACATGTCCATAACGCCGCCCCAGGCGCGCAGCAGACGCACCCGGCCAAGCGCCGGGATCAGAGCCACGCCGCTTTCCACAACATCCTCGATCACCGGCAGGTTCCCCCGCTGGGCATAGGTGTTGTACATGTCGATATCGCCACCAAAGACCAGTCCGCCTTTGTCGGACTGGCTGCAATAGAAGTGGCCCGCGCCAAAGGTGATTACACCGTCAATCACCGGCTTCAAACCTTCGGACACAAACGCCTGCAACACATGGCTTTCGATTGGCAGACGCATGCCCGCCTTTTCCATCACCCGGCCTGAAGACCCAGCCACAGCCACGCCAACTTTCTTGGCCCCGATGAACCCACGCGAGGTCTCGACCCCCAGAACCTTGCCGTTCTCGATGCGAAAGCCAGTGACCTCGCAGTTCTGGATGATGTCCACGCCACGCTGATCCGCGCCACGCGCATAGCCCCAGGCCACCGCGTCGTGGCGCACCGTTCCCCCGCGCCGGTGCAGAAGCCCGCCCTTGATCGGAAAGCGGCCGTTGTCGAAGTTCAGAAATGGATACATCGCCCTGACACCCGCTGTATCCAGCAGTTCAGCGTCCGAGCCGTTCAGGATCATCGCATTGCCCCGGCGCCGTGCCGCATCGCGCTGCGCATCCGTATGCACAAGATTAAGAATGCCGCGCTGGCTGACCATGGCGTTGAAATTGAAATCCTGCTCCAGCCCTTCCCAAAGCTTCAGGGAAAACTCGTAGAACGGCTCGTTCCCGTCCAGCAGGTAGTTCGAACGAATGATCGTCGTGTTCCGCCCGACATTTCCACCGCCGATCCAGCCCTTTTCCAGAACCGCAATCCGCGCCTCGCCGAACTCTTTAGCCAGATAGTATGCTGTGGCCAGACCGTGGCCGCCGCCGCCTACGACAACAATATCGTATTGGCCCTGAGGTTCAGGGTCGCGCCACGCCGGTTCCCAGCCCTTGTGCCCGGTCAGAGCCTCTTTGATGACCCGAAAGCCGGAATATCGCATGCTTTGCCTCGTTCTCGTTTGGAACGCCGTCTGGCGTTCCGCTTGGCCATACTCATCGAATCTAAGACCAACACATGTCATTCCGCGACATTGTTTTTCGTTTTCGGGTCAAAATTCAGAGAAGTCGGTTAGGAGACTTGACCTCCCGAGTATTCTAAATCGAGTGCTCGAACACAAGAAGCGGGCAATCGCACATGCGTCGTCAAGATGCTTGGTTCCATTCCGATCTGCAGATCTTAGCGCCAGAAACTGCGTTCGCTGATGTTCGACCTGTGTTTCGGCGCGGTTCGCAGCAGCCGGGGAACATGAGCGTTTTTGAGAAGGGCGGGAGCTGTGGTATGATTTCACAATAAGACAAAGGATTTAGACATGTTTGAAGGTTTAAACCCCATAATTGCCTTCCGAATGTCCGAACGATTGCTGCTGACCGCAATAGTCATTGTCGTCGCTCTGGTTGTTCTTGTCGGATTCTGGAAAACCGTTCAAAAAATTACGGTGACTGACAGTGGCCCGCTGGGTGTTGCCGGGTCAATGGCCCTGTCCACACCGGTTTTCGCGCTGTTGGCGGTGATACTGTACGCGTGGGTCAGTCTTTCGCATCCCATTTCCTATTCCGACGCGGCACCGCAGAGCGCTGCGGAAGAACAAGTTGCCGAAGCATCAGGCAGCGCCCCCAGCAGTTTCACAGGATCTCTGAGCCAGCAGTCCCATCAAGTCGCGGCGTCCGAGATCGACGCCTATGCGCGCCAGCAGGCCCGCCATCAGATCTGGACCCTGAACTGCCTTGCGGATTCGACAACCGTTCGCCCTTCGGCACAGAGCGACCTGATCAGCATCAAGCTGGCTTTGATGAAACAGGTCTGGCAGGACGATTGGGGCAATCCGGTGCAATTCGAACGCTGGGCGCAAAATCCATCAGAAGGCGTTCGCCCTTCCGATGCGGCGCTTGAGGTATTTGAAGGCAGGCACACGGGATGTTGAGGCTGGTTATTCTCATCTACGTCCTGATGACCGGCAGTCTTGCGGCCGAAGTCGTCTACAGTCCTGCCGATCTTCAGCGCGTTCGCGACCGCGCAATTCCCACGATTCAATCCGTCATGTGGCAGGACATCGTGCCACGCCTGCCTGATCAGTTTCGAGACACCGCCAGTGACGTGCAGCTGTTTTTCCCGGAACGCGGACCGGGGCCCATGTCATTCTATGCGTCACCCGCAAATGGCGAAATCTACATGCCATTGACCTCGTTACGGTTTTTCGATGATATCGCGACGCTTCACGCCTGGTTTGAATCCCAGGACTGCCCGACGGAATACATTCAGACCTACCTCGCAGGACTTCTACGGGCGGGCGAGGATCTGCCGGCCCCGCTTGTCGCTTTTGGTCTGGATCGTGACCGGCTCTTTGCCGACAACTACACCTATGACCTGAGCGGCAAAATTTATTCTTCGGCAATTCAGTTCATTCTGGTTCATGAACTGGGGCATGTTCTGCTGGATCATCAGGCCGGTGTTGAAGGCGCAGAAAGCCGTCAACAGGAAGCCGAAGCCGACAGTTTCGCACTGGATCATTTCGCACGGTTGGGTGGAAACCCCATGGGAATATTCTGGTACTATCAGGCCGCATGGTGGCACGACCCGGCCAGTGACCGTGGAAGGCGCGAAAACACCCATCCGATTTCAGCGGAACGCATCCGGTCGATGGCGAACCGGTTGATCGAGAACCCGGGCGATTTCGCCCATGGCGAGGCCAACCCCGAGCGTGAAGCGGGCTTTGTAAGGCAGCTTGGCGTCATGACGACCGCATTTGCCGATCTGATTGACGATGACATTTTTCTGACCTGGATGGCTCCGGCGATGTTCAACGACTATCCGCTGTCCAATCTGCGTCAGGCCTGCCCCCACCAATAGGTGCGGATCAAAACCTTGCCAGACCGCACAAATCCCGTTTGCGTTACTCGTGTTTCGCGGGCGATGTTCGATTGCGGAACCAGCGTCATCGCCACGTCGATAATATCGTTTTGAATATCCTTGCGAAAACAGATCTGATGGTGGCACACGTAGGATATGAAAATAACGTTCAAACAAATCGATGCGTTCCGGACAGTGATTTCAACCGGAACTGTGACCGAAGCCGCCGAGGTGCTCGGAATTTCGCAGCCTGCGGTCAGTCGGCTTGTCTCGGATCTGGAATCCGAAGTTGGATTTAGCCTTTTTCAGCGCTCTGGCAGGGCGCTTGTTCCGACGGAAGAGGCGCGGCTACTGGTGAACGAAGTCCGTCAGGCCGTCAGCGGCATGGAACATATCAAGCAATCTGCGACGGCGATCCGTCATTTCGGCCACGCACGCCTCAGCCTGGTTACCACCCCGTCATTTGCGTCACAACTGGCTCCCGATCTTATCAAGGAATTTTCGGAAACCTGCCCCGAAGCGATGGCACGCATGGAATTCGAAGCCAATGACGACACTGTCGAGTGGCTGGTGTCGCAGAACTATGATTTCGGCATCAAGACAAGCCCGCCGTCAAACCCGTCCTTTGAAAGCCTGAAGCTGTATGACGACGATGTTTATTGCGTGCTGCCCAAAGGTCATCCGCTTGCGACCAAGGAAGCCATCAAAGCCCGCGATCTGCAGGACGAAAGCTTTATCTCATACATGGGCCTGTCCCGCTTTCGCTTTGAAGTGGATCGGTTTTTTGAGGCCAATTCTGTTACGCGACGAATGAAATACGAAGCCCGGACAACGGACGGGATCTGCCGTCTGGTCGCGCGCGGCCTGGGCGTATCCATTGTCGGATCGTCCAGAGATTACCTGAAAACGATGCCCGGGTGCATTGCCCTGCCCTTTGCGGCGCCGCTTAGCTTTCAGGCCATCCTGTTCTGGTCCAAAAACGAGCCTTTGTCGGCGGTTGCAAAGATCTTCCTGGACCTCGCCCGGCAGAAGGCAAACTCAGCCTAGATCATGCTGCAATTGGCGGCGACATGGTCAGGTTGCGGAAATGATGACCTTTCGGAAGGTGGTCACTGCTCGGACCGCCTGAGTAAGGAAAGCAAAGAACGCATTCCTCGTCCGACATCAGGGTTCCAACCAACCTGGTGTCAAAGGCAAACACCCGGCCAAAGCTTGTTCGATAAGGCGCTCATCGACAGTGCCGCTAACAGACGACCTTCATTCAAACGTCTCCGATCCGTCCGGTTCGATGTGGGCGGCCTTGTTCATTTGCTGACGAAAGACTGCCAGTTCCTGATACATTCGCCGCCGCGCCCGGCTTTGGTTGCCTAGCGGGCGGTGGTCGGCCAGCGAATGCCAGGGATTGATCCGCAAGTTCCGCGCGAAAGACATCTGGGCCGGAGTATCAAATTCCTGCTGCGGGATATGAATACGCGCGACGGGTATCCAGGGCGATTTGTCCTCGGGCCACAGCACCGAGGCATCCTCGACCGGCATCAGGTGCGGGTCGGACTGGATCTGCACCAGCATCTCAAATTCGGCCGGACCCGCGCGCAGGGCGCGGGACATGTTGTCCCGTAGGTAGTTCGGTGGCACGCGCCCGAACGGAACCCCGGGGATGGTCATCGGCACATCGGTCAAAGGCTTGTAAGAGTACAGCATTGCCTGCCCTTCGCCCAAAAGGTACGGCACGCAACTGAAGTAGCGCTGGCCCAGCGGATTGTACTGGGTCTCGTTCCACAGACCCTGCATGAGGAAGTCAATCAGGTGTGAATCCTTTGGGTTCAGGAAATACCAGATCGGCTCGTCAATAGTGCTCCAGTATTGCAGCTTGGCATTCTCGCGCACGTCCGGCGTCACGAATGTCGGCGTGACGACGGCGGGCCAGTCCTGAGTGAATTTCTCCTCCTCCATCAGCTTCGGCCCCGGCACGTCCATCAGCTTGACTGACATCGACCCGAACCCGACATCCCGAATGTCTTCAGGCACATCCGGGCCGGGCCCGGCAAAGCGAATATAGGCCGGATAGCTTCGTTCGGTCGCAAATACGCCTTTACGCAGGTGTTCGGGCAAATCGGGATTCACCGTAAAGGTTGCGCGTACCAGCCCGTGTGTTTTGGTATTGCCACCGCGTTCGTAGGCACCGGGTTGAAAATGCAGGTTCATCTGCTCGCGCATCTCGTCGATGATTGTCTGCAGCGCCTCCTCTTCCCAGTCAAATATCTTCTCCTCGGCCAGGCCAAGCCCAAGGTTCGGGCGCTTGCGGTTCTTGAGACGCTGAAGAAAGCGCGCCGCAGGTGCGCGAACCAGGCGGTTTAGCTGCGGGCGGAAAAATGGCTCCAACCTGCGTTCGAAGTGCAACCCGATCTGAAGTAGTGAATGCAGAAAACGGCGGATGAAAAGAAGGATAGCGCGCATGAGGATCTCCTATTCCTTCTGTTCTGCGAGCAAGCGTAACGCGCGCAAGCCGGGCAGGAAGAAATAGCCGCCACCCCTGACGGTTACGAATTGCGGCAGGTGGTCCAGCCGCTCGGCGATACCGGTTGCACGCTGGATACTGAAACTGTCTGATGCCACGCCGCCGACGGGCTCGCGGCTGCCGACAATCGGGTCCGCCTCGCCGTGCAAACCATCGAAGGAAGGTGAAGACATCCAGGCGTTCTGCACAAATTCGAACTGGCGCGTGATATCGGCGCAAAGGCAGACAAAATGCAGCCCCCTTGCCTCTTGATCGGCCCCTTCGCCTGACAGCGCCTGTTCAGGCGACAGCGGCGGCCCGTATGCGCGCCCGCGACGGACAAGCCGGTGAAAGCGTGTCGACGCAACCAGATCATGCCGTCCCGGCAGCTTGTCCCGCCTGCGGCGGAACCCAAGCGTGCTGGTGATCCAGGCCCATCGGCTGGTGACACCGGGTGGCTGATCACCGGTTCTCGGATTGGCGCGCCTGATATGGGCGCCAACCGGGCAGACCACGCCATCGATGTCATCCTCGTAGGTGAAATTGTTTCCCTGACGCCCGCCCTCGATCTCGCGCCTGCCCTTTATCATCGGTGTGCCGTCCCGCGCGCGACCCACCATCGCCGTTGCCAGCGCTTCGCGGTGCGCGGCGTCGCCATGCGCCACCGAGTCGAGATGTCGCCAGAACCCCGGCACGTCCTGTTCAAGCTGGCGCATGACCAGATAGCTGCCATTGTGTCCAAAGCCGTTGTCCCCCGAGGCCGCGCCGGCATGCGCCGTTGATCCATCTTCGGCGGTGATCAGCAGACCGGAGGAGACTTCCTTGTATTCATTGACATGGCCCAGAACGACCTCGCCGGGTGCGATAAGATTGGAATACGTCTCTCGACCATGCTTGGGTGGGGGGCTTTTTCGGTCCCAATCCACTTTCGGCTCGCTGATACCATCGGCAAAACCGAAAGGCTCGATGCCGTCATTCAGGCGCGTCGGCAGTTCTTGGATGATGTCGAATGCATCGTGAAATGCGTGTTCAAGAATTGTCGACTTGAAAGGGCCGAGCCCGCGCTCGCGTGCATAGAGCATCAGCAGCAAATGGACTTTACCGCCTTCCCACATCCAGTTTTCCGGCGCGTTTCCACCGGAATCGCCAAGCCTTCGGATGCGGCTGTCTTCGCCCGCCATTCCGGCCAGAAATGGCTGCGAAAACTGCGCCAGAATCTTGTCCGGCAAACCAAGTGCGCGCAATCCGCCAGCCGTAAACGCAACCTGAAGCGCGACCTCGGGCGGGGTATCCAACCACTCGGCCGACGTTATGGGTGCGGATGCCAGCCAATCCCGGGCGGTCCGAGCATCCGAAACGGTCAGCAGCAGAAACTCGGCCTCGGGCAGCTTGCCATAACCAAACCGGATCAAGCCTTGCATGTCCGCGAAATCGACCTGTGTGGTCTGGATATCCTTGTTTTTGCTCATATCTTGGCCAGCCATTTGCGCAGCGCGCGAAGCCCGGACGGCCGCCGTTCCAGCCCGGCGCGTATTTGCGAATGCCTGTCGAGATCGACGGCAGTAAGACCGGGATAGGCCTTGTACCAGACCAATGTGGCTTGCTGGCGGTTCCGCAGGAAGCGTTTGAACTTGTGCTCTTGCTCGGCCCCATCCTTGATCAGAAACCGCGTACTGGGATAACCCACGCCGTTCGAAAACACGAGGTTGAGCCCCCAGGCAACTTTGTTGACGAAATCGTCCATGTAGCTTTCCAATGCGCCATCGTAATTGCTGCAGAACATCACACGGCGCTTGTCATCGAAATAGACCCAACGCGCGAAATGGATTGTCTGAACGCGGGTGAGGTAGCCTCGCGAGAAGATGTGCCTTGCTGCGTAATTCAACAGATACAGCGCAACCGTTGTCACCGCGCGCCGGAATCCACCGGGCTTGAGATCGCCAACCGCCGAAAAGGGGTTGGTGACGTCGTGGTCGTCATAAGTGCCCATCGCAGCGATATGCGTGTCATCCGGGCGCGGCAGGATTTCGGGATCCGAACGCTCAAGTCGGCGCAGGCGCCAGATCAATAGCGGCGAGGCCAGCAGAACGAGCGGCGATATCGCCAAGAGCACCAACGGCACACCGAATTTTTCGGTCCAGTCGATGAAAACCCGCCGTAACGAAGGTGACCGCCTCGGCGTCAGGCGCAGGCGTCCTTCGCGCCGTTCGGCCGAGACAAATTCCTGCAACCGCTCGTGCAGCAGGATGGCATCTTTTGCCCCGTGGGCCTCAATAAGCGCGTGCAATTCCAATTTCAGAGCGTGCGCAAGCGCGGCTTCCTCGTGAATCTGCTGCACCGTGCGACCGCGCCTGTTTACGTAATTGGCGGCCTCGACCACATTGTGCCGGGCCATCCAATCACGCAGGTCCGTACCTTCACGGAAGTCCTCGCAATGCGAAAAGATGCGACGCAACCCTTCGCCCGCGTGATTTGCCATCTCAACCAGAAAGCTGTCCCGGTCTCCGTCCATATCGCCCAGAAACGCCAGATGCGGCGGGAAGGCGCGCGCTTCGACGCCATAAGCTTCAATGTCCCGCCATGTGTCGACTTGCGGAAGAAATAACCGCGCGACGTGCAAACGATCGAAATCAGCGAAGGGCACGATCGGGTTCTTGGGATCCGCAAGCCCCGGTTTAAGCACCATCTCGGACAGCAGCGCGCGCAAATCCTCGATGCGTCCCTCCGCAATGGGGGCCAAAATCAGAAAGGTGCTCTGCTGTGTCATGGCGGGGCCAGTCTACCAGATTTAGGACGATATCGCGTCAGCATTGAAATCCAGCGCGAAGTCGATCAGGCGATTGTCGTCCCAATAGACCTTGCCCAGATAGAGGCCAGGACCGATGGCCCGGATTTCGTCGCGGATCCATTGTGCGAGAAGCGATGTGTCGGAATAGTCCAGCACGATGCATTCCTTTCCATCGAGCCAGCTCTTGTCCTTGTAAACCTTGGCCAGAATGGCGTTAAGCCCAAACGGCAAGATACGATTGCGCAGCACCCCTTTCGACTGGTCGAAGACTTTGCCCTGCCAGGCAAAACTGTTGATAAAGCGAGAGATCAGCGGTGTGAATTTCGTGCCCGGGGCCACGATGGCGGTTCCTTCGGCTTCGCCGTCGGGAATGTCCCCGGCCGGTACGCTGGAAAACAGTTCGTCCAGTTCTTCCTGACTCATATCCATGAGCGACTCGATGCTATGTGCCATAATGGCCCCCTTTCTAGACAGTGACGTGTTTTGCATCCTCCAGAATGTCCTGGGCGGCTTTTTCGCCGACCATGTAAACAGAGGATGCGATGAAAAATCCCGGAATTCGCGGAAAGACCGAGGCGTCGGCTACCCGTAGCCCCTTTGTACCGTGTACGCGCAGGCGGCTGTCCAACACGCCGCTGTCGGGCGGCCCGATGGCGCAACTGCACGACGCGTGATGCCCCCAACACTCGTCACTTACAAACTGGGCGATTTCCGTATCCGTTTTGACATCCGGGCCGGGAATTTCCTCGGCCTCGATCTGGCCGTTGCGGCGCAGCGGCTCGGTCAGGTTGCGAACAAATTTCACCCCTTCGACAACCGCTTGCAGGTCGTCGTCGCCGCCTTGCTTAAAGTAGTTGAACTCGATGAGGGGCCGGTCGCGCGGATCAGCCGAGGCCAGCCGCACGCGCCCCGTCGCATTTGCTGTATGGGCCTTCAGGACGGCCCAGCTCAGATGGTTGCGGCTGCGCGCCAGATCAGCAGCATAGCCGGGGTAGTAGCCAGCGAACCGCCCTAACAATGCCATGCAGAACAAATCAGGCAGCTTCTTGTCCGGGCTCGAACGCCGAATAACGCCCAGCGCCGCTCCGTTGGTTGAATACAGACCCTTACCGGTGTCCTGCCATTCCCGCCATAGCGGATCACCGGATTCATAACGGCAGTCGGTCAAGCTTTCCCAGCAATCCACCGCCATGCGGTTTACGACGGCAACTTCGTAGCGATCCTGCAGGTTGCGACCAACGCCGTCCAGCGCTACGCGTTGCGGAATACCCGCCCGCGCCAGTTCGTCGGCCGGACCAATTCCCGACAGCATCAGCAATTGCGGAGTGTTGAAGGCGCCACCCGCAAGAATAACTTCGTGTTTAGCCTGCACGCGCCGTCGAATTCCCTGACTGTCGCTTGGGGTTGCATGCGCACGATAAAGCCGCTCTCCCTTGAGGTATTCGATCCCGGTCGCGCGATTCTGATCATCAAACAGAACCCGGGTCGCAAGTGCGTCAAGCTCGACCGTCAGACAATCCGGATAACGCCGTGCGGTTTCGAGCACCCGCTCTCGTGTGCCGATACGCCGTCCGTTTTGCGTGGTAAGCGGCGTGTAAACCAGGCCCTCGGCGTTGCCGTCGATCCGGTCAAGGTCATTTGGATCTGCCGCACTCTTGAGCTGCCAGCGCAGGTGCCGCCATACCTTGTCTCCATCACCCAGCATTTCGCGAACGGATGCACGCAGCATGTCCATGATGTCGTCGTCGCGCAGGGCCGCACGCGGGATCGCCTTTTCCGTAGAAAGCCAACCGCGATAGCCGTGGCCGGTCCGGTCGATGCCAATTGCATTCAGCACCTTTTGCATCGGGCGATGGCGGCAGTTTTCGATCCGGCGGAAAATCTGATGCATCGCCTTCGGCGACCAACCGGCGTCGCCGGTAAGCTTCTCGATGTGGCGCCAATCATCGTGATGCGGGTAAAGGAATATCATTGCGTTATGTGCCGTGCAGCCACCCAGCGTACCCGCCCGTGGGTACAGTACGCCATCAGGCCCCGCCTTTGGATCGCGCGCCTGCAGGGCCGGGTCGGCATAGTGGCTGACATGAAAGTCCCAGCGCAGTGCTTCATTCTCGGTGGCGAAGGGATGAAATGCCGGGACGTCATAGTCATCGGGCAACCGGTTTTCCGCGCCCAATCCCCGCACACCGCCCTGTGCGGAACGGGGATCGCCACCTGCCTCCAGAAGCAGCACGCGCATTCCCGCTTCGGCCAGTCGGGCCGCAACCGTGCCGCCGCCCGCGCCCGAGCCGACGACGACATAGTCATAAATGGGCGCGTCCACGCTCATACCTCAGAAACGTTTGAGGTAGGCGATCAGATCCTCCTTCTGCGGATCCGTCAACCGGGTTCCGAAATAATGACCACGATTGACGACGAAGTCGGGGCATTTGCTGAGTTCGAGAAGCGGTTCGACCAGATCAGCGAACATGGCCCGCACCTGAGTATTGCTGGCATTGTCGGGCAAATCCTTCAGGTTCCGCTTGATCATGATGACAAGCCGGGCGAGCCTGAAATCATGCTCGATCCGTTCCAACAAGTCGGCGTTGTCCAGCCGTATGTTGAGATTGGCAAGCAGGTTGATCGGTGTCCCCGCAGGGATCGGGCCCAGTTCGATGTCGCCGTTTTCGCTGAAAAGCCAGGGCAGTTCGTCCCGGAAGGGTTCGAACAGGCGCACCAGGAAGTCGGGCTGGAAACCACGCGGGATCATCAGGTAGCTTTGCTCGGTCGTGCGATCGATTAGCCCGGGCACCTTGTCGCCCAGTTCACTGTCACGCAGCCGGCGTTCTGGCCACAGCATCTTGCGAATACCATCGTCGAAGGTGCGCATCCTGGCTGCGACCGACGGGTCGGGTTCATAATAGCCCACCGTGTTGTTCAACAGATACGGCGCCGTCGACCAAAGACTGATCAGCGAAGGTACACGCGTGTAACCACGGCCGCCTGCAGGCATTTCGTACATGTAGGGTTCGCCGGTCACCGGATGGTGCACCTCGATCTCGCCGACCGACGGCAGCGCCTTGTAGGTCGAGGACGAAAAATTGTCCCAGATGTTACCCTCGATGGCGTTTGTCGCCAGCGGGCTGCAGGCGTTTGTCTCAAGTAGCGTGACCGGAATCCGCATCTCATTCGACAGATAGTTGTTTTCCAGAAAATCGTCGGCGTTGACGATTTCGGTCATCTCTGCCTTGAATTGATCCGTCTTGGTTAGCTCCCAGTAGTTCGACCAGCACTGCAGGTATCCCGGCCCCGAGCATCCGCCTGGCATGGCCGCAAAGGCCGTTTCGGGCAACTTGGAGGAATGGCAGCGGGCGCAGTTTTCGGCAAACAGCGTCTTGCCCCGGTTCACCGTCTCGTCATCTTCGGTCAGGTGCTCTGCCCCGCCCGGCGCGTCAGCCAGGTAGTCCGGACGTCCGGCCTTGAGGAAATAGAGCGCAGTCAGCGGAGACTGCAGTTCCGTCGCGCGCCAATAGGCCGAATTCTTCTGCGCGGTTTCAATCTCGATGGGCGTGATCGTGCGGCCTCCGACAATCGGGTTGAAGTGCCGCGTCCATTCTTCACTGAAAAGACCTATATTGAGATAAACCCGGTTTAGCGCCCCAAGCGCGCCAACCGAATCCGCGCCGTCCTTCAGGACGCGCGGGCTGAAGCTGATATCGGGCGGCTCAAAAAGCTGTGTCAGCGGACCCTGATCCACGAAATCCTGAAACTGCATGTTGTCGCGCTCGCCCCCGGTCAGGCGTTCCTCGCCCAGCCTTTCGGCTATGCGCAGACGTTCCTCCAGCAGATAGATCGCGTTCATTGTGCGCGGGTTGTTGATGTAGTCAGGCGACACCAGCGACGTATCAAGCGATCCGGGCCGCGCTGTGTGAATCAACTGAACCATGTACTGCCGGTCGTCCGGCTTCCACGCGAACACCCTGTCGAACCAGAAATACTGGGCGCCCACCGTCGCGTTGAGATTGCGCATCTCGGGGTTTTCGGGGTCCTCTGGCGGGTCGATCGGGCTTGGACCGACATGGCAGAAGGCGCAAGACATGCCAACGCGATAAGGCCGGACCAAATCCTTGTCGAAATAGTAATCGGGGTCGTTGTAGAAACGCTCGGGATCCCAACGCCGCTCAGCGCGTTCATCGAAATCCGGGTTGGGGAATAACCGAAGACCCAGAACGCCGGTTGGTTCACCGTAATATGAGCCGACAGGCATGTTGCGGCCCCGCGCACCGATTTCAACGCCCGGATATTTTTCGGCGTTGTCAAATGGGTCGGCTGCGCAATCGTCACGCCGTTTGTCCAGCCAGAGCCCATAGCGTTCGGGATCCGGGCCAGTCGCCTGATCGAAACACGGTTCGTTTATCAGACCCAGATATTCGAACCGATTGGCGCGTTGCGCTGGCAGATCAGGATGCGAAGACAGGGTCTTGAGAAGATCAAATTGACCGAACGTGTCGCGCGTCAGGCGATCCCAAAGCAAATCGTTGCCGCCGGTCCAGACCATCCACATGTTGCGACCCTTGATTTCATCCGGGCCAAGCGGAATGCCGTTGTCAATCTCGGCGAAATAGTCCTCATCCGCAGGCGGAAAAGACGTCTCGTCTCGCCCGACCAGCATTGCCTCGTCAAGCGGGCCTGAAAAAAGCTGCGCCAGGGCGGCAACGGGCAGAAATGCGACCGGAAAAGTCAGCGAAATAATGCGACAAAACATCAGGCAAACTCCAATCTTCAGCTAGAAATTGGCATCAACCTCTCAGTTGGTACTGTCATATCAGTGTTGGTCCGAATCGAATTTATTGCAACCATGAAGGGAAAGCCGGGTATTTGCGCCTGGATCGAAGGGCCGAATTTTGCGGCTGAAGCGTTTTGGTGACCAGTTTCTGGCACCGTATGACAGTGTGCTCCGGTCGTCTGGCCAGCAAACCGGATGAGGATTTTAATGTTTTATTTCAAAATCTTAATGACATGATAATTTTTCACCGATGAGCCTACTGCCTCCTTCCGGCCACCGGTGCGCGAGGGAATTGATTAGTCCGAAGGTGCGTTATGGATGACCATGAAGACACAAAGACTGCAGCGGGCCTTCCTGAAGGGCGCAAACCGCGCACAGGACCGAACAAGCGGCTCATTGTGTTCGCTGACGGTACAGGCAACGCATTCGGCGGTCAGGCATCGAACATCTGGCGGCTTTATGAGGCCATCGACAAACGCGGGCTTAGTCCCCTGAAGTCCAGCCCGCAACTGGCGCGCTATATCCCGGGTGTCGGAACGTCATCGATTGGACTGGTGCGCTTGTTTGACGGTGCCACGGGGCTGGGCGTGCCGGGCAACGTGCAAAAGCTGTATCGATTCCTGTGCTGGAACTGGGAACCCGGTGACGAAATCTGGATGTTCGGCTTCAGTCGCGGCGCTTTTACCGTGCGTACGCTGGCTGGACTTATCAGCTCCCAAGGGTTGATGCCCCGGGAAGTCGACGGGACCACCATGTCAGTCGCGGAAATGCATCGCAACTCGAAAGGCGCGTGGCGTGCCTACAGACGGCAGACCGCACCATTTCGCGATCCTCGCACAGGCAAAGTTCGCATGAGCCCGACCGTCTCGATCGGGCGCTTCATCCGGGATGCTTGCGTATGGGCCAAACGGACGATCAGCAGGCAGAAGAAACATGTCCAGGTGATTGAGATTCTGCGAACTGAGCAACCCGAACGCTGCGCCGGCCAGATCAAAATCAGGTTCCTGGGCCTGTTTGATACGGTCGAAGCTTATGGAGTGCCGCTGGAAGAGCTGCGCGCGGTTTTCGATTTCTGGATATGGCCCATCAGTTTTCGCAACCGCGTCTGCAGCCCGGTCGTAGAACATGTCTGCCACGCCCTGTCCCTTGATGATGAGAGACGCACCTATCACCCGCTGCGATTTGATCAGACTCCACAACTCGATCTCAAGGGCTCAGGCAATCAGAAGGACGGGCCAAGGATCAAGGAGGTTTGGTTTGCCGGTGTCCACGCCGACATTGGTGGCGGATATCCCGACGATGAAGCTTCGCTTGAGCCGCTGATCTGGATGATTGAGGAAGCCAGAAAGGATGGCCTGATCTTCATTGACGAAAAGGTCCACGAACTTGACAGCCGGCGCTCGAAAAACGCGTTGATTCACGATTCACGCAGCGGATTGAAATCGGCCTACCGCTACACACCCCGACCCGTTGAAAGTGGTGAGGCATTTGGTGGCAAGCCTGTTGTGCACAGCTCGGTCGTCCAAAAGATCCTGACTGGCCGGGATGGCTATGCGCCAGTGATGATGAACGACGATTTCCAGCCGCACGATCAACCACAACAGGTTTCACTGCACCACAACGCGGAAGTTGCCGAGCAGGTCAAGGCACTGGTCTTGTGGCGCAGGATCGCAAATATCTCGTTCATCAGCCTGCTTTTGTTCGCATTGGTCCTGCCATGGGCGGGCGAGCCCGTCCGGGCCATGTTGCAGCCCGGCCGACCGCCGGTCGGGTCAGATGGCGTCGTGCTACCCGACGCCATATCGTCCGTCGCACCCGGCATCGTTCAGCCCTGGATACAATCCCTGTGGAAGCATCCAGTGCTTTCGATACCGCTCATCGTGGCAATTGTGGCGCTGTTTCTGTCCGGCGCGGCGCTTCGGGACCGGATAAAGGATACCGCCCGTCAGGCCTGGACCTCGGATCGCAAAACCAATCTGCAAAAACCGGCAGACCGGTTTCTGGTTCGAACGGGCAATTTGCTGCAATCCAGCCGAACACTGAATGCGGCTTATGCATTTCTGGGCCCCAAGCTGGTGCAGGTCGTCTTGGCTGTGTTGATGTTGCTCGGCGTGTTCAAGCTTGTGCATGTTTTTAGCCTGATGTTCACCACCGTCAGCGGCAGTCTGTGCCCAGACACTGGCCCCGGACACGTGATCGAACCGGGAAGCACTTTTGTTCTGCAAGATGAGTTTTCGCCCCAATCTGTCTGCTGGCCGACTGGTGTCGATCTTGTCGAAGGGCAAACATACTGGATCAGGCTGGAGGAAACCGATCCATTCACCGACAAAGGCGCACGCGTTCCGATGACCGGGTTCCAGACCAACAAACGGGTGTATGTACTGGGCAGCCTGATACGACGTTCGAGCGCAAACTGGTTTCAACCGGTCGCGCAAATCGGGGCGAAGGGCCAATCGATTTTACCGCTTTTTGACTACACAGACAAAACCACGGCGTTCATTTCGTGCTTTGATGACATGGCCGCCGAAGACGGACGCAATTGCGATCCGGTTGATGCACCCAAGGCGATGACGACGCGTATCCGGGCAGAGAGAAGCGGACCGCTGTTTCTGTACGTGAACGACGCGATCATCTGGCCCTTTGACGGTTTCTATGCCAACAACGGTGGCTCCGCCCGTGTCAGCATCCTTGCAGAGGAACCGCCGCTATGACTCTTAATGCAGCGGAACTGTTTCAAAGCTCTGACCGTCAACATGCGCTCCCTCCGCTTTTGCTGAAGTGCAGCAATCAAGACTGTCGCTAGTGCCTGGGTGCGGTGCCATCAGCCGCGAAAGGCAAAGTCCCAACTGAGTTACCGAGACCCAAAAGCGCGATGTCAGCCAAGACAGGATGCGATGACTCGAGACCTTCCGGACCATTCGGAAAACACACTTCGCGAACAATCCAAACGGCGCTCTTCTCGACAGTCGAATTTGACAAAGATCCAATGGCCGCCATAGTTTTAGGCCTGGCTGCTCAGTGTTTTTGAGATGTTTTGGTGTTGAAATGCGTGTCTTTGGCTGGGCATTTGCCCTTGAAATTTGTGCCGGACCGATCTTCGCGCAAAGTTTGCCCGCGAACTCAGTCTTCTGGTCGCAACCCGGTAGCACCGCCACATGCAGCGTGCAAAAACTGCACACCCTGCCTGACGAAAGAACAATCGTCACCCGCGGGGCTTTTGAAGGGAAATCATCTGCGCAGCGCTTCACTCAGGCCAGCGGATCCAACATGCAATCTGCGATTGGCAGCCGAAGTTTTGATGTACGTGCATTCGCTCAGCAGTACATATCGCTGGCGCAAAAAGGCAGTTTGACCAAGCTGCCAGGCGTAGACCACGATACGCACTCGTCATTTAAGTCATCGGTGCTCCTGATCAACGCCGCTTTCGCGTTTTCATTGTTCGATTTGCGCAAGGCGTGGTCGGCACAGGAAAGGGCGTTGGTCATTGATTGGGGCAACAAGATCGAACGCAATCAATGGAAGTATGGCACCCCCTCAGTGGATTCCGTTGCAGCCCAGGGGGCGGCGGCAATGGCGTGGGGTGCTGCGACCCAGCAACCCAAGATCTACAAAAAAGGGTATCGCCGCTTCATCAGAACGTTCAAGCGGATAGACAAGAATGGCCTGTTCGAAAGCAACCTGCGCGACAATAACGAGACAATCGCCATGGTCATGCTGTCTGCGGAAGTTCAGCGAAGCAACGGGCTGTCGGGGTACAACATGGCAATGAATGGAAAGACCCTGCACGATGCGGTCAAGGCGCACGCGATCCGTACGTTGGAACTTGGACTGGTTGAAACACGGACACAAGCGGATGATGGCGGATCAGTCAGCTACTTTCGAACAAAAGGGTTCGCGGCGCATTTGGCATGGATTCCTATGTATCTTAGCCGGTATCCGTATGGCCCGGCCTCGGCGGATGTTAAAAGATTGAAGGCCGCAGTTGTCAGCAAAGGTGCGGGCGGGAGAAGCTTTTTTGGACGAAATATCGGAGGACCTACGGAATGCCTTTGGTAGTTCAAATCCCCGATTTGCCGGACCCCTTTCCAAGTCATCCGGTTCGGGGATCACCCCTTGGAAACTGAAGGATCATCTCCCGGCGGCCGCTCCGCTGTCCGCAGGAAACTGGCCGCAATTTTTGCTGCGGATGTGGTCGGCTTTAGCCGGCTGATGTCGCTGGATGAGGAAGGTACGCTGCTGCGGCTTGCCGATCACCGCGTGACCATGGATGCAATAATCTCAAAGCGTGGTGGACGTATTGCCAACACCGCCGGAGACAGCGTTCTGGCGGTGTTCGAAAGCTCCGTCGAGGCGGTGCGCTGCGCGGTCGAGGTCCAGGAAGCGCTGCGGTCCAAAAACGCGGGGGTGCCAGATGATCGGGTGCTGCAATTCAGGATCGGGATCAACGTTGGCGATGTGATGGTTCAGGGCGATGATCTGCTGGGCGATGGCGTCAACGTGGCCTCTCGGCTTGAGGCGCTGGCAGAGCCAGGGGGATTTGCCTTTCAAGCCAGGTACGCGAACAGATCGAAGGAAAACTGACCCTTGAATTTGTGTCGATCGGTCAAAAATGGCTGAAAAACATCCCAAAACCAGTTCAGGCCTACCGAGTTGCAGGAGAGCAAAGCAAGGTTTCGCGTTTCGTTGCGGTTTCAGGCTCTGCCCTCCGCAACAAGTGGGTTGTTCCATTGCTGGTCGCGCTTTCAATCGGACTGGCAGTCTTGGGCCTGACAGTATTGAACCTGTCCGCGCCCGATAACATGGCGACACCCGCTTCACCTGTTGTTGGAGATACCTTCAACCAACGGGATCTTGACGATTGGGCAACCCGTTCAATCAACTCACGAAAAATCCTGGAGCAGGCCACTTTTCAGGAACATGATTACGCACTGGTGCACGCCTGGGGTATTAAATGGGTAGAGGCCGAAGCAGAGGCCCGCGCCATGGGCGGATATCTGGCTGAAATTGGTTCACAGGCCGAGAACGATTTCCTCGTCGATCTGATTGCCGGTCAAGATGATGTCTGGCGGATGCGCGACGAAGGGGACCGTTGGCAGCGTTTCGGACCCTGGATCGGACTGGTTCAGAAGGAAGGTTCAAACGAACCTGCCGAAGGCTGGGAATGGTCCAACGGTGAACCCGTTGCCTTTACAAACTGGTTCTGGCACCAGCCCGACAACTATGACGGAAGCGAGCATTTCGGAAGGTTTCGCCAGTTTTCAGACCAGCCCGGGATCAAATGGGATGATGCCCGGCATGTCTCGACCGCGCGAGGATATCTGGTCGAATTCGAAGGTTCCTCGATCCAGAACTGAAGAGTTGGAATTTTTTCAGCAGAAACTGGTTTTCTGTCTCAGGGAACTTTGACGGCATGCACCGAATTTCGAGATCGTCGTAGCACACAGAAATGCGCTCCAGAAGCCCAACCATTGGGGCCATTTTAGTTCTGCTACCGCGCCCGTCTTTGAAACCTCAGGCGCGACTTCGCTCGGGAAACGGACGGATGGTTCTCACGCTTGATTTGTCGGTTCTCCTTCTCAACGAAGATCAACAGGCAACACGTCGCATGGTGCGTTCGCATCGGAGCTTCTGGGTCCAGGTCAGATTGCCGAAGAGAAAAAGTTGGGCACGGATCGGCGGCAGTCGATTCTACATCACACAAACGCAACTTTATGCATTAAGCTGTCTGGAGGTTTCCAGCCTTTAGCTCTGACTATTTTCGACTGATCCGGGCCGCTGTCACAAGACTGTAGCCAATACCTTGCAGAAGACCTTCGAAACACGAACCCAACAGGTGTCCCATGACTATGAAAAACACAACGGCCCTTTCTCGCCGTCAGTTTCTTGCCACGACCACGGCTGGCGCAGCGCTTGTCGTGCTGCATCCCTACTCGGCAGCGGCAAGTGGAAATCAGGCGCACCTGCGAATTATGGAAACCACGGATATTCACGTCCACGTCTTCCCATATGATTACTATGCCGATAAGCCCCGCGACACGGTGGGTCTGTCGCGCACCGCTTCGATCATCAATCAGATCCGGTCAGAAGCCACGAACTCCCTCCTGGTCGACAACGGCGATTTTCTCCAAGGCAACCCCATGGGCGACTACATCGCCTATGAACGCGGAATGAACGAGGGCGACAGCCATCCGATCATCACGGCGTTCAACACCGTCGGCTATGACGCGGCCACCTTAGGCAACCACGAATTCAACTACGGCCTGAGCTTTTTGGAGAAAGCACTTGCAGGCGCGGAATTCCCGGTTGTTCTGGCCAACGTGGCCAAGGAAAAGGGTGCCGGCCCGCTCGGGGACAAGACGTTGGTTCAGCCGTACACCATCCTCGACCGCGAGATTGAGATGGGCGACGGCACCAAACACCCGATCAAGATCGGCGTCATCGGCTTTACCCCGCCGCAGATCATGAACTGGGACCGCAAGCATCTGGATGGCAATGTCGAGACGCGCGACATCGTCGAAACCGCCAAAGCCTATGTCCCTGAAATGCAGGAACAGGGCTGCGATCTGATTATCGCCCTATCGCATTCGGGGATTGGCGAAGCCGACCATACAGACGGTATGGAAAACGCCTCGGTCGCACTGGCAGGGGTTGACGGGATCGACGCCCTTGTGACCGGGCACAATCACCTGGTCTTCCCGTCACCGACCTTTGCGGATCGCCCCGGTATCGATGTCGAGAAAGGGACGCTGATGGGAAAACCAGCCGTCATGGGCGGATTTTGGGGTTCGCATCTGGGCATTTTGGACCTGCTGCTGGAACGTGACGGATCCGAATGGCGTGTCGTCACCACCACCTCCGAAGCGCGCCCGATCTCGAAGCGGAACGAAGACCGCTCGATCACGGCTCTTGTCGGTGACGATCAGAAAGTGCTGGATTCGGTTGCCGTAGAACATGAAGAGACGCTGGCCTATGTCCGCCGCGCGGTGGGCAAAACCTCAGCTCCGCTGCACAGTTATTTTGCGCTTGTGGCGGATGACCCTTCGGTCCAGATCGTCTCGATCGCGCAGAAATGGTATATTGATCAGATGTTGAAGGGGACCGAGCACGAAGGGCTGCCGATCCTGTCGGCAGCGGCACCTTTCAAGGCCGGGGGTCGGGGTGGACCCGATTACTACACCGATGTCCCGGTTGGTGATGTCGCAATCAAGAACGTGGCAGACCTGTATCTGTACCCCAACACCGTGCGGGCCGTGCGGGTCAACGGAGCGCAAGTGCGAGGTTGGCTGGAACGGTCGGCAGGCATGTTCAATCAGATCGAGCCCAGTTCCAAGGACGCGATCCTGCTGGACCCAAGCTTCCCGTCCTACAACTTCGACGTCATGGACGGTGTGACGTATCAGATCGACCTGTCTCAACCCTCACGCTTTGGCCCCAAGGGGGAAGAGGTCAATCCCGACGCTGCGCGGATTGTGAACCTTCAGTTCAACGGCGAGCCCGTGACAGACGACATGGAGTTCATCATCGCCACCAACAACTACCGCGCCTCGGGCGGTGGATCCTTCCCGGGCGCCTTGGGGGACACGGTTGTTTTCGAGGCCCCTGATACAAACCGTGATGTAATCGTTCGCTATATCGTCGAGCAGGGAACAATCGACCCCAAGGCAGACGCCAACTGGTCGTTTGCCCCGCTGGAAGGGACCACCGTCCTGTTCGAAACCGGGCCCAAGGCTCGTGATTATATGAACGATGTCAAAGGTGTAAGCATTGAAGACGCCGGCGACGGCGCCGACGGCTTCGCAGCGTTCCGTATCAAGCTTTGATGCGCAACAGTTCAATCTCAAGGGCGGCCGATGGGTCGCCCTTTGTTTAATCTCGAAGCCCGCTCTGTCTCCTCGGTAACAGCTGCCTGTGTGAGGGCGTGCCTTGACTTTTCTCTACCTACTGATAGGTAGTTATCTGTTGATTGATCCACCCAAAGGGACAGGCCTCATGAAATTCTATGACGTTGAAGGTTTCCCAAATCCTGCCTGTGCCCGTATCGTGCTTGCTGAAAAAGGGGCCAAGGACAGGGTTGAATTCGTCCCCGTGGACATGATGGGCGGCGAGCATCGCACGAAGGCGTTCAAGGCCAGGAACCCCGAGGCCGTGGTACCCTGCCCGGAACTGGCGGGTGGCACATACATCTCGCACTGCCATGCGGTCACCGAATTTATCGGCGCGGCCTTGGCAGATTTTGCAAAGCTAGACATTTCCGAAAGATTGAAAACCTGCAGTCTTGGCGCGCCAAACATTCGAACCGCCCGCCTGTAGCGGGTTGATCTCCGGGTCGTCGGCATCACAAATCGCAGAGGGAATTGGACCAATGGAAATAAACTCGGACTTCTCAGATCGCGTTGTAGTTCACTCCGACCAGCTTGCGTGGCAAGCCTCGCCCATGAAGGGTGTAGAGCGCCGGATGCTGGACCGGATCGGAGACGAGGTGGCACGCGCGACCACAATCGTGCGCTACGCGCCGGGTAGTCATTTTTCTGCCCATACTCATACCGGGGGCGAGGAGTTCATCGTTCTTGATGGCGTGTTTCAGGACGAACACGGCGACTTCCCCGAAGGCACCTACGTTCGCAACCCCCCGACCACGCAACATACGCCGGGGTCGGAGCCCGGGTGCACCATCTTTGTCAAACTCTGGCAATTCGACATGGAGGACCGCAACCAGTTCCGCAAGACAATGGCGGATGAGCTGGCCGCGCCGGAAAACGGCGTCGCCACGGCGGTCCTGCACAAAGACAAGCGCGAGGTTGTCACCTATAGCCATCTGGATGCGGGCGCGACGCTGACCTCGGATGCCACAGGAGGCATCGAGGTCCTGATCATCGACGGCTCGGTCACAGAAAGCGGGGATGAACTGGTCAGGAACGACTGGCTGCGCCTGCCCGAAGGTCAAAGCCTGTCAGCCGTTGCAGGGCCTAGTGGCGCCAAAATCTGGATGAAGACCGGTCATTTGCCGTTTGCCCGGCCACCAGCGGTGTAACCGATGACCCAACAAAAACCCTTGGCGCTTGTCGCCGGAGCGGGAGCTGGCCTTGGCCAATCTCTGGTGTCGCGTTTTCAGGCCGAAGGCATGGAGGCGGTTGGTCTTGGCCGTAGCCGTCCGGAAAACTCCGTCGGCGTGTTTCACGAGATCGACCTGTCCGACCCGGACCTGACCGCACCAATCATTGCAGACCTGATCGCGGAACACGGGCCGCCAAAGATTGTCGTGCACAACACCGCAGAGCTTGTAGTCGCGCCTTTCGCAGAAACGTCGCTGGATGACTTTCAGCGCACATGGACCTCGATGGTACAAACCCTGGTCGTGCTGGCGCAATCGGTGATGCAGCCGATGGTCCGTGGTGGCGGCGGTGCCCTGATCGTATCGGGGGCAACCGCCTCGCTGCGCGGCGGGGCACGTTTTTCGGCCTTTGCCTCGGCCAAGTTTGCCCTGCGTGGGCTGACACAATCGCTGGCGCGCGAATACCAGCCGGCGGGTGTTCACGTCGCGCATGTCCTTCTGGACGGCATCATTGATACAGCCCAGTCGCGCGATCGCCACAGTCTGGATCCTACCAAGATGATGAAGCCTGAAGACATCGCGCAGGCCTATTGGCAACTGGCGCAGCAGCCGCGTTCGACCTGGACCCATGAGCTGGACCTGCGCCCCTTGAGTGAGGCGTTCTGAGGCATGCGCACGGATACGCTTATCATCGGTGCAGGGCTCTCGGGCCTCAGCCTGGCGGCGCAACTGATGGATCAGGGGCAGGACGTTCTGGTGGCCGAGGCACGCGCCCGTCTGGGCGGGCGCATCCTGACCGAAACGCAGGGCGACGGTTATTTCGACCTGGGCCCGTCCTGGTTCTGGCCGGGTCAGCCCCGGATTGCCACGCTGATCGACCAGCTTGGATTGAATCGGTTCGAACAGTTCAGCACCGGCGCGCTGAGTTTCGAGGATGAGCACGGCCGTGTCGAGCGCGGCCGGGGATTTTCATCGATGGAAGGGTCATTTCGCCTGAAAGGCGGCCTTGCCGCCTTGATCGATGCACTGGCAGCCCGAGTGCCTGCCGGAATGATCCACCTGTCCACCCGGATCACCGCGCTGACGCAATCCGAAAACGGAGTGCTGGCCACCACGCAATCGGGTCAGCAGATCAGCGCACAGCGTGCGGTTCTTGCGTTGCCCCCGCGCGTCGCGGCTGAGCTGACCTATAATCCACCTTTACCCGAGCAAACTCGCTCCGCCATGCGCGAGGTCGCGACCTGGATGGCTGGACAGGCAAAGGCGATTGCCGTGTACGACACGCCCTTTTGGCGCGAGGCGGGACTATCAGGCGACGCCATGAGCAGGCGTGGGCCGTTGGTGGAAATACACGACGCTTCGCCCGCCGAAGGCCGTACTTATGCGCTGTTTGGCTTTATTGGCGTTCCACCACACATGCGCGCGGATGAACAGACGTTGCGCCAGCAGGTTCTTGCACAACTGGTGCGCCTGTTTGGCTCAGCGGCGGCAAATCCAAATGCGCTTTACATTAAAGACTGGGCATTCGACCCCTTCACCTCTACCGACCTGGACTTGCAACCTCTGTACACGCATCCGCGATACGGATTGCCGCAAGCCATGCGGGGCATCTGGAGGGATCGGATCATTTTCAGCGGCACGGAAACAGCCGCGCAATTCGGGGGATATCTTGAAGGCGCGCTGGAAGCGGCAGAAACCGCAGCGGCTTTGGTGCGTAGGGAAAGGGTTTAGACGCCATGGAAACAGATACAAAGACGGCTCTGCTGAATTCTGCCGAGCGTGCCGCCCGCAGCAAAGGGTTTGACGGGTTCAGCTATGCCGACCTTGCCAAAGAGGTGGGCATCCGCAAAGCCTCGATCCATTACCATTTCCCTACCAAAGACGCGCTGACGATTTCGTTGATGATCCGCTACCACAGCGAGTTGTCCGGCCGCTGTGCCGAGATTGAGCGGCTGTATGACACGGCGGGCGAGCGGATAAGCGCGTTGATCGCGCTCTATCGCACAGCATTGAACGGTGGGAAAACCCTGTGCCTGTGTGTCTCGTTGATCAGCAGCCGGGAAAGCCTTTCACATGAAGTCACTGATAAAATTCGCGAATTCCGCAGCATGTTGGTTTCGTGGATCGAAGGGGTCTTTACTTTGGGCAAGGCAGATGGGTCGATCTCGGGCGTTAGTGAACCTCGGGCGGAAGCGCGTGCCGCATTGGCCTTGCTGGAAGGCGCCCACCTGGCCGCGCGGGCCGAGGAAAGCCCGCAAACCTTTGATGACGCAGTGGCAATACTACAGTCCAGATGCTGACACGGGCCTGATCCTGATCACGTGGGCGCGGCAACGCTTCAATCAAACCACCCAGATGCGGTCGTCCACTGCCGGTGATCCAAACTAGCAACGACGTATTGTTTGGCCCGCAGGCCAAACAAACGCCTGAAACTCAGTCACCATCCGCAACCCCTTCGGCCCGGGCACGCGCGCGGCGGCGGCGGAAGCTAGGCAGCAACACCAGAAGCACGGCGAGAACCAGAAGACCCAAAGTCATCGGCCGCTGCCAGATAAAACTCATGCCATCATAAAGCTGCATCGCGCGCGAGAAGTTGTTCTCAAGCAAGGGTCCAAGAATGAACCCGATCAACAGTGGCGCCAGAGGATAATCGGCAAAGCGCAGGATCGTCGCGCAAACACCAAAGCCGACCAGGATCAGCAATTCGGTCGCATTGTTCTGCCCGATATACGCCCCCATGAGCGTGAAGAACAAAATGAACGGGATCAGGAAGTTGCGCGGAACGGCCAGTACCTTGGCGATATAAGGGATCAGCGGCAGGTTCAGGATCAGCAGCACCAGATTTCCAAGATACATCGAAATGATGACGGCCCAGAAAATCTGCGGCTCGTCGATCATCAGGCGCGGTCCGGGGCTGACATTCAGCGCGATCAATGCCCCAAGAAGGATCGCAGTGGTACCCGACCCGGGAATGCCCAGCGTCAGAAGCGGTACAAACGACCCGGTACAGGCGGCGTTGTTTGCGCTTTCCGGCGCGGCGATACCTTTGATCTCGCCCTTGCCAAAGCGCTCCTGTTCTTCCTTCGGCGCGATGTTGCGTTCCACCGCATAGCCAAGGAAAGAGGCAATCGTCGCCCCGGCCCCCGGCAAAACGCCGATGAAGAACCCTTGAATGGACTGGCGTCCGATGACCGGGGCTATCTTTCTCGCCTCGCTGCGGTCAATTCTCAGGTTCGTGATTTCACCACTATCGCCACCCCCGGTTTTCGACCGGTTGGGGTCCAGAACAAGGTAGATCGCTTCCGGCAAAGCAAACATTGCCATGGCCAGCGTAATGAAACCAAATCCGGACTGCAGGTCCATGATGCCCATGGTGAAGCGCGGCGCGTTGAACAGCACACCTTCGCCCACCGTCGCCATGATCAGACCCAGGAAGGTCATCAACAGCGCTTTGCTGACCTGCCCCGTTCCGGCAAAGGCGGCAATGGCCGAAAGACCGACGACCATCAGCGCGAAATACTCCGAGGAATGAAACAGCAGTGCCACCGAGGCCAGAGCCGGCGCAAAGACCATCAGCAGCACCGCCCCGATCGTGCCCCCGGCAAAGGACGAGATTGCGGCGACGGTCAGCGCCTTGCCTGCCTGCCCCGAACGGGCCAGCGGGTAGCCGTCGAAACTGGTTGCAACTGTCGAGGCCACCCCTGGCGCGTTGATCAGGATCGATGATGTCGATCCTCCGAAGACGGCGCCATAGTAGACACCGGCCAGCAGGATCAATGCGGCCGACGGGTCGCCGATGGTAATCGCGATCGGGATCATGATCGCAATGATCGACATCGGCCCCAGACCCGGCAGCATGCCAATGAACGTACCGATCAGGCAGCCGCCGATCACCATAAGAATGTTTGTGAACGTAAAGGCCGTCGCGAGGCCCATCATGAGTCCTTCAAGCATGTCAGCCTCCGTTTGCCATCGCGTTCAGAAATCCGGGAAACGGGCTGAGGAAAATGCCAAGTATCACTTCCACCAGATACCAGACCACCCCGGCGGCAATGGCACTGACAATGACCATCAGCACGTACCGGCGCTCGCCGAGAATGAAGCTTCCTACCGTGAGAAAGAGGAAGGTCGAGACCAGAAATCCAAGCGGACGCAGCAGCAGCGCATAACCGACCATCAAGGCCACCAGCAGCAACGCCTGACCCAACTTGTATTCATGCAGCTTCGCCAGATTGATGTCCGCCGCATCTTGTTTCTCAGGTGTTTTTTCCAACCCCAGAATAATGGACACCGACATCAAAATAGCACCTATGGCCAACACCTTGGGAAAGCTTGACGGCCAGATCGGGCTGCGCCGCATGATTGGCGGCAACAGGTCGTCCATGGTGAAATAGGCGGTATAGCCATAGGCCAGACAGATCAGAAGAATGACAAGTGCAATCCAGCGATCCAGTGCCATTTCCATCCCCTCCCCTTTTTTTGTTTGAGGTGTCCGGCACACAGCCGGGCACCCGTTTTTCAGGATATCGCAGACCGCGTCAGAGGAAGCCCAGCTTCTTCATCAGGTCGCCGATTTCCTGTTCCTGCTGCTCCAGGAACGCACGGAAATCATCACCGTTGTTGTGGATATCGACCCAACCGTTACGATCGCGGACTGCCACCCATTCCGGCGTGTCGTACATTTTGGTCAACGCATCCTGATACATGGCCAGCTTGTCTTCCGGCAGTCCGGGTGCGGCAAAGAACCCGCGCCAGTTGACGAACGTGGTGTCGTTGCCCTGCTCTTTCATGGTCGGAGCATCGGGATAAGCGTCCACACGCTCGTCCGAGGTCACGCCGATTATGCGCACCTCACCGGCCTTGGCCAATTCCACCGCTTCCGAGAAGCCCGTCGAAACGGCCTGTACCTCACCCGACAGCAAACCGGCCATGGTCGCACCGCCGCCGTCATAGGGGACGTATTTCATGGCCACAGGGTCAGCACCAGCTGCCTGAAAAACCATGGCGGCGACCAGATGATCCATACCGCCAGGTACCGAACCACCACCCACGGCAACGCCGTTCGGGTCGGCGTTGAAGGCTTCGATCAACCCGTTCAGGTCCTGAACCGGGCCATCTGCCGCGACCACAAGCGCCGCGTAATCCCCGATGGTCCCGGCCACAAGGGTCAGATCGCGGAAGTTCTGCGGGAAGATGCCCGTCAACGACCGAATCACGATTGGGGTCGAGTTGACCATAAGCGTGCCGTGGTTGCTGTCGGCGTTTTCGATCAGATAACCGATGGCCTTGCCACCGCCGCCGCCTGACATGTTCTCGTAGCTGGCCGATCCGACCAGCCCCGATTCTGTCAGTGCCTCGCCGGTACCACGCGCGGTGCCATCCCAACCGCCGCCGGCACCGCCGGGGATCAGAAAGTGGATACTTTCAACGACTTGTTCCGCGTGCGCCAGTGTCGGCGCGCCAAGTGAAACCGCCGCCACGGCGGCAGCCGCAAATGTCCTGCGGGTTAGATTGAATTTTGCCATGATTTCCTCCCATTGGCTGGCATTTCCTTGTTTTGTTTAAAGTGGTTCCTCCGCAATCAGGATACCGTCTTCATCGCAGTAGATGTAACTTCCGGGCTCGAAGAGCACGCTGCCAAAGGCAACCGGAACGTCTATTGCGCCGATCCCTGTCTTGGCGGACCGAACCGGAGTTACGCCCAGCGCTTTGATGCCAAGGTCGAGCTGCGCCAGACGCTTGCTGTCGCGGACAGCACCATTGATGACGATCCCGGCCCACCCATTGGCGATCAACCTCTCCGCCATCATGTCCCCCAACATAGCTGTTCGGAGCGAGCCACCGCCATCAAGTACGATGACACCGCCATTTCCCTGTAAAGTAAAGAGTTTCTCTTGAATCAGACGGGTATCTTCCGCCGTCACCGCAGTATGAATACGCCCCGAAAAGCTGCGTTTTGCACCGTAATCGTTGAACCGTTGCAGTACAGGGCGCACCTTGTCCGGATGGGCATCACTCAGATCCGTCGTAGGTCGGCTGGTCTGGAAACTGGTCAATGCGCTTCCTCCATCAATTCGGATGGGTAAAGGACGGCCCCTTCCATAATTCGCCTCTGTGTGCGGAAAGTACCGGCCGATATTGCCTCGGGTCCCGACGGGCCTGGCCGGACATCCGCGATGGTTGGCAAGTCACCCGATGGGTTTCCAATGCGTAATTCCTGACCCTCAGGTTGCGCGATCCTTTGCACCAGACTGCCCCGTATCTGGGCTGCAACGGCGGTGCACATGGCCCCCGTCAGTGTAATCGCGCGATGAAAGTTGCCCATCGACACGAGCCGCACATTGATGTCATGGCTGTCCTTTTTGTGAAGGCTGCCATCCAGCGCCGTGAACTCAGCGGGCGCACCGAGCATCGCCACTTTCGGGCTGGAGCGTTTTACGTCCTTGCGCGACGGAGCCATTCCCATTGCAACAGCACCAGCAACGCGAATTTCTTCGACCAGAGCCATAAAGTCCGGATCACCATCCAGATCCTGGGGGCGTTCGGTGGCGGTTTTGTGCAGATCAGCAGCGCGGAAAAACACTACCGGATTGGCCGCGTCGATCAGTGAGACCTCCAGCGCTCCGAACCCTTCGATCTGAAGCGTATCCAGCGCATTGCCCGTCGGCAGCAGCTTGCCGGTTCCGGCCCCACCGGGTGCAAGGAAATCTATCGTCACTTTCGCCCCGGTTCCCGCCACACCGGGAATTTCAAGCGTGCCCTGTTCGACGGGCTGACCGTCCCGCACCGGAAAGCGCGCGTGATAAACGCCATTGGTATTGGTGCTGAATATGCGGACCAGCACCTCACTTTGATCCGCTGCAACCTGCACCATGCCTTCCTCAACCGCGAAAGGGCCGACGCAGGAGGACATGTTTCCGCAGGCCGAGCCGTAATCGGCGACCGGTTCGTCCACGGCGATCTGCACGAATGTATAATCCACGTCCGCATCGTCACGATCCGAAGGCTCGACGATGACCACCTTGGACAAGGACGACAACCCGCCGCCCATGCCGTTCAGCTGGCGCCCGTTGGGGTCAGGGCTTCCCAGGACATGCAGGAATATGCGATCGCGCGCGGCCCGGTCCCTGGGCAGATCTGCACCGTTGAACACTACAGCCTTGGATGTACCGCCGCGATAAAACGCGGCCCGTAAACGTTCCGCCATCACGCCGCCCCCGCCAGAAATCCGCGGAACGCACGCGGCAGCAGACCGCCCTCGGCAAAGGTCGCACGCTCACCGTCATTGTACAGACGCAAATCCAGCGGCGTGGTATCCGTGCGACCATCCTTTCTGTGGATGGTCAGCTTGGCCTCGGTCAGATCATCGCTGAAGTCGATGTCAAAAGTCTCGGACCCGTCAAGTTGCAGCGTCCTGCGGTTCACGCCCTCCGGGAAACACAGCGGCGCAATCCCCATGTTTACAAGATTCGAGCGGTGGATCCGCTCAAAGCTCTCACAGATCACGGCGCGTATTCCGGCAAGCCAGGGGGCCTTTGCCGCCGTGTCCCGGGAAGAACCGCAGCCATATTCTTTGCCGCCGATCACCACCAGTTTCTGATCCCGGTCCAGATAGGTCTCAATCGCCTTGAAGACCGATGTAACCTCACCTTCAGGCTCGATCCGGGTCCACGAGCCTTCTTTGTCCGGGGTCATCTCGTTGCGCAGACGGTAATTTGCAAAGGTCGAACGAATAACCACATCCGAACATCCCCGGCGGGTCCCGAACGAGTTGAAGTCGCGTTGGGTGACACCCTTTGCCTGAAGGAACTGCCCGGCCTCAGAATCGGTGGTGATGATACCAGACGGCGATATATGGTCGGTCGTGACACTGTCGCCCAGAATGGCCAGCGGACGCAGGCCGCGCAGCGGTTCGATCCCGGCGTTCTCGGGGCGAATGCCTTTCACAAAGGGTGGAAATGAGACATAGGTCGAAGGCACCCATTCATATGTTCCGGTGCCAACCTCCATCGCGTTCCACTGGTAATTCACATCTCCGATTGCAGCGTAGTTGTCGCGAAACTCGTCAGGTGTGACATAAGTCTCGACAATCCGCGCCACCTCATCCGCCGAGGGCCACAGATCATTCAGCATCACCGGCTTGCCGTCCCGGTCCACCCCCAGGGGCTCGGTCGTAATGTCCTTATGGATCGTACCCATCAGCGCATAGGCCACGACCAGCGGCGGCGAGGCAATCATGTTGCGCGAAGCCAGCGGGTGAATGCGCCCGGCAAAGTTCCGGTTCCCGGAAAGGACCGCGATCCCTTTGACATCATTGTCCTTGATCGCCTTTTCGTGATCTGGATGCAGCGGTCCCGACATGCCGTTGCAGGTCGAACAGGAAAATGCCGCAACTTCGAACCCGAGGGCGTCCAAGGGCGCCTGCAGGCCGCTTTCCGCCAGGTATTTAGCCACGACCCGCGAACCCGGAGCCAGCGAAGTTTTGACATGTGGCTTGACAGTCAGGCCGCGCGCCACGGCGTTTCGGGCCACCAGCCCGGCTAGAACCATGTTGCGCGGGTTGGCGGTGTTGGTGCAGCTGGTGATCGCAGCGATGATCACATCGCCGTCACCGATGTCGTGATCGGCATTCGGGACCGGAACCCGACGGTCCGTTTCGCCCTCAAAAGTCAGACGCTCAGCGGCGGCGGACAGGTCAATCCGCTGTTCCGGCCGGGACGGGCCCGAAACGGACCGGCCAACCTGATCAAGGTTCAATTCAACCACCTGCTCGTATTCAATGGCCGCATCCATGCCATCGACCCAAAGGTTTTGCGCCTTGCAGTAGCTCTCGGCCAATGTGGCGCTTTCACTGCGGCCGGTCTGGCGCAGGTACCCAATGGTGCGCTCGTCGACCGGGCAGAACACCATAGTGGAACCATATTCCGGCGCCATGTTTGCAATGGTGGCGCGGTCGGCGACGCTCAGCGCGGAATAACCGGTGCCAAACAGCTCAACAAAGGTGTCGACCACGCCGATGGCGCGCAGTTTCTCGGCGATGACCAGCGCAATGTCAGTGGCGGTGACATCGTCGGACGGGTTGCCCGTTACCTCAAGCCCGATGACGCGGGGCACATTGACCGGGGTGGTCTCACCGAACAGCAGCGCTTCGGCCTCTAGCCCCCCAATGCCCCAGCCCATGATCCCCAACGCGTTGATCATCGGCGTGTGGCTGTCAGTGCCAAGGCTGGAGTCCGGGATCAGAACATCGGGGGTCTCGTTGGATGGCAAAACAGTCTGCCCGAGATATTCCAGATTGACCTGATGGCAAATCCCACCCCCCGGCGGAATGACCCGCAGTCGGGGGAACCGTGCTTCACAGGCTTTTATAAAAGCGAAACGCTCACGGTTGACCTCAAACTCTCGGTCCATGTTCTTGGCCAGCGCAAACTTGTCCGCCCAATGGTTGATCGACATGGAATGGTCGATCACCAGGTCGACCGGCAGGCTCATATCAACTACGTCCGGATCTCCGCCCACCTCCTCCAGCCGGTTGCGCATGGCCATGATGTCGATCAGCGCCGGAATTCCCAGCATGTCGTGCAACAACAGCCGTGCAGGACGGAACGGTACAGCCTCGCCAGAGCGTCGGAGCACATCCAGCGCCGCAGCGCCTCCTTCGGAATGACGCGCAGCATTTTCCGCCAGAACCCTTAGAGAATAAGGAAGCTTTCGAAATTCGGGGCCCAATAGGGCGCAATAGTCCACGGCCCGAAAAGAGGTGTTGGCGATAGGTTTGTAGGTTGCGATTGTCACGGTTGCCTCCTGATTTGCCGACAAGCTAGACATTGCGGCTGGATATCAGCAAGATCGATCTAACCCCGTTTCACCTGGCAGAATGCTATGCCCGCGAACAGAACCGAATCCGTCGAACGTGCCATGTCCATCCTCAGTGCCTTTTCGACACAGCGCCCAATCATGTCTCTTGCAGAGTTGGCCGAAGAGACAGGCCTGCACAAAAGCACGATCCTGCGGCTGACCAACTCGATGATGATCTATGGCTTCATTCAGCGCGATAGTGACGGCATGTTCAGTGTCGGCCCCAGCGTCTGGCGGCTGGGGTTGATATTCCGGCGCGATTTCACCAAGCGCGAACACGTCGCGCCATCGCTAAAAATCCTGGCTGAGGCAACTGGGGAAACCGCCTCGTTCTATGTCCGCTCGGGCAATGAACGTATCTGTTTATACAGGGAAAATTCCCCCAACCTGCTGCGATTCCATGTTGAGGAAGGTATGCGCCTGCAATTGTCCACTGGGGCCTCCGGGCTGGTCTTGAGGCATTTCTCGGGCGAGGATGTCGGTGACCTGGCCAAGTTCAACAAGAACGGCACGGTCAGTTCAGTCGGTCAGACAAATCCCAACATCTCCTCTGTCGCGACCCCTGTTTTTGATGCAAACGGCGATCTCATCGGCGCCCTGACAGTGTCCGGTCTGGCCAACAGGTTCGATACCGAGGCGCGGGCAAATACGGTCCCGCTGCTGGAAAGTCTTGCGCGCAGTCTGACCACACGCTGACGGCACTGTTTCATCTGACAGAACGCAATTCACAGCAACTTGCCTCGTACCGCAGGCTTCGCTAGGCAGGCAGGCAGACCATTGAACCGGAGAGCGCGCCGATGATGAACCATGAGATCAACAAAGCATTCCGTGAACGCCTGAACACGGGCAAAGCCGTTCTGATGCCCGGCGCAGCCAATGCTCTTGCGGCACGCGTGATCGACCAGTTGGGGTTTGAGGCCGTCTATATCTCGGGTGCGGGGCTGACCAACACCTATCTGGGCATGCCCGATCTGGGCTTCATCTCGCTGCCCGAGATCGCCCAGCACACATCGGCCATCCGCAACAGCACCGAACTGCCCATTGTGGTTGATGCGGATACCGGCTTCGGCAATGCCCTGAACGTCCACCATACCGTGCGCACGCTGGAACGCGCCGGCGCCAGCGCCATTCAACTTGAGGATCAGGTTAATCCCAAACGCTGCGGTCATTTCTCCGGCAAGGATGTGGTCGATCTGACAGAGGCGCGCAGCCGTATCAAGGCCGCAGCAGACGCCCGCCACGACCCAAACTTCCTTATTGTCGCGCGCACCGATGCCTGTGCGACCCAAGGGTTCGACGCCGCCATTGAACGCGCGGAAGCCTTCATCGAAGACGGGGCTGACATCACATTTATCGAGGCACCGCGCAGCCTTGACGATATTCGCAGCATTCCCAAGCGGCTTGCAGGCACGCCACAGCTGATCAATCTGGTTGTAGGCGGCAAAACTCCAATCATCGAATTCTCTGGTCTGGACGAAATGGGGTTTGGCCTGGTCCTATATGCCAATGTCGCGTTGCAGGGCGCACTGAAGGGCATGAACGACGCGCTGTCGATGCTTCAAGCCAACGGCCGCATGGACGAAAGCGGACCCGTCGCCAGTTTCGAAATCCGTCAGAACGCAGTTCAGAAAGCACATTACGACGAGATGGAGATGCGCTACTCGGAATAAACCGCAAAAGCGGCCTGCCGTTTCTGATCGGCGCTTTGACCAGGCGCGTTGCCAATCGTGCGAAAGGCTGCATCCGGACAAAAATAGTCAAACCAACACCTCCAAGCCCGGCCTTATTCTTCCGAAACGTCTGCGACAAAACCACTGTCGGCGCGACCGAAGCGGGCTATCAGAAACCCTGACAGTTTTTCCAAACCCTCCCGCAGCACATAGGGGTCATTGGCAAAACCGATACGGACATAACCTTCCATGTCAAAGGCGTCGCCCGGGGTCAGCATCACTCCGGTTGTCTGCACCAAGTCGACACAGAATTCGCGTGAGCTGATCGGTATGTCGAGTTTCAACATCGCGGTTGTCCCGGCGCGGGGTTTGACCCAATCAACGCGCGGCTGCGTGGCAATCCATGCGTCCAGCACAGCAAGATTCCCCCGCGTGATCCGGTGACTGCGGGCCAGAACCTTATGCTGGTTCTCCAATGCGATGGCAGCAAAGTGATCGTTGATCATACCGACCGAGATCGTATCGAAATCACGGTGGATCAGGATCTGCTCGGTCACCTCTTTCGGGGCCACCACCCAACCGACGCGCAAACCGGCCAGCGAAAACGCTTTCGATGTACTCGCCGTGCTGATCCCCTTTTCGTAGATGTCAACAATAGAAGGCGACATGCCGTCGCCCTCCTGCCCGGTGCCGCGATAGACTTCGTCACACAGGACATATGCGCCGACAGAACGTGCAATCTCGGCAATGTCCAGCAACATTGGCCGTTCGATCAGCGCACCCGTCGGATTGTTGGGGTTTGTCAGGGCAATCAGTCTGGTTTCCGGTGTCACCAGTTCACGTAACCGGTCCAGATCAGGCAGGAATGCGTCTTCCGCGCGCAGTGGCAGAATCTGAACATCGGCTCCGATACTGGCGGGGATCGAATAGTGTTGCTGATAGGTCGGCACAATCGAAACCACCCGGTCCCCGCGCGAAACCACTGCCTTATGCACTAGCATATTGGCCGCAATCGTGCCGTGGGTAATGGTGATATCTTCGACGTTCCGATCGTCATAGAGATCTGAAATGGCCTGACGCAGGCGGATTGACCCTTCGATCGCACCGTAGGTCATTTTCATTGGCAGCAGTTCGGACAAGTCGTTTTGATTAAGTCCGGACAGTTGCAACAGCTGATCGATCGTGATGCTGGCCACGCAGGTTTCGGCAAGATTGTGGGTACAGCGGGTTTCCCACTCATTCATCCAGATTTCGACTTTGAACGGTTCGATGAACATGTGCGCTCTCCTCAGGCTGAAGTCTGGTCAAAAACGGCTTTTGCCACGGCGATGTCCTCCAGCCCCAACCCGACAGAGCGGAAGAAGACCGGAGTTCCTGCAATAGGTCGCTGGCATCTGCCGGTACAGAGTTCCGCAAGATCGCCAAGGATCGCGGTCTTGCTCCAGTTGTGTCGTTCCACGGCAATCAGCATCTCGCCTGCTGCATCAGGGGTTGTTTCCCGGTAGTCGCAATAGACCTGCGCGGATGCCAGAAAGGTCGGATCAACTTCATGCGCGCGGGCAACATTGGTGCTGATCGATGTCACCAGCGCATCGACCGCTATATCTTCCGTGGAAATGACCGGACTACCCGATGACGTGCACAGCATGACAACATCGGCCTGTGCAATAGCCTGCCTGGAACTCGAGGCCAACTTGGCGTTAGGGCACAGCATTTTCCATGTCGCCTGAATATCCGTGTTTTCACCCAAACCCGGCGAGTAGATACGCACCTCTGCCCAGTCGCGCAAACCGGCCACATGGCGCATATGCGCCTGTGCGACCTGACCTGTTCCGATGATGGCCAGCGTCAGCGGGCGGCCGGTCGGAGCCAGCTCATCCACCGCCAATGCGGTCGTGGCGGCCGTGCGCTCGGTGGTCAGCACGCCTGCGTCGATCAACGCCAATGGCCGACCATCTTTGATGGACATCAGAACAGTCCAGGCGGTGATGATGGGTCCATTGGCGCGCGGCAGGTAAGGCGACAACTTCGCCCCGAACACACCGGCCCCCTCGAGCGCACCGAGATAGGTTATGAAATCGCCGCCCCCCGGAAACTCGGTCACGGTCTGCGGTGGTTGTACCGCACGGGCTTCACCAAGATTGATGAACAGCGTGCGCATCGCTTGGACCACATCCAGCTTGCCCAGGTGTTCTGAAACCGTTGTATTATCAAGGACAATCGGCGGGTTCGGCATATTGATACTCCTTTGCGGAGTTCGGTATCAGCAACATTATGGTAAAACCATCGTCCCAAGGGATGAGACAACGGTAGGGAGAAGGCCGGGTTTGCAGTTAAAGGAATTCAGCCAATCCATTTCTGAAGTGATCGACGGGCAGGCAAAAAGCGATGCCCTGATCCGGGCCGTCGAATACCTATTTCCGTGCGAGGCGGCATTTGCGGTGCTCAACCGACCCTCAGGGCCTCCGGTTTATCTGGCGGATAGCTACCCAAATCCAGCGTCCAAGGCCGCGGTTCAGCTGTATGTCTCCAGAACCTACCTGCTCAACCCGGTGCACAATGCGATCCGGGCAGGTATCGCCGCAGGGGTATACCGGATGGCCGATCTCGCACCGGATAACTGGGTCGCGACAACGTCGGATGTCATCGCGGATGAGAGCGAAGAGATCAAATTCAGGACGCCCGGCTGGCCCTTCGGTCTGCAGGAAGTTTCAGTCCTGGTCGACATGCCCCAGAGGATCATGGGTGAGGTAAGCCTGGCCCGCAAAGCCACGCCTGACGGTATCCCTCAGCAGGATCTGGAAGTTTTGCGATCCGTCCTGCCATTGATCCGGCTGGCGTTTCTACGGCTGTCCAGAGAGCAGACGCAAGCGTCGGGTCGTCCATCACCTTCACCGGAGTCTTTTGGCCGTGACGTTCTGACCGCGCGAGAGGCTGAAGTTGTCCAGATGATCCTGAAAGGCCATTCAAGTCTTTCGATCAGCAAGACACTGAGCATAGCGATGCCGACCGTGAAATCACATCGTCGAAATGCGTATGCAAAGCTTGGGATCAGCACTCAATCTCAACTATTTCACGCCTTCGTCGATGGCTTGAGCCTCGGTTTCAACGAATGAAGGCCATTGGCATTCAAGTGCCATCACAGCGTCAGTTATTGCACCGAAAGTTCCGGGATTGACGCGGACCGTGGTACTGCATTTTTTTCGAGACTGATCAAAGGATGATCGACGACTTGAGACACGGTGCAGCCGCTTCCATTGGCATTCTAAACTTGAACGTGAGGTTCGAATGCTTGCCTTTTGTCACTCAGATTTTGGAACCAGGCCATTTGTGAATAAATTCTCAAAACGAACTTCGACCTGAATGATCTCAGGGTACCCTATTCGGATGGCGCGTCGCGTTTCAGTCACGCCGGACTGGTCAATCAGAGTAATTTAGCCGACACACAAGAAAATACACTGCAGAGTGGTTCAGTTTTCCAACATTCTTTGAAAGGTTGGCTGCATAAGACCACGATCTGTTTTTGCCCGCATTTGGCGAAATACAGGCTTCAGAGAACCGAGTCGAATTGATCTTTAATTAAACAGCCACTCACCCACCGGCGCCTATTCCGTTGACGGCCAACGCATTTCACCAGAACCAAGGCGGTGAACTTTTTCGAAGAACGACAAACGCAACCGACCGCTTCATGCCTTATGGTCTGGGCAAGACGGTTTGATTGATAAATCAGTCGCAGGCAGCGGTGACGATCATCTCGACCTTCAGAACATCGCGCGCCAGTTTGGCTTCGCCGCACGCGCGGGCCGGAGCGTGGCCCGCCGGTACCCAGGCATCCCAGACTTCGTTCATCTCGGCAAAATCTGTCATGTCCGCGAGCCAGATCGTGCATTGTAGAACTCGCGTCTTGTCACTGCCCGCTTTGGCCTGCAGATCCTCGACCTTGGCCAGGATTTCGCGGGTCTGATCCGCCACAGTGGCCGCATCCGAAGTCTGCCCACACAGATAGGCAACACCATTGTGCTTGACGACCTTGCTCATGCGTTGGCCGGTTTCGATACGGGTGATTGTCATGTCGGATCTCTCCATCAAGGGACCTTGCGGTCAAATCGATCAATGCGGAAGGGCGATAGATTGAAACGGCCTGCTCCGCCAGTCATCAAATCCGCCAGAACCTGCTCTACGACAGGAGCCATCTGTAATCCATGCGTTGAAATCCTGAAAGCGCGAAAGGCGCGCGGCGTATCCGCGGCCGATCCGATGACCGGCAGGTTGTCAGGCATGCAGGTCTCCAACCCGGCTCACCTTCGTTGCCTGCTAAATCTCTGTCGGCGCTTTCGGCAACGGCCACAACTGACATCAGGAGTGTCTGTTATTGTCTCCCATAGGCAAGCGCGCTTTCGTTTTCCTTTGATCGCGTAACAGGTCAGGTGATCGCGCCACCGCTACCCTTCTTTTTCTTCTTGCCACCCCGGCGAGATGTGATGTGAATTTTGACCCCTGCATCCTTCAAAGCCGCAGCAAAAGGTTCGGGCGGTGCAGCGTCGGTCACCAGATCGGTGACCTGGTCGAACCGGCAGGCTACATTGGCCGCTCTCTCTCCGAACTTCGTGTGATCCACCGCTACGATCATTCGCCGGGTGTAGTTATGTAACACGCGCGAC
>NZ_JBQFPJ010000016.1:0-113321 GCF_056534475.1 Ruegeria sp. D4
GCGTCCAAGTCACCGGCGATTTCCGCGCCGGCGACATTCGCTATGCTCTGGCCGATATCTCGAAGGCACGCCGCCTGCTGAACTGGTCCCCGCAGGTCTCCGTCAGGGACGGCCTCAACCAATTCAGCACATGGGCAAAAAAGGAGCAGGGGTGATGCGCGGGTTAATCTACAATTTGGAACTTCAAAAGGGTGAAGTCCTTGGGTACGCCACGCATTGCCTTGCGTCTCTGCGACCGGATTTCGATCGTATCTGGGTTGTAACCAACGGTGCGCCCGATTCCGACGGCCTGGCCGAACTGAATGCATGCAGCGACGAGGTCGTTGTTCTGGACAAACAACCACGGGACCACATCCGGGGGTATCTGGGCTGCATCAGCCAATTGGGTTTGGATCAGATCCAGGCGCTGGATGAACTGACCCTTATGGATTGTGACCTGATCGGTCCCGTCTACCCCTATGAAGCCATGCGGGCCAGCATGGCGGCGCAAAGCGATCTGGACTTCTGGTCAATCGCCAGCAGAAAAGACGAAGCGTTGTCAGAAAACGATCGGCAACTCGTTAGCATCTTTCTGAATTTGGGGCAGAACGTGCTGCAATCGGAGCCGTTTCAAAAGTTCCTGCAAAAACACACGCCAAGGAAAGGTTCGCCTGGCAACAAACCGGGTACCACTCCGGATCTGGCGGCCTATCTGATCAAGCACGGCTTCCAAGGCGGTGCGTTTATCAAACCTGAAGACTATGAGACGGACCATCCGCTTCTGCTGGAAATAAAAGAAACGCTGGAAGAAGCGCAGTGCCCCTTTATCCTGCTGCACCCGTTCTACAGCTCGCCGGCGCTTCAGGATGCATATCAGATCAACCTGGACCGGATCATTCCCTATCTGGAAGAAAACAGCGACTATCCGACGAACCTGATGTGGCAGGTTCTGTTGAAGACGACTTCATTGCGGTCGCTACACACCAATCTGGCCTATCAATTTACGTTTGACAGCAAATCATACGAAGGAACGCCAAAATGGGATTCTTCGCTCAAAATCGCGGCCTGTGCGCATCTCTACTACACCGAAGCGTTTGAAGAGATTTTTGATCGGGTCAGCAATATTCCACACCCGTTTGATTTCTATATCACCACCGCGTCGGACGAGAAGAAAGCGATCCTGGAAGAAAAATGCGCAGCCGCTGGAATTGAGGCAGATGTGCGTGTCGTGGGCGAAAATCGCGGGCGGGATATGTCCTCGCTGTATATCGACCTCAAAGATGTGGTGATGGAAAAGGACTATGACCTGGTTTGCCGCCTGCATTCCAAAAAGTCACCTCAAGTGCATCCAACGACTGGAAAATACTTCAAAAACTTCATTTTTGACTCGGTCTTGGCGAACAGGGAATACGTGTCTCATCTGTTGGATTTCTTTGCCACCCACCCTCATGTGGGCATGGCATTCGCGCCCATGATCCATACCGGTTACCGGTCGATGGGGCACGCCTGGTACGACAACCGGCCGATCTTCGCCGAAATCCTGGAGGACCTGAACTGCTCGGTCCCGGAAGAACCCTATTCACCTTTGGCCGCATACGGCACCGTATACTGGTTCCGTCCGGACGCCCTGCGGCCGATGTTTGACGATCAATACCAGTATTCGCAATACAATCAGGAACCCAATCATGTGGATGGCGGGTTGGCGCACGGCCAGGAACGGGCCATGACCTATGTCGCACAGGCCCGGGGTTACATGTCAGCGACCGTCTGGCCGGACTATGTGGCCGCCCAGAGCACGACGTTGATGGAATACAAGATGGACAGCCTGTATTCCTATTTCCCGATGGAGCACGTCGCACCGCACGGGCACCTGATTTCCTACGTCAATGGTGAAACTCACCGCAGCCGAACACCCAGCACATTGCGGCAGTTCGAAAGGTTTTGCAGGCCGGCGCTCAAATCGGTCGGTGCAGCGCTTGGTATCAAACGCCAGAAAAAGAACAAGCATCGCGACTTGTCGCAATTCCAGAAGTGAGCAGCCTGACGGATGTTATTCAGCAGCCCGACCTTTTTGTATGCGTTCCTACCGCTGATATTGGCAGGATGCTATCTGACCAGAACGGCCCACACGCGGAATATCCTTCTGCTGTGCGGTTCCGTGATCTTTTATAGCTGGGGAGAGCTGAAGTACCTTCCGCTCATCTTTACGGCCATTGCGATCACGCATGCTGGCACGGTCTATCAGATCAAGGGAACAAAGCATAAGCGGCTGGTAGTTTCGCTGTGTATCGCGGCCCTGCTATCGCTGCTCGGGTTCTTCAAATACTACGGCTTTGTAGCCGAAAACTTGCGCTCGGTCGGGGTCGGATTCCTGCCCGAACTGACAATTGCGCTTCCATTGGGCATATCGTTCTTTACGTTCCAGGCAATCTCGCAACTGGTCGACGTGTATCGACATAGCGACGAAGAAAAATACCAGTCCCCGACGTTGTTGCGCACTGCGCTGTATATCATTCTTTTCCCGCAGCTGATTGCCGGCCCAATTGTGCGCTTTGGGTCCGTTGTGACGCAGATGGGAAAGCGGCTTGATACCGGCAGCAGGCGCTCGGTTGGGGCCAAGCTCTTCGTCCTGGGCCTGGCGTCAAAGGTCATCATCGCAGATAAGGTCGCACCAATTGCAGACCACGCTTTTTCACTCGGGCCAGCGTTGGACATGGGGGAAGCGTGGCTGGGCGCTGTGGCCTATGCCCTTCAGATCTTCTTCGATTTTGCCGGATATTCGAACATGGCGATCGGACTGGGTCTGTTTTTCGGGTTCAAATTTCCAACCAACTTCCGCGACCCATATGTGTCCAAGTCCATGACCGAGTTCTGGCGGCGTTGGCATATGTCATTGTCCAGCTGGTTTCGCGACTATCTGTACATTCCACTGGGCGGAAACCGTCACGGTCAGGTCCGTACGGTCATCAATCTGCTGATTGTCTTTCTTGCGACCGGTATCTGGCATGGTGCCGCGTGGAACTTTGTCATCTGGGGCCTGTGGCACGGTAGTTTTCTGACGCTTGAGCGGTTCTTTGGAAAACCCCGTCAGATTGTTTTTGCACGAGTCTACACGTTGTTGGTCGTGCTGATCGGGTGGGTGTTCTTCCGGGCCGAGACGTTGGGTGACGCGGTTGACTACCTTGGCCACATGTTCGGCGCCTCGGGGGATGGCGTGATATCCCCCGAGTTCTTTCTGACGGTCAGCAATGAAGTCATGGCGATCTTCGCGATTGGTCTTTTCTTCGGCTTGGTTCCACGGCCGGTTCGCGACCGCATCTGGAAACGCCCCAACAGAATTGGCTGGCTCTCTAATATGTGGTTCACTTTCCTGCTGTTGGTATGTTTGATGTTCGTGGCCAACAGCACGTATAGCCCATTCCTGTATTTCCGGTTCTGACATGGACAAAATACTGCTCATATGCCTGCTCATACCCGTCCTGGCCGGGTTTTTCAGCAGTGATCTCAATCTTGAAAACCGCGCACAAACTGAGTTTCCTGCGTTCCCGGATTCACTGTCCGGACTGGACGACTTTTTTGCAGGGGTCGATGACTTTGTCTCCGACAATATCGGCCTTCGCAATCAGATGATTTTGGCCAAGAAGTCCTTGGATAAAAAAGTGAACCGCCAGGGCAACGCGAAGGTCATCGTGGGGCGGGAAGGCTGGATGTACTACAACGCGCCGTCGGTCATTGAACGAACAAGCGGGTTGGAATTCTTGCCTTGGCGCGTCACCAGTATCACAAACTATGTGCTCGAGGCGCAGGACCTGGCAGACAAGGTTGGGGCCGAATTTCTGGCTATTCCGGTTCCGACCAAGCACGCTGTCTACAACAAGTATATGCCGTCCTGGGCGCAAACAGACGAGTTCGAGAAATCTGAACAACGGGCCATCATCAAGAATTTGGCAGACCAGAACATACCCCTGACGGATCCCTATGTCGTTTATCAGGAATATGATCTTGACGAAACGCCTCTTTATTACAAACGGGATACCCACTGGAACAGTTTCGGTGCCTATGTCGTCTTCTATGACGCGATGAGCCGACTGGGCCTGGCCGAAAATCTTCCACCCCCGCAGGCTCTGTTGATCGGCTACAATGAAGGCACGTATTTCGGTGTTCTCGACCAGTTTATGGGGCTCAGCGAAGCCGCTGATAGTGAGGCAATTCCCGAATTGGACATGACCATGTTGCGGGCCGTCGAAGAACAAAGCGTTGAGGACTTCGAAGACCATGTTTCGATGAATTCGTACATTGTCAAATTCGATGACGGTAGCTCGGGCAAACCCAAACTGCAGATTATCGGGGACAGCTTCACGTTTGGGTTCTTTCGACCTTTCCTGGGCGCAGTTTTCAGTGAAGTACGGTGGTCGCATCATGCGCACGGCGCCTACGATAGAAACGCAGTCGAAGCGTTTCAGCCTGACTATCTCATCTTTGAGTTTGTCGACTGGGAAATACCGGGCTGGCACCTGCATGAAACACTCAAGGCGTTGAACTGATGCGGGTCTTTGATCACCAGATTGTCATGGCAACAATCTTTGAAGTTTACGGCGGAAAGGCCAGCATTCTCGCCGACAAGGCGGAACAGATCGCTTAACGAAGCGGCCGGATCACAAAGTAGCAGTTGTTATGCCGTTTTGGAGATGGTCCCGAACTCCGCCTATGGAAAAAACCGGAGAAGTTTGTAGGAATAACATCCTATCTGAAATATCCACCCACTCATACGAGAAACGATAAGTGAACGGCACCTTGACGCATCCTGACTGGTTCGACCCCGAATACTACCTGAACAGCAACCCTCAGATTCGCGAGAAAGGCATAGATCCATGGTCTCATTACTTGAAGCACGGTTATCAGGAAGGACTTAAGCCGTCAGCTGCGCCAACCCATCCTGACTGGTTTGATCCTGAGTTCTACCTGAGTACCAATCCGGCCGTCCGCGAGACAGGAATGGACGCATGGGCTCATTACCTGAAGCACGGTTATCAGGAAGGGCTCAAGCCGTCGGCGACGTCAGCCCATCCTGACTGGTTTGATCCCGAGTTCTACCTGAGTACTAATCCGGCCGTCCGTGAGACGGGAATGGACGCGTGGTCTCATTACCTGAAGCACGGTTATCAGGAAGGACTTAAACCATCGGCAACGCCAGCCCATCCTGATTGGTTCGACCCCGAGTATTACGTGAAAGCCTACCCGGAAATTGGCGCAAGCGGTCAGGATCCCTGGACCCATTTCGTCAACTATGGCTATCAGGAAAAACGTCGTCCATCCGAACTAAAGGGTGTGTATGATTTTGACGGGCTCAGCACCATTCACAGCTCTGATTTCATGCAGGATCCCGCCTTCAAAAAAGCGTATGAACGGGGTTCGAAAGCCGCCCGTGGCATCGACCATCACTGGTACTGGCGGTTCCATGTCGGTCTGTGGTGCATGCGAACCGCCATGGCGCTTCCGGGCGATTTTGCCGAGTTCGGAGTGAATTACGGCATGTTGGCATCCGGTGCCATGCTTGACCTGGATTGGAACAACCAGAACAAAACCATCTTCCTCTTTGACTCATTTGCCGGGATGAAGCCCGAACATATTGAAGGCGCGGAAGAAGGCAAAGAACACCTGTCCGAATACAACACCGCCGCGTTGTCTAATGGCTTCTATGCGATCAGTGCCGATGAAGTTCGCGCGAATTTTGCGGAATTCAAAAACACCAAGATTGTGGTTGGCTTTATTCCTGACACGCTGGATCAGTTGACGAGCGAACAACTGGCGTTTGTTCATATCGACCTGAATAACCCTGCACCGGAAATAGACGCCTTGCGGTTCGTTTGGGACAGAATCGTGCCCGGTGGAATTGTGCTTCTGGATGACTATGCTCAGAAAGGGTTCGAGCTGCAGAAACAGGCGATGGATGAGCTGAGCCGTGAGATGAATTTTCACATCTTGTCTCTGCCGACAGGTCAGGGCTTGATCCTGAAAACCTGAAATTTGAATGCCGGACACGTGGCGCGTCACGTGTCCGGTACTTTCGCCAAGCAAAGTGTATCAGATCCGTTTTGCTATTGCCGTAGAGCGCAATCCTTCAAAGCGGAACCTTTGAACCGGAACCTACGAACGGGCTGGCGAGATTCCGAGGCGGTTGCACTTCTGTGATCAGTAATCTCAAAGAAGTCCACGCGGGATTGTCTCGCGCCATTCCTTTGTCAGGACTTCGGATTTTTCGGAGCCTTCGGTCGCGCGCAATTTTCTGTCCAGGTAAAAATTCTGCTCATCACAGGTCATTTGGCCTTCCGTATGTATCTCAACCTGCCAATCGCCTCGTGCGAACGTAAATGACCAGTTGGCTTTGTACTGTGCCGTTGTCGGATCGTCCGGGTGGATCGCGTAACGCATGGCCACATGGCTGCCAACTGTCATGCCATGATAAGGATCGGTGGCCTTGCCGTAATCGTCAAATGTCGTAAGGACCACGGTTCCGTCGTCTTCCACCGAGCGCTCCGAACGTCCAGAAGGTGGCCGCAGTTGACCGGCCTGAAGTGTCGGATAATCCTGAACCGGCCCGGGATTTGATGGTGCGATTTCCTCGTGTACGTCCCGCACAGGCAACAGCAGGGCTGAGTGTTCCAGCAGCAGCGTCACTTGTGCAGCGTTGGGTGCAGGCCAGACTATTGGCCAATATGAGGTGGACAGCGCCAGACGAAGGATGTGTCCCGGTAGCAGGCGGTGGGCGCATTCGTTCAATACGATTTCCGCTTCATAGACCTTTCCGGGCACCAATACTTCTGGTGTCTCATGGCTGTTGCAATGCGTCAGGTTCAGCGCGCGGTAGGTAATCCGCTGCGACGTTCCGTCGGGGGCAACGTCACACAAACGCGCGACCAGTTGCGCCACCGGCTTGTCCGCGGTGAAGGACAGTTTCAGCCGGGCGCGCCCCAACAGGTCCAGCGGTTTTTGCATTGCTGTGCTGTCGAAGCAAAGTGACAGTGCATCATCCTGAGATTGATCCTCGGACAACTCGTTATCTATCCGCATGCCAGGACAGAAATACCCGCTTGCCTGTCCGATATGCGAGGGGCTGGCCACCATCGCTTTTTCGGCGATAGGAGCGTCCGCAAATCCACCCGGTCGCAGGTGCCAGTGCTGGGTACCAACATTGGGTGAGGGCCATTGGCTTTCGGCGATCCAGTGCCCCTGTCTTGGCTTGTTTTCCTTGGTCGGATTGAAATGTTGCTGCATATACGCCCGATAGGCGGGCAGATCCTCGGCCCCGTTCTGTTGCCCTTTCAGCCATCGATCGAACCACCTGATGACTTCCGAGTGGAAGTCCCCGGCATCCAGTTTGGCAATATGCGGATAGCGGTGTTCCCAGGGCCCGATTATAGCCTTTGCGGGTACTTCAAGATTGGCGGCCAGCGTGGGTGGTGCGTTGACATAGGCGTCCGCCCAGCCGGTGATTGCCAAAACGGGGGCCCGAATGGCTGACCAGTCTTCACAGACCGAGCCATGTTTCCAAAACCCATCTCGGGTGGGATGGCGCAGCCAGTCGGCGGCTGAAAATGGCACGTTTTCAAGCCGTTTCAGCCAGTCCTCGCGCCAATCAGGTCGCAAAGCGGGATCAGCCGGGCGCGTCAGGTAGGCAAACATCTGGCACCCCCAGTTGACGTTGTCGCTGAGCAGGCACCCGCCCATGAAGTGAATGTCGTCGGCGTAACGATCGACTGTCGAGGCGACACTGACGACCGCTTTCAACGCGGCAGGACGGCGGAAAGCCAGTTGCAATCCGTTGAACCCGCCCCAGGAAATTCCGATCATGCCGACGTTTCCGTCGCACCAGTCCTGTGCTGCGATCCAGTTCAGAACGGCTTCGCCATCGCTGAGTTCCTGCTCGGAATATTCATCATCGAACTGGCCGTCACTGTCGCCGGTTCCGGCGATGTCCACCCGGATGCAGGCATACCCGGCCTTGGCAAACACAGGATGGGTAGTTTCATCCCGCGGCGCACTCCCATCACGCTTTCGGTATGGAAGGTACTCCAGAATCGCAGGGGAAGGCCCTGTTTCCGGCAACCAGATCCTTGCGGCAAGTTTTCGCCCTTCCGGTAGTGGTATCCATGTGTTTTCGATGATTTCGACTGGCATTTTCGGACGTCACCCTTTCTGCGACCGGCTTGCATACCCGGATACCAGTGAATTCGGAACTTGGCGACGTTTTACATGTTTCGGTTCCACCGCGCCGGATTTTTTCACCACGGCGCGGTGGCGTCTTAGCTGCGCATCCGTGCGCCTTCCGGATCAAACGCACACGCATATTGAAGTTTCGCCGCAAACCGGCTGCCGGCTATGTCAAGCTGGACCCTGACGCCATCAGCGTCTTTCAGTTTGACATGGGCGAGTGCAACCGGCTTGCCGATACGATAGCCAAAAGCGGCGGACGTCGTATGACCCACAATCTTGTCTCCGGTGTAGATGGGCTCATGTCCCAGTGGCACCGCCGCCTCGTCGTCTATGATCACCGTGACCAGATGGCGTGAACTCGTTTCGCGCCGCCGCGCCAGCGCTTCGGAGCCGATAAAGGGCTTTTTCTTCGGCACCAGACTGTCCAGCCCGGCCTCGACAGGGGACGTGTCGCTGTCCAGTTCATGACCCATGGCGGCAAATCCTTTTTCGATCCGCATGGCGGTCTGGGCGTACAGGCCCGCCGGTTTTGCGCCCGCTGCCGTCAGCACTGCATAAACTGCGGGGGCGTTTTCGGCGCGCATGGTGATTTCCCAGCCCGGTTCCCCGACATATGACATGCGCACGGCCCGAACATGGCATCCGGCGATGTGCGCGGGACCGACCTTGAAATAGCCCAGTCTGGTCAGTTCGGGCGCACCGGCCTCGGTGATGATCCGTGCGGCGTCAGGACCCATCAGGCCCAGAACGGCGTAGTCCTCGGTGCTGTCGTTCAGGGTCACATCAAACCCTTCCGAGTGGCGGCAGAACCAGGCGAGGTCCCGTTTGGTCGCATTGGTGCCGACGAACAGGCGATAGTGGTTATCGGCAATCCGATGGGCGGTAATATCGCTTTCATAGGTGCCGCGTTCATTCAGTACCGCAGCATAGACGGCACTGCCCGGCGGCTTGGCCATGTTGGACGCGCATGTATGTTGCAGGAACGCCTCGGCATCCGGGCCTTCAACCTCGATCTTGCCGAAGGATGACGCATCGAAGACAGCCGCTTGCTCGTGCGCGGCTTTGACTTCATTCGCCACGTTTTCGAACCAGTCGGGTTTGCCGAAACTCATTGCGGGCTCGGCGGTTTTTCCGAAGTAGAGCGGGCGCTCCCAGCCATAAAACTGGCCAAAATGCGCGCCCGCAGCCTTGTATTCCGCCTCCAGTGGCAGGGCACGCAGGTTCCGCGCGGTTGTGAGCTGACGGCCGGGATATGCGATTTCGTAGTGGGTTCCCAGAATTTCCGGCGCCCGGGCCATCAAATGATCCAGCGAGTTGAACACAGGCGCAAAACGTTTGGCATCCGCTTCGCCCAAATCATACGCCGTGTGCCCATGAACGATGCAATGGGCCAGGTTCATCCCGGCGCCGCCACCCGAAGCGATCCCGACCGAGTTCAGACCACAGCCCAGATACAGCCCGCGTGTCTCCGCCGTCTCGCCCAGCATGAACATGCCGTCCGGGGTAAAGCTCTCGGGCCCGTTGAGCAGCATTTTGACCTCGGCCGTCTCAAGCGCCGGTAACCGGTGCAGCGCGTTCATCATCATCGGCTCGAAATGGTCCCAGTCCTCGGGCAGTAGGCTGAATTCAAAGTTTTCATCCAGAATGCCGGGTTTCACCGGTTTGCCCATGGGTTCAAAACAACCCACCAGCAAGCCGCCTGAATCGTCGCGGATGTACAGATGGCTGTCGTGGTCGCTGAGCGTTGGAGTATTTCCGACAATTCCTTCGATTGGCTTGGTCAGCAGGTAGAAATGTTCGCAGGCAAGCGCAGGCACGGCGGCGCCGGCCATGGCGCCCACTTGGCGTGACCAAAGCCCGGTGCACAAGGCAATGGCATCGCATGTGATCGTGCCGGCCGTTGTTTCAACGCCCTTGATGCGGCCATTTTCAGTCAGGATGCCAGTGACCCCGGTATCCTCGAAAATCCTTGCGCCCAAACCTTTCGCAGCCTTGATCAGTGCGGCGCACACGTCCGAAGGGCTGACTCGGCCGTCGTCCGGCGACCAGACAGCGCCGATGACATCTTCGGCATTCATCAGCGGCCAGCGTTCCTTGGCCTCGCCTGCGCTGATGGATTGCGCAGTGACCCCATAGGCTCTGGCCAGCGCCTCTTGCCGTCGGATATGTGTCATACGCCCGTCCGAGGTGGCGATGGACAGGCTGCCTTTCTGGATCCAGCCAACATTCTGGCCCGTTTCCTGTTCAAGCCGGGAATAAAGATCGACCGAATACTGGATCATACGGGTCAAGTTCTGCGAATGGCGAAGTGCGCGAACCTGTGCAGCAGAGTGCCACGTCGTACCGCTGGTCAGCTTGTTGCGTTCCAGCAGGATCGCATCGCCGACCCCCATTTTTGCCAGGTGGTACAGGGTCGAGCACCCCATAATTCCGCCGCCGATAACAATTACTGAAGCGTGGCCTGGGACAGTCATTTCGCTTTCCTGTGATTCTGATTCAAAGCCAATTTTACTCAGAATATTAAATTTGAAAAACTAGTCTAACGAATTTTATCATTCGTTAAATTATGTGAACAAGCGTACAGTTCACCACCATTCCGGAAATTTCCCGAGCGGTCCTGAGCCAATCGTTTGCGTATTGCGAGGTTTGTTAGGTCAGGGTCGGAAGACGATCATAGTCTTCCAGCCGGTCCCTCAGGAAAGAATAATCGGTGCGGGCCTGATTCAGAACGGATCGTTCCAAAACGATGTGTTTCAAGGCTTCTTCATGCTGTGGAAACGCGACGGGGCCCTTGTTTTCGTCCATCCAGGGCCAGCAGAACAGCGAATTTCCATACTGCTCACCGGCGCGGTTGAGTGACATCAGGAAAATTTGGTTCTCCATCGCTCGGGTGGTCGCGAAGGCGTGCCAGGTGGGGAAGGATTCATCCCGGAAATAGGCGCCGCAATGGGTTATCAGATCAACACCCCTGTCGACAACCAGGGTGCGGCATAGCTCGGGAATGCGGATGTCGTAGCAAATGATAGGGGCGATCCTGAACCCACGGACTTCGTAAGTCAGCAGATGCGCGCCGCGCTCAAAATACTCTTTCTCCATCGAGGCGCCGTATTGGGCCAGATGTAGTTTGTCATAATGCCCGACAAGATTGCCGTCCGGTCCCACAACCGCAATCGAGATATAGTTGCCGTCTGTCCCTCTGCGCGCGAAGCTGTAGGAAACGAAAACGCCGAACTTTAGCGCCACATCACGCCACGCGCGGAATGAAGCACCGTCCAGGGGTTCGGCAATATCGTCCAGACGCGAAAACGCCGCGCGGGAATAATCTATGCTCGACAATTCGGGCAAGACCACCAGGTCCGCAGGCCTGGCGGCCAGTTCCTCGGATACTCTTTGCGTGGACTGCGCCAGATGATCGTCGCGTTCCTGCGCAGAGTTCGTTTGCGGAATGCGGATCTGACACGCCAGAATTGCCAGTGTTTCTTCCTTCGACATTGTCAGACTTCCTTGTCCTTCCAATACTCGCCCAGCCTGATGCGATCCGCTTCAATCTGTTTGATTCTGTCTGTTGCGCTGGCCCGTTCCTCGATCGTGAAGAACCCGATCAGTGCCTCGATCAGCACCGTTACGCCGGCAAAGGAGCCAAAGAAAAACGGGGCCTGATCCTGAGCCAGCAGTGTGTGATCTGCCATGATCGCAATAGGCGACGCGGGACTGTCGGTGATCGCGATTACCTTCGCCTTTCGTTCCTGCGCAAATTCGGACACCTGAATGGCCGCGTTGGCGCAAGGTTGCAGGCTGATTGTTATCACGGTGTCCTTTTCCGAGATATCGGTGATTGAGTCGGCCAGAACACCGCCAGCGGCCTGAAGCAGGCGGAATTTGCCGCTGGTCATTCCCGCCAGATAGTGCAGGTAAGACGCGTGGGTTTGCGAAGCCTGCATTCCCACCAGATAGACATGTCTGCTTTTGCTTAACATGCGGGCGATCTCGGCGATGTGTTCCGGGTCGTTGGCTTCGAACAGAGAAGATACGTTGGTCAGCGCTGCGTCGCGCAACTGCTCCCAGAACCTGATGTTGCTGCGGCTGTCTTCCGAGTCGCTCATGGTTACGGCGCGCAGGTGATAATCCTTGATGTCGTGCTGCTGCACCTGTTTGCGATAGACGTCACGCAGCTCGCTATAGGTCTCGTACCCCAGAATTTTTGCCATGCGGGAAAAATTCGGCAGGGAAACGCCCGCATTTGTTGCCACACGGCGCATGGACAGTGTCGCGATGTCGCCCGGATGCTCAAGCATGTAGGTCGCGACGATTTTCAGAACGCGGGGAAGGTCGGGGTAAAGGTCCCTCAGGCGTTCGCCGATTTGCTGATAATCGCTCATACTACAAGTGCTCAGAACAGGAGGTTGCTCACGTTGATGTTTCCGGGTGTATTGACATGGCCCGAACCCAACAGCCTGAGCGCGATGCTAGGATGATTTTCACGTTCGTGCAATATTTCCTGACAACTGTATCATTTGAAAACATCCGGACCGGACGATGCCCTGTGTCGCGGTGTCGGCATGTCAGTCCGAGTATGTGCGTTTGCTTAGCGGAGTACTGGATATTCTGGCCTTCAACATTTCAAGAAAGGCGAGTTCTGCGGGGTTCAAACGCGCGTTACTGTGGTGAACCATGAAAAAATCGATCACCGGTTCGTTGGTGTAAGGCGGCAGGCGCCAGAGTTTGCCTTGCGCCACGTATTGGCTGGCGAAGTGGACGGGCAGGGGGCCAAACCCCAGCCCGGCAATGATCATCCGCAAGGCCTCGTCCAGGTTAGACGTGAATCCGATAACCTTCTTGTCCAGCGCCTGCTGCGCCCGCAAAAGGGCCACCGGCCTTAGGGCATCCCACAACTGGTCGGTTTTAAAGGAAACGGACGGATACTCTCTCAGGTCGCTCAGCTTCAAATCCGCTTGCCCAAAAAGAGGATGCGTCGGGCCGCAAAAGAAGCTGAAGAAAGATCTATACATGATCTCGTGATTCAGTCTGGGGTGAATTTCGTGGGCCAGGCAAAAGCCCACGGCCGCGTTCTTCTCCAGAACACTGCGCTGGACGTTTGCGCTGGACATGACGTTGATTTCAAATGTCACGTTGGGATTCTGTTCGTGAAAATCAGACAGAACCCTGTCGTAGAAAGGGCTTTCAATTCGGCTGGTTGTGGCGATGGAGACCTGACCGGTCAGATGATCCCGTGTGGTTTGGGCTGTCTGCACGGCGCGCGTGATGGTTCCGAACACTTCAACACATTCCTGATACAGGGTTTCGCCGGCCGGCGTGACCCGAAAGCTTGACGGACTGCGCTCGATCAGCTTGGTGCCGGTGCGGGCTTCAAGCCGCTGCAAGGCCTGGCTTATCGTCGGCTGGCGCAATCTCAGTCGGTTGGCTGCGCTGGTCAGGCTGCCTTCCTGGACGATAAACATGAAGGTGCGCAGCAGGTTCCAGTCCAGTTCCCGCGCCAGTCTTTCCGCCTTGGATTCCTTCATGTCATTAACCAGATCTATGATATCCATTCATATTATCTATTTGGTCTATGACAGATCTGCGCGCAACATCTTCTTGTCGTCCTGATACGTTCAGGGATTCTCGGAGGCCTGTCAGTGCAGAAATCGAATTTGTTCTATCAATCCCGTCTCCGGCGGCCTCAGGTCGACCGTGCCGAAGGGATCTATTTTTGGGATACGGAAGGCCGACGGTACATTGATGGCTCATCCGGTGCGATGGTCAGCAACATCGGACATTCGAACCCGAACGTTCTGGCTGCGATGAAGGCGCAAATGGACAGTGCCACGTTCGCTTACAGGCTCCATTTCGAAAACGCCCCGGCCGAAGACCTCGCGTCGGCCATCGCCGCGCGCATGCCGGGCGGTCTGAACCGGGTCTTCTTTGTGTCGGGTGGCTCAGAAGCGGTTGAATCCTGCGTGAAGTTTGCGCGCCAATGGGCGGTCGCCACCGGGCAGCAGGACCGCTGGAAAGTGATTTCGCGGTTCCCTTCCTACCACGGAAGCACCTTGGGTGCGCTTGCACTGACCGGGTACGGGCCCTTGGTAGATGTGTTTCGGCCAATGTTTCAGGACATGCCAAAGATCCCGGCACCGCGTTGCTATCTGGACAATGACAACCTGTCCGATGACGCGCGCGGTTTGAAATACGCCGAGATGCTGAGGGATGAGATCATCGCTCAGGGTCCTGAGACCGTGCTGGCCTTTATCATGGAACCGGTGGGTGGCGCGTCGACCGGAGCGTTGGTTGCACCGGACAGCTATTATCGCCGCATCCGGGAAATCTGCGACGAATTCGGTATCCTTCTGATCATGGACGAAGTCATGTCCGGCGTTGGCCGGACGGGCAAATTCATGGCGTCCGAACATTGGGATGTTCGTCCGGACCTGGCCGCCGTTTCCAAGGGCTTTGCCGCTGGTTATGCGCCGCTCGGCGCGATGATTGCCGACGAACGGATGGTGGACGCCGTCCTGGCCGCTGGCGGTTTTGCACATGGTCACACCTATGCAGGCAACCCGCTGGCCTGCGCGGCGGGTCTGGCCGTGCTGGGCGAAATCGAACGGCTGAATCTGCTTGAGAACGCGACCCGGATGGGTGGTGTTCTGACGACCGGCCTGCACGAGTTGATGGGGCGCTATTCCTTCATCGGCGACGTGCGGGGCAAAGGTTTGCTGATGGCGTTTGAAATGGTTTCGGATCGCGCAAGCATGACGCCGCTTCCCAAGCAACTGGATGCGTATTCCCGGTTTGTGGATATCTGCTACGACCGGGGTCTGATCACCTATTCCCGCCGGACCAGGGGCGGGCTGGAAGGGGATCATTTCCTGATTTGCCCGCCGATGATCGTAACCGAAGATCAGGTTGGCGACATTCTGAACATTCTGGATGACAGCCTTTCCGTATTTGCGCGGGAAGCCGGGCTGGAGAGCTGAATATGACAAGAAAAATCATCATAACCTGTGCGGTCACAGGTTCGATCCACACCCCTAGCATGAGCCCGTATCTGCCGGTGACACCGGATGAGATCGCGACTGCGGCTATCGGGGCAGCCGAAGCAGGGGCCTCGGTGTTGCATCTTCACGCGCGCGACCCGGAAACCGGGAAGCCAAGCGCGGATATCGACGTATTCCGGCAGTTTTTGCCGCGCATCAAACAGGCTACAGATGCGGTCATCAACATCACGACAGGTGGTAGTTCGCAGATGACGATCGAAGAGCGCCTGTCCGCTCCGTCGCAACTGTCGCCTGAGATGTGTTCGCTCAACATGGGGTCAATGAATTTCGGTCTTTTCCCGATGCGCGAACGTTTCTCGGACTGGCAACACGACTGGGAAGAGCCATTTCTGGAAAACTCTCGCGACAATGTTTTCAAGAACACGTTTCATGATATCGAGCGTCTTTTCACGCTGATGGGGGATGGGTGCGGAACACGGTTCGAGCTGGAGTGCTACGACGTTGGTCACATCCAGACCGTCGCCTACTATCTTCGGAAAAAACGGATCAAGGCACCCGTCTTCCTTCAGTTTGTCATGGGTGTCTTTGGCGGCATGGATGCCAGCCCCGAGAACTTGATGCACATGAAATCAACCGCGGACCGTTTGCTGGGTGATCAGTACCAGTTTTCCGTTCTCGCTGCCGGGCGCCAGCAGATGCCTTTGGGGACAATGAGCGTGGTGCTGGGAGGGAACGTGCGCGTCGGGCTGGAAGACAACCTGATGATCGCGAAAGGGGAACTGGCCACAAGCAATGCGCAGCAGGTGCAGAAAATTCGACGCATTGTCGAAGAATTGGGGTTCGATGTCGCATCACCCACGGATGTACGCGAAACACTGGGGCTAAAAGGCGCGGATCAGGTCGCGTTTTAGGGGGATGGCATGAAAGTCTTTGTTGATCAGGAAAAACAGCGCCAACACTTTCCTTCGGGATTTCTGGTGAATGGCCTCATGCAGCCCAATCCGGAAAAACCTGAACGGCTGGAACGGTTTTTGGATGGGGTCGCGACAGGCGGGCATGACATTCTGGCCCCCGAGGATCATGGCCTGGGTCCGATTGCGGCGGTCCACGCTCCGGCCTATCTGAAGTTTCTGTCGACGGTTTACCCGCGCTGGCAACGTATTCCGGATGCGGCGCCAGAGATTTTCCCGAACATTCATCCCGACCGCCGCACGGCGAGCTATCCGTTATCCGCCGTGGCGCAAGCGGGATACCACATCGCGGATATGTCATGTCCTATCGGAGAGCACACTTGGGAAGCGTCGCGCTGGTCTGCGAACTGCGCTGTTTCTGCAGCGCAGGCCGTGAGCGAAGGCGACGATGTCGCTTATGCGATGTGCCGCCCACCCGGGCATCACTGTTTCAGCGATCTGGCGGGTGGGTTCTGTTATCTCAACAACAGCGCAATCGCAGCGCAGTACCTTCGAAAGCAGCATGACCGCGTGGCGATCATCGATGTGGATCTGCACCATGGAAACGGTACGCAGGGCATTTTCTATGAACGCAGTGACGTCTTCACGCTTTCCATCCACGCGGATCCCGCGCGGTTCTATCCGTTCTTCTGGGGCCACGCGCATGAACGCGGAGAGGGCGCCGGATTTGGTTATAACCTCAATGTTCCCCTACCACGCGGAACCAGGGATGACGGGTTCATGAAAGGGCTGGAAAGCGGGCTTGAACATGTCCGGGCCTTTGCGCCGGGCGCTGTCGTGATCGCGCTGGGCCTCGACGCTTTCGAAGGTGATCCGTTTGGCGGATTGGCGGTATCAACGCCGGGCTTCACCAGAATTGCGGAGAAGCTGAATGAGTTGGCCGTTCCGACCGTCATCGTGCAGGAGGGGGGCTATCTCTGCGATGAACTGGGTGAAAATCTGAACGCATTCCTGTCCGGGTACTCAGGTTGATGTTGAAACGCCCCAGGGGATTTAGCAAGATGACGATCTGCAATTGTTGCAACGTCCGGTGCCAATGGAGTGGTCCGAATGAGTGCGATCCTTAGCTGTTCGGGATTCAGTTCAAATCCACCGCTGACGCGTGGACCTGCAACAATTGTTGGCGTGCTCACATTTACAGGGTTGAAATCAAACTGTTTTTCGTCGGCCAAATTCGCCTTTCAGATGTTTCAATCGAAAAAGATTCGCAAAAACAAATTGCAGATGATAAATTCCAGCTTTAGTGATAACAAAATATTAAGAACTGGCCACGTGGCGATGCTGCTGGCCAAAACGATTCTAAAAGCCCGGTGTTCAAGGGCAAAAACCCCAAAGGGAGGAAAATTCTCATGAAATTCGACAAACTGGCCAAAGGGCTGGTCATTGGCGCCACCAGCGCGCTGATGGCCACCGCTGCATTCGCCGAAGATATGACTTTGCGGTTTGCCGGTGTTTTCCCAATCGACCATCAGGGTACTAAGATGATGGAACAGGTTGCGGCAGACGTCGCGGCGGCGAATGTCGGTCTGAAGATCGAAGTGTTCCCCGCAAACCAGCTGGGCTCGGGCGAGGCGCTGTTTGAAGACGTAGCCCGCGGCAACATCGATCTGGCGGCGGCCTTTATCTATGCCGACACCGATCCGCGCCTGGAGTTCCTGTCGATGCCCTTCCTCGTGGGTGGCTGGGACGACATGAACAACATCATGCGCAACATGGATTCCGAATATAACAAAATCCTGCAGGAAATCACCGACGAGTATGGTGTGAGCGTGATGGCCCAGAACCCCGAAGGGTTTGTCGGCATCGTGGCCACGCAGGAGCCGACCAACTGGAACACCTTTGACGACAAAGGCATGAACATTCGCGTCTGGTCGTCTCCGGCTGTGAAAGCCATGGTAGAAGCACTTGGCTACAAGGCCACGACCATGGCATGGGGCGACATTTTCCCCGCGATCCAGTCCGGTATCGTGGACGGCGCGATCTGCTGCACCAAGACGGCAACCTACTCGATCTTCGCGCAGTCGGATGTCGGCACGCATTTCGTAGAGTACAACTCAATCTCGGAACTGACCACGTTCTATGCCTCGCAGCGCACGCTGGACAAGCTGAACGACGAGCAGCGTGCGGCATTGCAGGCCGCAATGACCAAGGCGTCCGACGACTTTTTCCAGTATAACCGCGACAACGATGCGGCCTTTGGGGAGAAGTTGATCGAAAAAGGCTATACTATCCTGTCCCTGAACGAAGAAGAGCAGGCCGCAATGGCTGCCCACATTCAGGAAAATATCTGGCCCATGATGGCGCAAAGCGTCGGTCAGGATGTGATTGACCGTTTGCTTGCAAGCAAAAACTGATAGTCTGAAACCCAGGTGGGCCGGCAAACTTGCCGGCCCTTTTTCTAATACCTGACAAAAAAACAAAAAGCGGGGACAGACATGTCGATAGAAGACGATGACATGACGAGATGGGTTGGCGACGAAGACGCCGATAAACCGCAGAAAGTTACCGACGAATTGCCGCCCGTCATCGGGTATCCCATGAAAGTGATCGCGTTTGTTTGCAGACAAATCGTCATGGCCTGCGGCTTCCTGATGGCCTTCACCTTTGGCGCTGTTGTTGTAATCCGATACGGTTTCGGCGGCGACCTGTTTGCTTATGAAGAATGGCTGTTGGCCTTCTCGATCATCGGCTTCTTTGCCGGTGCGGTTCTGGCCTCTGCGCGCAATCTGCATATCAACGCCGATATTCTGGGTATCGTGATCCACAATCCCAGGATGATCTGGTGGCGCGGCTTCGTGGTGCTGTTGGTCGAGCTTCTTGTGATCCTCTTTATGGTCTACGCCTGCTACGTCTCGCTGCTGGACGACTTTTCTTTCCCCCGGCTGCGATCCACTCCGGTCCTGCGTATTCCGTTCGTCTCCTGGCGCATTGCGATCATGTGCTCTTTCGGCTTCATGGCGATGTTCACCGCTGCATATCTCTACGTTCATATCCGCAAGGGGCTCGGGCTTCCGTTGCGCTCTGAAATTCTTAAGGGAGCCGCGAAATGATTATCGCCGGAAGTCTTGTTATTGTCTGCCTGATGCTCCTGCTGGGGGTCAGCGTCTATGTGGCGTTCGGAGCCGTCCTGATCTTTATCGCGATGGTGGGAGACCAATCCATCACGGGCTATTTGCCGACCGGAGCGACGGGGATCCGCTCTCTGGTGCTGCTCGCCATTCCGCTTTTCATGATTGCCGGTGGCATTATGGAGAAAGGCAGAATTGCGGCGCCTCTGGTGGCGCTGGCCGAAATGTTCATTGGCCACATCAAAGGTGGACTGAACGCGGCCTCCGTGCTGGCCTGCGGCGTGTTCGGCTCGATCTCGGGCAGTGCGAATGCGACCCTGACCTGCATCGGCGGCATTATGATGCCGCACCTGAAAAAGGCGAATTATCCGAAAGGGCAATCCGCGGCCCTGATTGTGTCGGCAAGCCCCCTGGGCCTTTTGATCCCGCCCAGTTCATCGCACATCCTCTACGGCTGGGTCGCACAGCAACACGTGCTGAAGTGCTTCCTGTCGACGGTCATTCCCGCGATCATCCTGATCACGCTGCTGATCATCACCAATCAGTTCATGCTGCGGAAGTATGACGATATCCAGCTGAAAGAGCGTCCGGATCCTTTCATGCCCGCATTGTTGGGCCAGGGTCGGTTGGCGGGTCCGGCGCTGATGATGCCAATCATCATACTGGGCGGTATCTACGGCGGTATCATGACCCCGACCGAAGCCGCTGGTATCGCCGTTGTTTACGCGATTCCCGTGGCAATCTACTTCTATCGCGGCCTGACCTGGAAAACCCTGGCCCAGACCATCCAGACTTCGGGTGTTACGATCGGGGTGGTCATGGTGATGATTTTCATGGTGCTGATCGTATCAGACAACCTGATCTCGCAGGGCGCGCCGCAGATGGCCAAGGATATGGTCTATTCGGTTTCGGACAACCCGGTCGTGATTTTGCTGATGATCAATGTCGTCATGATCCTGATCGGCATGCTGATGGACGATATCTCGGGGCTGCTGCTGTCCACGCCGATCCTGCTGCCGATTGCGCAGAGCGTGGGTGTGGATCCGATCCACTTTGCCGCGATCATCGGCGTCAACCTTGGGATGGCCAACATCACGCCGCCCACGGCGCCGCTGCTGTACTTGGGGGCGCAGGTTTGCGACACGCCGGTTGCCAAGATGCTGTGGCCGACTTTGATCTTCATCGTGTTTGCATGGCTGCCGACACTGATGCTGACCACGTTTGTTCCTGAACTGGCATTGTGGTTGCCGGACCTGTTGCTGGGCCGGTAATCCGACACTCAAAATCCAAAAAAGGCATCCGACCCGTGCGGGTTCGGATGCCTTTTTTCAGAGCGGCCGTTTCCGTTGAGGGTGTGCCTGCCTGACCTCACATGGGCACCGCTGAGAACACCCGGTTCAATGGCGCAAGCCCAATAAAAAAGCCGGAGTGTTCCTCCGGCTTTCAGACAATTCGAAAGTGATGCCTGTCTTTAGGCCGCTTTGCCCGATTAGCTGTAAAATAGGATCGAGAGTGCGGCAATGAATGCCAGCCCGGCAACAACAAAGCTGACGTAGTGTACGGTTTCACGTAGTTCTTTGGTCATCGTGTCATTCCAAGTGTTTCAGGGACAGAAGTTCTTGTTTCTGCATCTATCCCTAAAACCTATGAAAAATAAGTAGGTGCAATGCATGTCCGGCATGCGTTGCGGGCATGACTTGGTTGCAGGATCTGACGGGCAACAGGGGTTGCTGCACACTCTGTCTTACGCCTGACTCACTGCCACAGGTTTGCAGCGGCAGGAAAACGGCCAAGACCTGAGTTCGGTTTTTTCGAATGGCTGTGAAAGCGGATTTGTTCAACCGGCACCAACCAGTTGAAAGCCAGCCCAGTTCCCGGGATGCGCCAACGGGCGTTCGCGGTGATCTTCGCTGGTGTCCTGTATCAGCGCCTCAATTTCCTGACGCAGCGCTTCGCTGCGGACCCGCTCGGTCGAGGGCGTTACAACCTCGGTGATCAGGCGGGATGTCAGATCATCCCGAACCGGCCAGTGAGTCACCAGGAGGTTCCTGGCACCGGCAAAAAAGAATGCGCGGGCCAGCCCGGACAGCCCTTCCGCCCCCGGTTTTGCCCCCGCCGCGGTGTTGCATGCGGACAAAAGAACCCATTCTGTATCTAAGGACAACGTGGCCGCCTCGGATGCGGTCAAAAGTCCGTCAAACTTGGGACTGTCCGGCGAAGGCGGGGGCGAAAGCGCCAGGGCAGGCTCGTCCAGATTGTCGAAATCACCGGATATCAGCCCGTGCGTTGCGAAATGCAGAACGCGCGTCTGGCGCAATTGCCCGGAAGCGTCCAGTTTTCTGAGTTCACTTTCGTTGGCCCGAGAACCAAGAAAAACGGAATGCTCGCCTGCCCCAAACTGCGATGCCAGCGACAGGATCTCGGTCCGCGTTCCGGGCAGTCTTGGCAGGTTTTTCAACCCTTCGCGCAGGTCCTGGGCCGATCTGTGAAGATTGCGGGTCTCCAGCCGCAGGGGTTCGGGTGTCCCATAAAAATCGGGATCGCCGAACCCGACGTAACTGACGCGCGTGTCTGCCCGAGCCGTGGTGCTTGTGTTGTCTCGCAACGCCAGTTGCAGGGAAGGGATGACACTCAGGGCGCGTTCGACGCCAAGCCAGCGCGTATTTCGAAGGGTTTTCGCCACGGACCCGAATTCCTTTTGAGGGGCGGTCGCCAGCGCGCCGAATGGCAGGCTCAGCAGCGAACTTTGCGGGGCAATCAGCCACCGCTTCTTCGGCGCGATTGCCTCTGAAATCTCCGGTGCGCCGAACAGGTCAAGAAACAGATCGTGGGCCAGTTCAATGTCAAACCTGCGTGTGCTGTCCTGTTGCTCGGGACCGGAGGGGTTAATGGGTGCGCGTGCCGCGACAAGGAACTCCTCGTCTGGGTTGATGGAACGGCGAAGGGCCGAGACTCGGGCTTCCAGCTCTGTTGCATCGAATTCCAATCGGGACCATGTGACGCCTTCACGTGTTACGGCCCAGACAAAGCCGGGTCCGAAATGCGTTGAACGATCATTTCCACCTTCCGGAACGATCAGGATCAGCGCCTCGTCGTCATCGAGTTCGGCATCGCCACCCGGCAGGAAATCAGTCACCCGGACCACGCGCGGATTAATCAGGTCAAAAAACGCGGGAAAGGCATTCTGCAAGGCCTGCGTTGTTGTATCCAATCTGTCCATCAGCCGATCAAGCGTATCGGGCGCGGCCACTGTCGATGTCTCTGCGCCGGATGCGGCGGCAACGGACTTGGTCTCAAATGCCGCCAAATCGCGTTTGGCGCCAATCCAGTCGTTCAAAAAGGGCTCGACGCGGGCATTGTCTGCCGCAATGCGCCCGGCAGCCCGCGATATGGCAAAGGCCGAAGGCCCAAGCCCGATCGTTTGTGCTGCCTCGAAAGCATCCCGCGCCAACTGGTCAGCCTCGGCTTTGTCAGCCCGTTGGGAAACCGCCCAGGACGCCTGAATGAAAGCCCACGCCGCGCGGGAGGCCTGTTCCAGCGCAACCCGCTGTTCGTCGGCCGTGAGGTTGCCGGTGCGGCGCAATCGATCTGACAAGACGGAATGAGCGTGACGGGACAAGTGCAGTGCCTTCCGGAACGAACCCGAAGACAGAGAGGATTCGGCCAGCCGCAACCGGAACAATTGTGGCCTGACGGACGTCGGGCCGTATACGGCGTCCGCTTTGGGAATCATCCCCTCAAGCTCCTGTGCTGCTTCAAGTGGCAGTCCGGCATCGTGAAGGGTTGAAGACAGATTGAACGCCAACCGCAATTCCTCAACCGGTCCGAAATGCGGGTGCGTACCAAGATGTTTGCGGATGTCACGCAGCAAAGCGATGACGGCTTCGCTATCTCCGGCCTGTGCTTGAATGGCCGCAAGGTTTATGGCGGATTCTACCGTTCGGGGATGAGCAGCCCCGTACAATCCCACAAATCCATCCAGGGCGCGCTCCATCAACTCCCTTGCCTGCGCAACCTGACCGCTTTCCATCAGGTCGAGGGCAACATCGTTCATGGCAATCAACGTGTCTTCGCTACGCTCGCCATTGGTTTTCCGGGAAATCGCTAAAACGCGTTGGCGGATGGTTTGGGCATCCGCTAACCGCCCAACCGCCTCCAGCGCGCTGGCATAGTTTCGCATCGCCCGAACCGTATAGACGTGCTCCGGGCCTGCCGAGCTGATCATGAGGTCCAGATCCCGCCTGCGCAACGCAAGCGCTTCGTCCCCTCGGCCCAGTTTGGACAAAGCGTTTCCCAACATGATCCGCGCCGTCATCGTCTGAGGATGTTGAGGCCCCAGGGTTTGCTCATGCGCATTCAGGACCTCGGTAAACAACGGAACAGCCTTAAGCATCCGGCCCTGACTCATGAGGCTGAAACCAAAATTGTTCTTGGCCGTCAGAACTCTGGGTGAAGTCGGACCCTGCCGGCGACTGAGGCCAGCGATAATTCTCGCGTTCAAGGCGTTTGCATCTTCAAAACGCGCCATTGTGTCCAGTGCCAGAGCCAGATTGACGGACCAGGACAGGACCTCGGCATTGTCTTCACCAAGCGTTTGGCCGCCCAGTTCCACCGCGCGCCTCAGAACCTGCTCAGCCCGCTCTGGCTGATTGGCGCGCAACAGGGTATGGCCCAGCATGTTGATGCGGGCCAACGTCTCGGGCGCCGTCTCGCCGTGGGTAATGTTTGACCCTGCGATTGACGCGTCGAGTATTTCGACCGCTTCTAGAAACCTGTTGAGATCCCGAAGAGTGGTTCCCAGATTGCTCATCGCCCGAAGTGTGGCGGGTGAGTTTGGGCCAAGATGCTTGCGGCGCGTCTGAAGAACCAAGCGATGCAACGGTTCCGCTTCATCGGGTCGCCCTAGAATATCCAGCACAACGGCCAGGTTTTCGGTTGTGTCGACCGTATTCGGATGGGTTGGCCCAAGGTTCGCACGGTCCTGCGCCAGAGTTCTGCGCAAAAGCGCTTCGGCCTCGGCATAACGTCCCTGATTTGCCAGTTGTACGGCCAGTGCATCTTGCGGTCGGTCGGTTGCATATGACTGTGAAATCAGTGGCCCGGACCACACAACAGAAAATGCAATGACAATTGAAACAACGAAACCAAAACGCAACATGGACAGAGAGTGTAGCGTTTTGAAATGATTAGTCCATTGCCCCGCGGCGGACTGGTCAGGACAAGAGCAGCCTTCTGAGCTTGTCCGCCCCATCCTGCAAGGTGTTCAGGAATTTCTTCAAGCTTTCAAGATCGTGGCGTTGGGTGGGTGCGTGAACGGACAGTGTCGCGGCCAGCCTGTCCTGATCGTCGTTAACAGGCACGGCGACGGCGGCCATTCCCGGCATGAATTCCTCGTTGTCGGTGGAATACCCGTTTTCCGCAATGTGCCCGATCTCGGTGCGCAGGGTCTCGGGGTCCGTCAATGTCCGCTCGGTTTGCGGAAGAAGCTTCCGCGCTGAAAGAAAGCCGTCCAGCGTGGCCTTGCGCAAGGTGGACAGATACATCTTTCCGCTGGCGGTACAATGGAACGGAACCTGGGTGCCGATCGGCAACTGAATGCGCAGCGGCCATTTGGTTTCGACCCGATCCAGATAGATCATCCCCTCGCGATCCGGGATCGCAAGGTTGCAGGTCTCTCCGATTTCGTCCGCAACCCCACGCAGGATTGCTAGACGTGCAGTGCGCAGGTGTTCAGCAGACATAGTGTTGACGGACAGCCTGCGCAGACGTGGACCGGGCCCGAACGAGCGTCCGTCCAGATCGCGCTGCAGGAACCCCTCCGCTTCGGCTGTTTGCAGCAGCCTGTGAACCGTTGGTTTCGCCAGCCCCAGGGTGTCGATCAGGTCGGCCGGTTTAACAGCAACGCCGCGCTTTGCGACTTCTTCCAGGATGAGAAGCAATCGCAGATTTGTCGGTATCTGAGTTTCTCGTTCCGAAGTGTCCGTGTCGACCATCCCCTTACATTCTATTTGTTTGGCAGCAGGATCAAGGCCAGATCAGGTACCAGAGACACCAATATCCAGACGGACAGCAGTGCGACCAGATAGGGCACGGTGTAACGCAGCAGCCGGAAATAGGGCACGCCCGTTACGCCTGACGCGACATAAAGGTTCAGGCCATATGGCGGCGTAATGAACCCGATTGATGCGCCCACAAGGAAGATCACCGAGAAATGGATCGGATCTACGCCGACCGACGCCGCAATGGGGGCCAGAATCGGCGCGAGGATGATTGTCACCGGAAGGCTCTCCAGCACCATGCCCGAGAAAAAGACGATGACCATCGAGGTAAACAGCACCGCATGGTACCCGCCCATCGAAGTCACGAAGTCCCCGATGGTTTGCTGAGCGCCGAGCAGCGACAGGATTTGTTGCATGACGACCGAAATGGCGATCAGCGGTGCAAGTATCCCTGTAATTTGCGCGGAACGGATTACGATCGATGGGATTTCCGGGATCGTGAACCCTTCGACGACCATCATTTCCGCATAACTCTTGTCCGTCGGGGAAATGTCGTCGCGCGCACCCATGATGCGGTTGATCGGATAACTCACCAGACCGGCGATGACGCAGAAGCCGACGGTCACACCCGCCGCTTCGGTCGGAGAGAATTTGCCGGTGTAGATGCCCCACAGCACCAGCCCGATTGCAAAGAAACCCAGCCAGGCACCAAAGGCGGTTTTCAGAACGCGGTTCAGTTGCAGCGGGATCAGATGGCCCCAGCCGTTGATACGGCAGATGATCCAGCATGCGACCTGCATTCCGATAACCATCAGTGCACCGGGCAGGATGCCGGCCACAAACAGTTCGGAAATGGGCAGGTTCATAAGGAAGCCATAGACAATGAAAATGATCGACGGCGGAATGATGATCCCGACCGTGCCGCCTGCCGCCGCCGTGGCGGCGCTGAATCGTTCGTCATACCCGCCCTTGACCATCTCGGGGTGCAGCATCGATCCGATTGTTGCCGTCGTCGCCGAGTTCGAGCCCGAAATCGCGGCGAACAGCCCGCATGCGCCAAGCGAGGCCATCGCCAGCCCCCCGCGTATCCAGCCCAGACAGGCATATGCGAAATCGCTCAGCCGTCGTGCGATGCCCGATTTGTTGATCAGATCGCCGGTGAGAATGAACAGCGGCATCGCCAGCAAGGCAAAGCCCTTGTTGAACACATTCAGAAGCTCGGCCCCCATGTTGTCGAGTGTCAGACCCAGAACAAATGAACAGCCTATGACCCAATAGCCGATTACCAGCAGGACCGGCACGCCCAGCATGAACAAGAACGTCACGCCCAGTGAAATCAATGTAACCCAGGTTCCGTCTGCCATCAGTCCGCCCCAATCACGGCTTGCTTGATCAAGGGCTCGCCGTTTTTCCAGTTGTGTAAATCGTCCGCCAAATTCTGAAACACGCGGCCGACCATCAGAAAGAACGACAGTGGCGCTGCAAGCAGGAACCACCACTGCATCACGTTGTCGGTGCCAAGCACGATCTGGAAGTTCGAAGCCGACAGTGCCACCAGCCGAGATGTTGTTACGATGACGATCACCGCAAAGATGAACCACAGGATCGCATCCAGGATCAGGCAGGCCAGTTGCCCGCCGCGCGGCATCGAGGTGCGGAATTCGCTGAAACTCAGATGCGTGCGCAGGCGAACGTTGTAGGACGCGCCGAACCACGCCATCACCATGAAAAGCAGCGGCGGAATGGTTGTGGACCACGGCTCCTGATCGTTGAACACAAAGCGGTCGATCACGCCCCAGAAAATGATCAGCGCAATGGCCAGATAGGAATAGACCATGACCGACCGTTCCAGTTGGCGTTCAATGAAGGGAACCTTTCGATAGATCGCCATAACGATAAGACCGCCCAGGGCAGCGACCACAGTCCCTACTACCCATGTTGCGTCAGACTGCAGCGCAGACTGAATCTCGAACGAATCCTGGCTTAGAATGGCGCTGAATATTGCGCCAACATCGGTCCAAAATGACATGAACCCCGTCCTCCCAGTCGGTGTTTAGTGGAACCGGCCCGCGTGGGGCCGGTTCGGTAGTCTTATCAGGCTTCGCCTTTCCACCAACGGCGTGGCTCGACATTTTCCGGCAACATGTCCGCCGGAATCTCACGCGCGATGTCGTAGATTTCCTGATATGTGTCGATGCCGCCAGCCCATTTGTCCAACCGCTCGCGCCATTGTGCCCATGGATCGGGGTTGAAGTTCGGAGCGCACATCTCTTCGGCCAGTTTGATCTGATCGTCCGGCAGGAATGCGGGGCGGACCCCGTTTTCGGCAAAGATCGTCCCCGGCAATTGCGGGTCCGAGAACCCGACGGTGTTCAGCAGCGCGGCTTCGTTTGCGCCCTGAATCAGTGCCTGGGTGAAGTAGGACGATTCCATGACCGCGTCCTGCAGTTCACCGCCCAGACTGTCAAAGACCTTTGCGGACATCGAGGTATGTTCGGTGCCGCAGAAGAACTTGAGGTTCACGGACTGTGACACCACCGGCGACATGTTGGCGTAAGCCACCGCCGAAGCCCAGGTTTCAGCGCCGTCGATCAGCCCGGTCTTGAGCGCGTCCAGCGTCTCTTCCCACGCCACTGGCACCGGGTTCAGGTTCAGCAATTGCATCGCAATGCGGCCGAGCTGAGTTCCGGTAACACGGTTCTTGGTTCCGAACAGTTCCTCAAGCTTGGTGACCGTCGGCTTGTCCGAGAATGTCGAACCCATTTGCAGTCCACGCAGTTCACAGTGGGTGAACAGGAACTTCAGACCGTGCCGTTTTTCCAGCGGGTCCCGCAGAATGCGCTGACTGGCCGGGCTGTAGAAGAAATGATACTGGGCCGCGCGGCTGGGGAACATATAGGCATAGTCCAGCACGTTCAGATAAGGTGCGCCGCCTGCCGAGTTCTGCGTTGAAGCCGCGTAGATGTCGACAATGCCCTGTTGGGTTTTTTCGACACAGCTCAGCTGACCGCAGATCTGGTTGTCGCCGATGAACTCAACACGAATCTCGCCATCGGTCCGTTCTTCAAGGTCGCGTGCAAACTCGATGGCGCCTGCGCGCTCGATCAAAAGGTTGCGGGTGTTGAACCCGGCAGCGCCGAATTTCAGGGTGTGCTTGGGTTCTTTCGAGAACCGTTTTTCATAATTCGATTCAGCGGCCTGCGCCAGATTCGCCAGGCTCATCGCGCCACCGAACCCTCCTGCGGCCAGCAGCGTTGAGCTCATGCCGTATCGGCCCGCCACGCGGAAGAAATCCCTCCGTGAGATTCCGCTTAGTTTCCGACCAATCTCCATCTTTTTCCTCCCGATGAAAAATTATTGAGACGTTTTGTATCAAAAAATGCTAGTATATTTGATGCAACTTGCATAGACTTTTTTTAATTTCGCTAAGAGGAGACGGTTATGGAGGTGGATTATGCAGTTGTCGGGGCTGGCTCTTCCGGCTGTGTCATCGCCAACCGTCTGAGCGCCGATTCCGGTACGTCCGTTGCACTGCTCGAAGCCGGTGGGCCAGACACAAATCCGTGGATTCATATTCCGGTCGGCTATTTCAAAACCATGCATAACCCGTCGGTGGACTGGTGCTACCGGACCGAGCCAGACGCGGGTCTGAACGGTCGGTCAATCGACTGGCCGCGCGGCAAGGTTCTTGGGGGGTCGTCCTCGTTGAACGGTCTTCTCTATGTGCGCGGTCAGAAAGAGGACTACGACCGCTGGCGGCAGATGGGGAATATCGGCTGGGGCTGGGATGATGTCCTGCCATTGTTCAGGCGCAGCGAGGACCAGGAGCGCGGAGAAGACGATTTTCATGGGGTCGGAGGCCCGCTTGCCGTATCCAACATGCGTATCCAGCGCCCGATTTGTGATGCCTGGGTCGCTGCCGCGCAAGAAGCGGGCTACCCGTTCAATCCGGACTACAATGGCGCGCAGCAGGAAGGTGTCGGCTATTTTCAGCTGACAACGCGCAACGGACGCAGGTGCAGTTCGGCGGTTGCGTATCTGAAGCCGATCCGGAACCGACAGAATCTGAAGATCATAACGCGCGCCCTTGTAACGCGCATCAAGCTGGAAGGAAAACGCGCGGTCGGTGTGGTGTATCGGGACCGTTCCGGTGCCGAACAGACTTTGACCGTACGGCGTGAGATTATTCTGTCTGGCGGCGCGATCAATTCCCCTCAGATTCTGATGTTGTCAGGTATCGGCGATCCGGATCATCTGAGGGAAAACGGTATCGAACCGCGACACGCGCTGCCCAAAGTGGGGAAAGGTCTGCAGGATCACCTGCAGGCGCGGCTTGTGTTCAAATGTAACGAACCCACTTTGAACGACGAGGTGAGGAACCTGTTCAATCAGGCGCGAATAGCCTTGAAATACGCGTTGTTCCGTGCCGGCCCGATGACAATGGCCGCCAGTTTGGCGACAGGCTTTCTGAAAACGCGACCAGAAGTTCAGACGCCCGATATTCAGTTCCATGTTCAACCCTGGTCGGCCGACAGCCCTGGCGAGGGCGTTCACCCGTTCTCGGCATTTACCATGTCGGTCTGCCAACTGCGCCCCGAAAGCCGGGGAGAGCTGCGTCTGAATGGCCCCGACCCGTCGAGCTATGTCAAGATTTTCCCGAACTACCTGTCGACCGAGACGGATTGCCGAACCATTGTCGATGGCGTCAACATTGCGCGCGCCATCGCAAAGGCAAACCCGCTGGCGTCCAAGATTTCCGAAGAGTTCCGGCCATCTGCCGATCTGGCCATGGACGATTATGACGGAACGCTGGATTGGGTCAGGTCCAACTCGGCATCGATTTACCATCCGACAGGCACTTGCGCGATGGGAGTATCGGATGACGCCGTCGTTGATCCGCAGCTCAAGGTCAGAGGCATTGAAAGCCTGCGGGTGGCTGACTGTTCCATCATGCCCGAAATTGTCAGCGGAAACACAAACGCACCTGCGATCATGATCGGCGAAAAGGCCAGCGATCTGCTTTCCGCGGCAAGGTGAATCCCGGCCCTCGACGAAACCCACTCGTGTTTGCGCATTCCCAAACGCGCCGAGTAAGGACGTTCGGTTCCAAGAGTGATCCGGCGCGATCCTGAGTAATCTTCACTTCGCATCTTGAATATTTCATTTTTTGAAGTATATCGCGCCCAACCTATCCGAGGGCACCGAAATGACCGAGACGGTCGAACCATCAACGCAGAAGTACAGTCCTGAAATTCAATCGATGATGGGCGTCTACGCGCTGTATTGGAAGTTGGAGGAAAGCATCGATCTGTTGCGGACCGATCTGAGCCATCAGGAATGCCACATGCTGATCAAGCTGGAACAGCCCAAGCGGATGGGCGTTCTGGCACATGACATGTTATCTTTGCCCTCTACGATAACCGCGACTGCGGATTCGCTGGCCAAGGCCGGGTACCTGGTTCGACAGCGCGATCCCGAAGACCGCCGCGCGTGGCTGCTGGTTCTGACCGGGCAGGGCGAAGACGCCCGAAAACAACTTGTGACCGAAGCCGGGGAACTGTTTCGCCGTGCCTCGGGGCTCAATGATGAAGAAACCGCTGAATTCGCGCGATTGGCGCAGAAGATCCGCGAAACCGTCCTGAAAACAGGCATACCCGAAGGTTTGAAGAAATGAAGATCCTGTCAACTTTGGCTCTTGGCCTGATCGTGCTGGCGACATCGCTGACCGCACAGCAAGCCCCGAAACCGGTGAAACTGCTGATGGTCAGCGAAACGTCACCCGGCTTTTCGCGACAGTTCTTTGGCCGGGTCGCGGCCCGCCAAACGGTCGATCTGGCCTTTCAGGTGGCCGGACAGATTATCGAGATGCCCGTCACCGAAGGTCTGGTTATTCCGAAAGGTGGGCTGATCGCCAGACTCGATCAGGAACCGTTCGAGCTGCAGCTCAACCGCGCCCGACTGCAAAAGGATCAGGCCGACCGCACGGTTGCACGCCTGTCCCGGCTCAGGGGGACCACGGTCAGTCAGGTGGCCCTGGATGATGCGGATACAAACGCCCAGCTGGCGGCAATTGCCACACGTGACGCGGAATACGCGCTTGAACATGCGACCCTCACGGCTCCCTTCGACGCGCTAGTTTCCAGCCGCACGGTCGAGGCATTCACCACCGTTTCCGCCGGAACGCCCATCGTACGTATCCACGACATGTCGGAATTGCGGATCGAAGTCGATGTGCCCGAAATTCTGTTTCAGCGCCGGGGCAGTCAGGATGACGTGACGATCACTGCTAAATTTCCCGCCAGCGATGAAGTTTTTCCTCTGCAAATTCGCGAATTTGATGCTGAAACGTCCAGCGTCGGTCAGACGTTCCGGATCAACTTCGGATTGACACCGCCGGAAGGCATTCAGGTTCTTCCCGGCTCGTCGGTAACGGTAAACGTGCAGGTTCAGGATAATCAAACCGGCATCGTCGTCCCGCCGACCGCCATTGTTGCGGATGCCGAAGGTCGTCTGGGTGTCATGCTGTTTTCCCCGGCGGGCGCGGACGAAGGAACCGTGCAGCGCGTTCCGGTCGAGATCGAGCCGACCCAATCGGGGGATGTGCGTGTCGTGTCCGGTCTTTCCGACGGGGACGAAATCGTTGTGGCCGGCGGTAACGCGCTGAGTGACGGACAGGCGGTGCGTCGCTTTGCCGGCTTTGCGAACTGAAGGGCGGACCGATGAACATCGCGCGCGCATCCATCGACAGGCCGCTTTATACGTGGCTCATCATTCTCGTCGCACTGTTTGGCGGTATCTGGGGCTTTTTCTCGCTCGGAAGGCTGGAGGACCCGGCCTTTACCATCAAACAGGCCGTCATTGTGACAACCTATCCCGGCGCCACCGCCGAGCAGGTTGCACTGGAAGTGTCCGAACCGCTGGAATCGGCCATCCAGCAAATGGGCGAGGTGGACACCATCACCTCGGTCAACCGCCCCGGTCAGTCTCTGATCGAGGTCGAGATCAAGTCGACCTATGACGGCAGCGAGCTGCCGGATATCTGGACGCAGCTTCGGGCCAAGGTCAGGGACGCCGCCCGCGGATTGCCGCAGGGCGTGGACCAGCCATATGTGAACGATGGCTTCGGCGATGTGTTCGGCCTGTTCTATGCGGTGACCGCCGAAGGTTTCTCGGACGCCGAAAAGCACGAACTGGCCACTTACCTTCGACGGGAGTTGCTGACCGTTGACGGGGTTGCCGATGTCGAGGTTCAGGGCCTTCCCGAGGAAGCAATCTTTATTGAACCTGACCTCGCCATTTCCGTAAACCAGAACGTACCGTTGCAGGCGATCAACGAAGCGATTGCCAACGCCAACTCGGTCAACGCATCTGGTTCACTGCGATCCGAGAACAACCTTACGACGCTGCTGACGGCCGAAGGCTCGGACAGTGTATCCGCAATCGCCGGTTTGTCGGTCGGCTCTCAGGGCCACGTGATCAACCTGTTCGACATGTCAGATGTCTATCGCGGCCGCCAGAACGATCCTGACCTGATCGTCCGTTTTGACGGCGTCGAGGCGTTCACGCTTGGTATTGCGGGTCTGGCGACCGAGAACATTGTCGAAGTCGGCAAACGCGTTGACACCAAGATGGCAGAACTGGATCCGAACATCCCCTTTGGTGTCGATATTCTGCCAATCTACCAGCAGCACGTCGTGGTTGAACAGGCGTCCAACGACTTTCTGGTGAATCTGGCGATGTCGGTTGCGATCGTAGTTGCGGTGCTTGGCCTGTTCATGGGGTGGCGCGCCGCAATCGTTGTCGGCAGCACGCTGTTGCTGACCGTTGTGGGCACGGTTCTGTTCATGTCGATGTTCTCGATCGAGATGGAGCGGATTTCACTTGGCGCGCTGATCATTGCGATGGGAATGCTTGTCGACAACGCCATCGTTGTCGCCGAAGGCATGCAGATTGCCATGCTGCGCGGTAAAAACTCGCGCGATGCCGCAGACGACGCGGCCTCCAAAACCCAGATACCATTGCTTGGCGCGACTGTGATCGGAATCATGGCCTTTGCCGGCATCGGCCTGAGCCCCGATGCTACAGGTGAATTTCTGTTCTCGCTGTTCGCAGTGATCGGAATTTCGCTGCTGCTGAGCTGGGTTCTGGCGCTGACCGTCACCCCGCTGTTGGGCCACTACTTTTTCAAGCAGGGTAAGGAAGGCGAAATCGACGCCTATGGCGGTTTGCTGTTTCGGATCTATGGCACGATCCTCAGAGCAGCGCTCAGGTTCCGCTGGCTGGTAATCATCGCACTGGTCGCGGTGACGGCGGCCTGTTTTGCAGGCTTCGGTCTGATGAAGCAGCAGTTTTTCCCGAACTCGAACACCCCGCTTTTCTTTGTCCATTACAAGCTGCCGCAAGGCACCCCGATTGCGCGGACGTCCGAGGATCTGGCGCAGATCGAGGACTGGCTAAGCAAGCGCGACGATGTGGTCTCGGTGGCAACCTTTGTGGGGCAGGGGGCGACCCGTTTCATGCTGACCTATTCCGCTGAAAAGCCCAATCCCAGTTATGGGCATATGATCATACGTACGGAAACTCTGGACGATATCCCGCAGCTTCAGGCTGACCTGGAAGAGTATGGCATGGCGTTGTACCCCGAAGGAGAGTTCCGCACCAAGCGGCTGGTCTTCGGCCCCGGCGGTGGTGATCCGATTCAGGCCCGGTTTTCCGGCAGCGATCCGATGGTGCTCCGCCAACTCGCCGAAGAGGCCAAGCGGCGCATGGCTGATGCTTCGGACAATGTCATCGGCGTTCGTCACGACTGGCGCGAGAAGGAACTGGCGCTTCAGCCAATCTACGCAACCGAACGGGCGCAAACCGCTGGTGTAACGCGCGAAGACGTTGCGGCGACACTTTTGTTTTCCACCGATGGCATCACCGGCGGAGTGTTCCGTGAACGCGACCGCCTGATCCCGATCATCCTGCGCAGACCGGTTGATGGCGACTATTCCGTGGTCGATCAGGTTGTCTATTCAACGCAGGCCGAAAAGTGGGTGCCAATCGAACAGATGGTCGATGGATTTGAGTACAAAACCCAAAATACACGTGTACATCGCCGAAATCGTGTCCTTACGATAACCGTCGGTGCCGACATTCCGCCGGACATGACAGCCGCGCAAGTGCACGCCGAGGTGCGCGAAGCGATCGAGGCAATGGAAATTCCACCCGGATATAAAATGGAGTGGGGCGGTGAATACGAGAACTCGCGCGATGCTCAGGAAAGCCTTGGAAAACAATTACCGCTGAGCCTGCTGATTATGGTGCTGATATCGGTGTTGCTGTTCAACGCCATCCGCCAGCCTCTGATCATATGGCTGCTGGTGCCCATGTCCGTGAACGGAGTGGTGATCGGCCTTCTGGGTACCGGGTTGCCCTTTACGTTTACCGCGTTGCTGGGGCTGCTCAGCCTGTCAGGGATGCTTATCAAGAACGGGATTGTGCTGGTCGAAGAAATCGATCTGGTCCGCGCGACCGGAAAGCCGTTGAAAGACTCGATCATCGAAGCGTCGATTTCGCGCTTGCGCCCTGTCATTCTGGCCGCGATCACCACCATTCTGGGAATGGCGCCCTTGTTGACGGATGCGTTCTTTGTATCGATGGCTGTCACGATCATGGGAGGTTTGGCCTTTGCCACAATCCTGACAATGGTCGCCGCGCCGGTCCTCTACGCAGTGTTTTTCGCAAGGGATGAACGGCAAGAGGTTGCCGCGGTCGCTGCCTAGGTTGAGATATCAGCCAGGTTGACCGCGCCGTTTTGTACACGTCGCCCACCCCAAATCCATAGGTTTTGGGGTGGGCAGCGTTGCAAATCCACACCCGCAGGTCGAAGGTAGAGCGATCGTACTTCGATTGAGATTTGTGGCCGGAAAACGCGACCGTGAAGACTATGGATGGCAAAACCCGATTGTTGGTGATTGTTGCGCCAAATTTCAATTTGTCCGCAACCATGAGCTTTATTGACCCGTTTCGTGCGGCAAATTACCTGGACGGACGGTCTTATTTCAGTTGGGAATTTGTCTCAGCATCCGGTGGATATTGCACCTCAAGCAATGGTGCAGGGATTGAAACCAAGGTGATCGATCAAAGCGCTGCAGGTCAGCGGGATATCGTGATCGTTTCGACCAGCTGGACCCCGGAAAAACATCTGACGCCCAAGATCGGCAATACGTTGCGCGGTTGGGCGCGAGGTGGCGTAACGCTGGGCGCACTGGATACGGGTGCGTTCATTCTGGCGCAGGCCGGATTGCTTTCCGGTCGTCGGGCGACTGTTCACTATGAACATATCGACGCATTTCAGGAACTGTTTCCAGGCGTGGAAGTGGTTGAGAACCTTTACGTTTTAGACGGCAACCGAATCACGTGCTGCGGCGGCAGTGCTTCGGTGGATTTTGCGCTGCAGATACTGCAGGGTATTCACGGCAGCGCGCTGGCCAACGCGGCCGCCAGATACATTTTTCACGACCGCTTGCGGGGCCCCGCTTCGATGCAGCAACCTGAAGGCAGCGAGCCTTTAGGGGCGGTTGTTCCGGCGACGTTGAAATCTGCGATCCAGATCATGGAGGCACATCTGGAAGAAACGGTGTCTATCCCCGAGATATGCAGGCGCGCGGGTGTCTCGCACCGTCAACTTGATCGGATGTTTGCCACCTTTATCAAGAAGACTCCGGCGCTTTATTATCGCGATATCCGGCTGGACCGGGCGCGGGGGCTTGTGACGCAAACAGAAATGCCGATTTCCGAGATTGCAATGGCATCGGGTTTTTCCAGCCCGGTGCATTTCAGCCGCTCGTACAGAGACAGGTTTGGCTTGCCGCCCAGTCAGGATCGGATCGAAGGGCGGGTCCCGTTTGAATACCGGGCTTGGCCGATGCATCGCAAGCCCAGGCAGTCTTGATGCACAACTCTGCGGATGGCGAAAATAGTCATTTGAGAGGCGAAAAAAGGCAACAACGTGAGTTGATTTCAAAGGATCATACGCTTTGCAAGCCAGCCTACCGGACCGCAAGGGTCCGAAATCTTGGAGTCACCAATGAACGAGCTGCCAACCCAAGAACAATTCGAGCGGATTTCCGATGGTTTCAGTCCAGATCCATTCAACACAAGCTCGTTGAAGGCCGAGGCCTATGTTGATCCGGTTTGGCATCAGGTGGATTTGAATGAAATCCTTGCCAAGACATGGCAATGGGTTTGTCACGTCGAAAAGCTGCGCGCGCCAGGATCTTATGTGACGGTTGAAATCGCCGGTCGGCCCATTGCCGTCGTGCGCGACCGCGAGGGGGAATTACGGGCATTCTACAATGTCTGCAAGCACCGCGCGCATCACCTGCTGTCGGGTGAGGGGGAAACGACCCGCATTATGTGCCCCTACCACGCCTGGGTTTACAAGCTGGACGGCCAATTGGTGCGCGCGCCCGAAACGGAAAGCCTGACCGGGTTCAGCACCCGGGACATTTGCCTTGATCAAGTGCAAGTCGAAGAATTTGCAGGTTTCGTTTATGTCAACCTGGACCCCCAAGCGCGCCCCCTGCGCGAAGTGTCGGGCAACCTTGAAACGGAAATTCGCCATTGGGCCCCGGATATTGAACAGCTGACTTTTGGCCATCGCCTGACCTATGACATCAAGTCGAACTGGAAGAACGTCGTCGACAATTTTCTTGAATGTTATCACTGCCCGACCGCGCATAAGGATTTTTGCGATCTGGTGGATATGGACACCTATAAGGTTACAACCTACGGCATCTATTCCAGCCATATGGCCGACGCAGGCAAAAGCGCAAACTCTGCCTATGACGTGTCGAATGCGTCTGTGCGTACTCATGCCGTCTGGTGGTTGTGGCCCACCACCTGCCTGATGCGTTACCCGGGCCGGTCATCGATGATCGTGCTGAACATCATCCCCGTGGGACCTGACCGCACGCTTGAGACCTATGACTTCTTCCTCGAAACTCCGGAACCGGACGAGGCAGAGCAGGAGGCGATCCGCTATCTCGACGAGGTTCTGCAGCGCGAAGACATCGATATCGTCGAAAGCGTTCAGCGCGGGATGGGTACGCCTGCCTTCACGCAAGGGCGTATCGTTCATGACCCGAGCGGCTCGGGCAAGTCCGAACATGCGGTGCATCACTTCCATGGGCTGGTTCTGGACGCTTACGCAAGGGCCGCGCCGTGACACGGCCCAACATCGTTGTGGTCATGGCCGATCAACTTGCCCCGCATTTCTGCGGGGCTTACGGCCACCCGACGGTCAGGACACCGAACATCGATGCGCTGGCGGCACGCGGTATGCGGTTTGATGCGGCTTACTGCAACTCTCCTCTGTGTGCGCCGTCCCGCTTTGCCTTCATGTCTGGGCAGTTGATCAGCCGGATTGCGGCCTATGACAATGCCAGTGAGTTTCGCGCTTCGGTCCCGACGTTTGCACATTACCTTAAGGCGCTGGGATACCGAACCTGCCTGTCAGGCAAGATGCATTTTGTCGGACCGGATCAGAAACACGGATTTCAGGACCGCATTACAACCGACATCTACCCTGCCGATTTCGCCTGGACACCAGATTGGGAAGCCCCTGACGAGCGGATCGACAAGTGGTATCACAATATGCAAACGGTCAAGGAAAGCGGCGAAGCCATCGCGACGTTCCAGACCGATTACGATGATGAGGTCGAGTTCGCAGCCCGCCGCTGGCTGATTGACCGGGGCCGCGATCGGGCGGCCGGGGACAAAGCGCCGTTCTGCCTGGTCGCCAGCTTCATCCACCCTCATGACCCCTACGTGGCCAAGCCTGAATGGTGGAACCTGTATACGGATGCGGATGTTCCGATGCCGGACACCTCACTGACGCCCGAGGAACAGGACCCGTTCTCGCGCAGGGTAATGGACGGAATCGAGGCGAGCTATGTCTCTCTGTCGGATGAGGAGGTGCGCCGCGCCCGCCGCGCCTATCTGGCCAATGTCAGCTATTTCGACAGCAAGGTCGGGGCGATTGCGAAGGCGCTGGAAGATATACGCGAACTGGACAACACCATCGTCGTCGTGACCGCCGATCACGGGGATATGCTGGGCGAGCGGGGGTTGTGGTACAAGATGAACTTCTTCGAGCATTCTGCCCGCGTCCCACTGATTATGGCCGGGCCGGGTGTTGCGCAAGGGACAGCACTCAACGCCTGTTCGCTGCTGGACCTGCTGCCGACTTTCGTTGAAATCGCTGGGGGGCAAGAGGAGATGTTTGGCGAACCGGTGGATGGTCGCTCACTCATGCCGCTGGCCCGCGGCGAAGCTGACATCGTCGACGAAGCGATCGGTGAGTATTGTGCAGAGATGACCCCTTATCCGGTCTTCATGATCCGGCGCGGGCCGCTGAAATACATCCATTGTGACCCCGACCCACCGCAACTATACGACCTGTCCGTCGATCCACTGGAAACGGTGAATGTCGCGGACGATCCGGCTTATGCCGCCCATTCTGCTGCCTTCGCCGCCGAAACCGACCAGCGCTGGGATAGTGAAAAGCTGCGTGCGGATATCATCGCAACACAAAAATCCCGTCATGCGCTTCATGCCGCGATGGAAGCCGGGGCGGGTGAGGCCTGGGATTACAATCCGCCGCGCGACGCTTCTCAGGAATATGTGCGCAATCACATGGACTGGACTGTTGCCGCGGCCAGATACCGCTTTTCACCTTTGAAGGAGAACCAAGAATGATGCTGAAGGGCAAAACCGCGCTGGTCACAGGCGGTCGAGGCGGCATCGGGCGCGCCATCGTCGCCCGTTTTCTGCGAGAAGGTGCACGGGTCTATGCGGCTGACCTGACGCCCGAGGGATCGTTGGCCACCCGTGACGGCGACGGCAGCGTGTTTGTCAAACTCGACGTCACGCAGGAAGCGGATGCCGTTGCGGCTATGGCGCAGGTCGCCGAAAACGCTGGCCAGTTGGACATTCTGGTCAACGCGGCTGGGATCGAGATCGAAAAGACCATCGAACAGACCACTCTGGAGGAATGGAACCTGTCCTTTGCCGTCAACGTGACCGGCACCTTCCTGACGTCAAAACATGCGCTGCCTCTGATGCGAAAGGTCACTGCCGCCGGGACGACGGCATCGATCATCAATTTTGGCAGCTACGACGGCTTCATCGCTGACCCGGGACTGGCGGCTTATTGCGCAACCAAAGGCGCGGTTCACGCCCTGACCAGGGCAATGGCCTGCGACCACGGGCCCGAAGGTATTCGGGTCAACGCAATCTGCCCGGGCTATGTCGACACACCCATGCTGCAAAGCTTTTTTACCGGCGAGGGTTCGGGTGGCGGCGGCAAAACCATCGACCAATTGCAGAAGGCGGTCCGCGATGTGCATCCGATGCGCACCTATGGCACGCCGGACGACATCGCCAACCTGGTCAACTGGCTGGCATCGGACGAGGCGCGCTATGCCAGCGGCCAGCTTTGGGTTCTTGACGGAGGGCTGAGCGCGCAGGTCCAGCAGATGAAACTATGAGTGAAGCGTTGGGATACGAAACGAGAAACCCCTTCTTTGGTGCCAGGAAGCGGCAAAGCTGTCTAATTATCCGGACCGCTCCATCGGCTAAACTGGCTATCAATCCGGGCGGCGCCGAGATCGTGCGCAGCGCAATGTTAGGGCTTGTCGGAACACGTCCGCGTGGCAAGGCAATGGTGGCGAACTGATGCGGCTGGCTGGAAAAAGAGCACTTGTGACCGGTGGCCGCCAAGGCATTGGGCGCGGGATTGTCGAGGCCTTTCTGCGCGAGGATGCGACGGTTTCGACCTGCGGGCGTGGCCCGAGGCCCGAAGGGCTGCCAGACAGTGTCACTTGGTACCCGCTGGATGTCACGGACGCCGCTGCCGTAGAGGAACTGGCCAGCGCGACGGACGGGATGGATATTCTGGTCAACAATGCCGGTGTTCAGGTCGAAAGAACGGTGGCTGACAGCACCGACGCTGACTGGGATACCGTGATCGGGACCAATTGCCGGGGCGTGTTCAATATGTGTCGCGCATATATCCCCCGAATGCCCCAAGGCGGGTCGATCATCAACATCGGCTCGATCTCGGGGCAGGTCGCGGATCCTTCGATGGCGCTTTACAATGCGTCCAAGGCCTTTGTGCATGGACTGACCCGGTCGATTGCCGTGGATCATGGTCCCCGTATACGCTGTAACGCAATCTGCCCGGGCTGGATCGAAACGGGCATGTTGGATTCAGGTTTCGACCTTGCATCAAACCCCGAGGCCGCGCGGCAGGATGCGCTTGCCCGACATGCGATGCGCCGTTTCGGCAAGCCCGAAGACATCGCCAGCATGGCGGTCTGGCTTGCCTCGGACGAAGCGAGTTTCGCCACAGGCCAGTTGTTTACTGTGGATGGCGGCATGACCGCCGCATCCCCTCTCAATCCGGGATTGTTCTGATGGAGTTCAAACACACGGCCTGCCTTGGCGGCGGGGTGATCGGCGCCAGTTGGGCGGCCTTGTTTCTGGCATCCGGCCGTTCGGTCGCGATGTTCGACCCGGCCTCCGATGTTGAGCGTAAGGTGCGCGACTACATCGAAACGGCGTGGCCCACGATGACCGAGCTTGGGTTGACCAAAGATGGCACGCCCGACGCGATCACCTTCCATACAAACGCGGCCAGCGCGGTCGAAGGCGCCGGATTCGTGCAGGAAAACGTGCCTGAGCGGCTGCCGGTCAAGCATGAAACCTTTTCCGTGATCGAGCCCGCCCTGGCCCCCGGTGCAATTGTCGCCAGTTCGGCGTCCGGCCTGACTCTGGGCCAGATGCAGCCCGGCTGGAAGGATCCCTCGCGTTTTGTGCTGGGCCATCCGTTCAATCCGCCGCACCTGATCCCCTTGGTCGAGGTGTTGGGAAACGACAAAACGGCCCCCGGGGTGGTCGAGACGGCGCAGGGATTCTACGAAAGCGTTGGAAAAACAACGATCCGTTTGCGCAAGGAAGTGCCCGGTCACGTGGCCAACCGTCTGCAGGCGGCCATTTGGCGCGAGGCCGTCAGTCTGGTTGTCTCGGGTGTGGCTTCTGTCGAGGATGTCGACAAGGCCGTCTGGGCCGGTCCCGGGCTCAGGTGGGCGGCCATGGGGCCGACCATGCTGTTCAACCTTGGGGCGGGTGAAGGTGGGCTGAAGGCATTTTGCGATCACTTCGCCGATACGTTCAACGGCTGGTGGGACGATCTGGGTCAGATCCATCTGTCCGATCAGGTCGCTCAACAATTGACCGAGGGCGTTCAGGCCGAAGCAAGGGGCATGACACCGGGCGAGTTGTCGCAAAAACGCGATGCGTTGATTGTAGCCATGCAAAAGTCAATTGCGGGGATGCGTTGAGGAAACGGGTCGTTTCGCGCCGATGTCATGTGACCGCCGAACCGGTGAAGGTGCGGGGCCGTGTCGAGTCAAATCCAACGGTTTTACAACTGGCCAGCAGAAAGCGCAGAAGTCACAGGAAACCTCATAACAAACCTTCGTTAAACAATTAATTGCGCTGGCCTGTTGGTAGATTGCACCATCATACCCGCGCGTATATCTGGACGATCTGTCTGTTGGCACCCGAAACTGTTTCCGAAACCAAACGTCATTCCGCGTGCCATTAATTTTCGAAAAAATCAAATTTGAGTGCCAGGACTCGACTCAGAACCAACGGCAAGTCCTGCCCACGAAATGGCAGTGCGACCAGCTTTTCACGGAACGCTGGCCAGCGACGTTTAACGGTTTTTGAGCGCAGAGCGCAGAGCGTCACCCAGTGCGCCGTTCTGCGCGTTTCCGCCTGAGCCCGGTCGCTGCGTGTTGCGGTGTTTTGGTTGACCGCTGGCCTTTCCCGCGCCGCGCGAGGTTTGGTCCTGACGCGCAGAGGCGCCTCCGTCCTTGCGCATGGTCAGACCGATCCTTTTGCGGGGTACGTCGACCTCCACCACACGAACCCTGACGACCTGACCGGTCTTGACGATCTCGTGCGGGTCTTTGACAAACCGGTCGGCCAGCTGGCTGACATGCACCAGCCCATCCTGATGAACGCCGATATCAACGAATGCCCCAAAGGCCGCAACGTTGGTGACGGTCCCTTCCAGCATCATGCCGGGTTTGAGATCAGTGATGTCTTCCACCCCGTCGGTGAATGAGGCGGTCACAAAGCTTGGGCGCGGGTCGCGTCCGGGCTTTTCCAGCTCGGAAAAAATGTCCCGTACCGTCGGCAGGCCAAAGCGGTCGTCGACGAACTGCTCGGCCCGCAGACCTTTCAGGGCGCCGTCATGTCCCATGATTTGCCGAATGTCACGTCCACATGCCGCCACGACGCGGCGCGCGACGTCATAGGCCTCGGGGTGGACCGAGGACGCGTCCAGCGGGTCGGCCCCGTTGCGGATACGCAGGAAGCCCGCACATTGTTCGAAGGCCCGCGGACCAAGGCGGGCGACATCCAGCAGCTCTTTGCGGGATTGAAACGCGCCATGCAGGTCGCGATGCATCACAATCGCTTCGGCCAGCCCAGGCCCCAGACCGGAAACATGCGACAGCAACGGGGCCGAGGCCGTGTTCAGGTCGACGCCCACGGCGTTCACCACATCCTCGATCACGGAATCAAGCGATTGGGAAAGGCGGTGCTGGTCGACGTCGTGCTGGTACTGCCCGACACCGATCGATTTCGGCTCGATCTTGACCAATTCGGCCAAGGGGTCCTGCAGTCGCCGGGCGATCGACACCGCGCCGCGTAGTGACACATCGAGGTCGGGAAACTCCCGCGCGGCCAGTTCCGATGCCGAATAGACCGAGGCACCGGCTTCCGAGACCACAACCTTTGTCGGGGCCTTCACCGTCTTAGGCAAAAGGTTCAGCGTGTCAGCTACCAATCGCTCGGTCTCGCGGCTGGCGGTGCCGTTGCCGATCGCAATCAGTTCGATCTTGTAGGCTGAGATCAGGTTCAGGATTGCAGCCTGCGCCCCGCGCAGATCGTTTTTGGGCTGGAACGGATACAAGGTATCCGTGGCTACCACTTTCCCGGTTGCATCCACCACAGCCGCCTTAACGCCGGTACGAATTCCGGGGTCCAGGCCCAGCGTTGCGCGTGCGCCGGCAGGCGCCGCGAACAGAAGGTCCTTGAGGTTGCGGGAGAACACCTGAATGGCCTCTTCCTGCGCCCTGCCGCGCAGGTCCGCCATCAGTTCGACCATCATCGACAGTGACAGTTTCACCCGCCAGGTCCAGCCCGCCACTTTGCGAAGCCATTTATCTGCCGGCCCATCGCTGCGTGTCTGCAGATGTGCGGCCACAATCGCTTCGGCCCGTGTTGCGCCGGTTTCGGGTTCGGGCGCGATGTCCAGCGTCACGATCCCCTCTTTCGAGGCGCGTAGCATTGCCAGCGCGCGATGCGAGGGCACTTTGGACCACAGCTCGGAATGGTCGAAGTAATCGCTGAATTTCGCGCCTTCCTGCTGCTTGCCTTCAATCACCTTTGCGCTCAGCACTGCCTCGCGTTGCATGAAGCTGCGCAGTTCACCCAGCAGCGAAGCATTTTCGGTCAGGCGTTCAGTGATGATGTCGCGGGCACCGTTCAGCGCGTCCCTGGTTGTAGGTACCGCATCGTTCACAAAACCTTGGGCCAGGGCTTCAGGGTCGGCAGAACGGTCGGCCAGAATGGCATCGGCCAGCGGCTCCAGCCCGTTTTCGCGGGCGATCATCGCCTTGGTCCGACGTTTGGGTTTGTACGGCAGATAGATGTCTTCCAGCTGCGCTTTGGTGTCGGCTTGCGCGATGGATTTGGCCAGGTCTTCGGTCAGCTTTCCCTGATCCTTGATTGAGTTCAGGATGCTGTCGCGGCGGGTATCCAGTTCGCGCAGATAGGTCAGGCGGTCCGACAGAACCCGCAACTGCGTATCATCCAGCCCGCCTGTCGCCTCTTTCCGGTAACGGGCGACAAAAGGCACGGTGGCCCCTTCGTCCAACAGCTTGACCGCTGCGCCCACCTGTTCGGGACGCGCGTTGATCTCGGTAGCGATAGTGCGGGCGATGCGGTCCAATGAGGCCTCCTGAACTACGGTTGGAAGGACTTCTTATCCAGCGCCGCCCAAGAGGGGAAGAGGTGAAAACGACCCGCCTCTACAGTTACAACAAAGCCTGCAAATCGTCGTACAGGTTTTTGGAGATTTCGACATACCCGCGTGCAGTATTGCAGGCGCGGGCCGCAAATCGCCGCTGCGACGGCAACCGCGCGCCCTGATCCAGAATGTCGGCAAAAAGCCGTTCGGCCCTTGCGTCGTTCTCCTGCGTTTTGCCGCCGCTGAACTGATCGGGGTCAAATGCCAGAATGATCTCGCCGTGATAGGGCGCACCGCCCGCGCCCTCGGCAAACGCCATGCTTTCCAGACTGGTCAGGTCGTCGATCAGGGGGCCGGCCAGCAACTCGATCATGATCGACAAGGCTGACCCCTTGTAGCTGCCGAAGGTCAGCATGGCACCGTCCATGGCCGCCTGAGGATCGGTGGTCGGGTTGCCGTGTTTGTCGATGGCAACGCCCTCGGGCAGCAGTTTTCCTGCCCTTCTATAGAGTTCGATTTCACCGCGGGCAAAGGCGCTTGTGGCGAAATCGAAGGTGAACGGATCTTTTCCTGACCGGGGCCAGCTGAAGGCGAGCGGGTTGGTGCCCAGACTGCCGCGTGTTCCGCCTGCAGGGGCCACCCAAGAATGGCTGGGAACCATTGCCATCGCGGCAAGCCCGGCCGATGACAGGCGTTCTACTTCGGGCCAGAGCGCAGAGAAGTGAAAGCATCGATTGATCGCCATCGCGGCGATGCCGTGGGTGCGGGCCTTTTCAATCAGAACCGGCAAGGCCTGCTGAAACGCCAGCAGCGACATGCCGCCCTGGGCATCCACGCGAACGATCGCGTTTTCCGATGGGGCCAAAACCGGCGCGGCATGGCCATCGATCTTGCCCGCCTGCATCGTCTCGGTACACATGAACAGGCGAAACAGCCCGTGCGACTGGCAATCATCGATCTGGCAAGTGGTCAGCATGTCTGCGATGGCCGCTGCGTGGGCCGATCCAAACCCGGATTTTATGAGTACGTTCAGGCTTAGCTGCCGGATTTCGTCCAGATTTAGTTTGACCATATCGCTCATGCCTGTCCCTTGCGCCGGTAGTTCAGCACAAGGGATAGCGTGGCAACCCAGCGATTGAAAAGCGGGATTTCTGTTTAGCCCTGCGATTCAGATTGCAGATAGGCGATGAGATTGGTGATGTCGGTCCGGTTCTTCAGTCCGGGAAACTGCATCCGGTTGCCGGGAACGGTGTTTTTCGGATCGGACAGAAACGCGCTGAGCGCGTCTGCCGTCCAGACAATTTCAGAGGTCTGCAAGGGGTCGGAGTATTTGAAACCGTCGCTCTGACCCGCTGTTGCGCCGATGATCCCGTGCAGAGAGGGGCCGACACCGTGGCGGCCCTCTTGCAACTGGTGACAGGCCTTGCATTTGCGATAGACCTTTTTGCCAGCCTTAATGTCGCCCTCGACGGCGGCGAGGGCGATCGGGGCCGAGGGTTCTGTCTCGGCCTTTTTGTCGTCCTTGGTGAAGATCAGTCGCGCGGTGATCGGCACGGTTCGGGTAATGCCCGGCAGGTCCGCCAGTTCCATCAGCGTATCGATCCCGGCGTTGACGCCTGCATCTTCCGTGCTGAGGAACACCATATCGTTGGTTGAGACCATGACCGATGTTTCGGACAGGCGCGCCACGAACATTTCGGCATCGAACGCGGCGTCAGTGCCCGCCAGCGACAAGACAGCTTCGGCATCGACGATTGTGGTTTTGCCAATACCAAGCCCGGAAACCTCATCCATATCGAGCTGGGCGGTCAGCGTTGCGCTTCCGGCTTTGCGAAACACGTATCCGATCATCCGTTCATTTCGAATGTCGATATTCGTTTCGACTGAAGACAGGTCGATCTTTATGTCCGCCTTGCCGTCCGGGCTGACGTGACCGCTGAGACGGGTAAAGCTGTTGACCTCGCCCACCGTGTCTTTCTTGATCGAGCCATATGCCAGGTGCGAGCCTTCCGGGGCCAGTGTCCAGCTGTCTGCCAGCGCCGGGCCTGCAACAATTGCCGACGCAATCGTGACTGCTGTAAGCAGAAGTTTCATTTCTTTCCTCCTGAGTCTGTGTCAATCCTGACCCCGCGGGCCCGGTCCGTGAAAAACAAACCCACACAGGTCGCAAATTATTCGATGAGTGGTGAGATCAGTTCTGAACAGGCCGTGCGCGGCGCGATCCAGTCATACTCAAAACGTGTCTGGCGGTTTGGGCTGGCATTGTCGGGCGCGTCGGACGTTGCAGACGATCTTTTGCAGTCCACGTGCCTGCGTGCGCTGGAGCGTCACCATCAGGTGACATCGCATGATCGGCTGGACAGCTGGCTGATGACGATCTGTCGCTCGATCTGGCTGAACGAGGTGCGCGCGCGATCGGTTCGCAAAGCCCAGGCACTGTCGGTCACGCCCGAGGCGGATTTAATTGCACCCGGAAACGATTCTGAGACGAATATTTTCGCCACTGAAGTGTTTACACAGGTGATGCAACTGCCAGAAGCGCAGCGCGAGACGGTAATGCTTGTGTTTGTCGAAGGCTATAGCTACCGCGAGGCTGCCGCGTTGTTGGAGGTGCCGATAGGGACAATCATGAGCCGGCTTTCCAACGCCCGGCAGAAACTGAAAAACGTGATGCAGCAAGACGCAGCGGATGTCGTTCGACGGAGTGGCAAATGAAGTTTTCCGACGAGACGCTAGTGGCGTATCTGGAAGGCACCCTGGACGCGGGTGAGGCCCGCGCGATCGAAGATGCAGTTGCGGATGATCCGACATTGGAACAACGTCTGATGGCGCTGGACCCGTTTGCACCGGTGGTGAAGCAGGTGTTCGAGGCGATGCCTGCCCAAACGCCGCACGTCGATTTGCCGGATACCTACGTATCAACACCTGCAAGGTCGGTCGCTGGCTCATGGCGTCTGCTTGCCATTGCGGCTTCGGTTGCCGTCATTGCGGTGTCGGCGACGTTCTGGGCAACGCGCCCGGCCGAGATGGGCTGGGCGGAACAGGCCGCGATCTATCAGTCGCTATACGTGCCGGATACGATTGCAACGCTGGACAACTCTCCTGCCGCGCTGGATGTGCAATTCGCACAGGCCGAGGAACAGCTTGGACGGTCCCTGAACCGTAATGCGCTCGAGGCGCTGCCGGGCCTTGATTTGAAGCGGGCGCAGGTCCTGTCGTTCAAGGGCAAACCTCTGATTCAGATTGTATTCGCGGATGCGCAGGGGCAGCCTTTGGCCTTTTGTGTCATACGGCAGGGACCGGCGGCCCCGAATAAGGACGTAAAACAGGCGGTTCTCAGCGGGTTGGCCACGGCCACATGGGCGCAGGGTGGCTATGGTTACATGCTGCTGGGCAGCGACGCGCAAACTGACCTTGGTGGGCAGTTGGACACGTTGACTGCGCTGTTTGCTGGCTGAGCCGCGAAATAGCCTTGTGAACCCGCGAATTTGCCCGAAGAATAGCGGGCATGAAGCCCCGAACCGTCCTGCCTGACCCGGATGATGAGGCCGACCCGCTCGGCCCGCAAAGTATCTATGACGCGGACCCGTCCGAGGACGAAGACCTTTGGTTCCTGCCTCCGGACGAAGATGAAACGCTTCCGGACTATCTGACGCCCGGAACGCGGGCGCAGGAACGCCTGTTGTTTGACCCTCGCGACTGGTATGCAGGGCAGTCGGAGTTGTCCAGTGAACTGGCCGATGTCGCGGTCACTTTCGGCGCGTTGGACGAGCGTCTGCGGGCAGGGCCCAAAGGATGGGGCCATCGTCTGGCCTTGATGGAAGTGTCTGACCTGGGTTGGTGGACAGGGGACCGGATCAGCGCCGATCGTCTGGCGCTGTGGACCGGTTTGCGGCTGGGCTCGACCGGCGATGACATTCAGGCCCTGTTTCGCGCGGGCTGGGCCGTGCGCCGCCTGACGACAGGTGCCGACCCGTCAGAAGGCGGGTGGGAGTCTGGATTGACCGCGTTTCTGGACCGAATGGGTCAGGGGGTCGAAGAAGTACCCGAAGCAGTGGCCGATCTGGCTGACGTCATGCGCAACACGGACAGTTTGCACCCGATAACGCAGGCAGCAGTTGGGTTTCACGCATGGCGCAGTCTGGCGCAGGGCATCGGACAGGACACCGAGGCGGCAATCATAGCCGCGCGCCTTGCCGCGAAGATGGGGCGGGGCGGGGCACTGTTTCTTCCACTTGCGTTGTCCGGCCCGGGCGCGTTGCGCGGGACTGGCGAGCCGAGAGAAAAACTGGAGGCATGGCTGAGCGGAGCAGGGCAGGCGGTTCTGGCCGCACTGCTGCATCTGGATCGTGTGAGCGCGTGGGAACAGCGCGCCCGTGACGCCACGCAGGATCTGAGCGGCCGGACGCCTCCGCTATTGCTTGACGCGTTGACGGCCTGGCCCATGATATCGGCACCTTTGGCGGAGGAACTGACCCAAGCCTCGCGTGCGGCGGTTCAGAGAAACCTCGACCGTTTCACACGTCGCGGCTTGATCCGGGAGGTCACGGGGCAGGGACGTTACCGCGTCTGGACGGCTGCACTATAGTCCAGCAGCCAATCGCGAAACACACGAGCCGGAGGACGCAGCGCGGTGCGCGATGGATAGATCAAATGATAGGCTTCCTGTCCCGGAACACTGATACCGGGCAGGCAGGGGACAAGTCCCGACAGTTGCATTATCCTGTCCGATGCGGGCGCGCGGGCCAGCGCAATGCCGCCGCCACTGGCCGACAACTCGGCCGCCATCAGGGAATTGTCGGCGAAGAAATAGCGGGCTTGACCGGCGGGCAGGCGCACGGCCTCGAACAGGTGCGGCCAGCTTGCGCGGTGTGTTGAGACCTCGATCAAGGTGAACTTGAACAGGTCCTGGGGCGATTTGATCTGCGCGGCTTTCTCTGGCGGAGCGATCGGGAAAAGGCGCTCTTTCAGCAACTCGTCCCATTCGGTGTTCAAGAGGGCCGGATTGCCGAACACGATTTGCAGATCAGAAAACTGGTTTGCGAAATCCGAGATCATGTTGCCTGTGGACAGTGACAAGTTGATGCGAGGCTGTTCCGCCTGAAAGGCGGGCAGACCACCGGCAAGAACCCCATGTGCAAACAGCAGAACGGATTGAACATAAAGCCGTTGTTCCCGTGTTTCCCCGAACAGCCCCGTCGTTGCCGTTTCCAACATCAGCAGCGATTGCTGAACCGATGGCAGATAGGCGCGGCCTGCCTCGGTCAATGTCACTGCGTGGGCGTGGCGGTGAAACAGTGGTGTACCAAGGCGGGTTTCCAGCGCCTTGACCTGCTGGCTGACGGCGGCGGCGGACATGTTCAGCTGTGCGGCCGCGCGGGAAAAGCTTTCGGTACGTGCTGCTGCTTCGAAAACGCGCAGCCAGTTCAGCGAAGGAATTCGGGTTGCCATGAAATCAGGCTAAGCAAAACTTAGGCTGACCGGCAAGACAATAAGTTCTGAGCTTTCCCTCACAGATCCTAAGGTGGCGATCAGCAAATTGAACAGACGAGCCACATCATGTCGGATTCACCCCCCCAGCCGCGTCCAAAGCGCAAGATCTGGAACTATACCCCGCAATTGCCAATTCAGACCTCGCCCTATTGGGACTGGCCGATGAAGCCACTGGCCACCTTGCGATACCTGCTGCAAAGCTGGAATCCCTTGGCGTTGCGCGCGTTGCTTTTGGTCTTCGCGATCATCACTTGGACCTATCTGACTCCGTCTCTGGCCCGGGTCGAAACGCTGAGCTGGGATTGGGTGGCCGAGATCTGGTTTCGCAATTTCTGCATCCTTATGGTGCTTGCAGGCGGCTTGCATTTGGCCTTGTGGAAATTCCGCACCCAGCAGGATGAATACCGCTATGATATGCGCCCGATGATGAAAGGCGCCAAGGTCTTTACCTTCAAAAACCAGGTCTGGGACAACATGTTCTGGACCCTGGGTCCGGCGCTGACATTCTGGACTTTCTGGGAATGCTTCATTCTGTATGCCTACGCCAATGGCTGGGTGACGATGATTACCTTTGATGGAAACCCGATCTGGTTCATTGCCATGGTTGTGTTCATTCCGATCTGGGCAGGTTTCCATTTCTACTGGCTGCACCGGCTGCTGCATGTCGGCCCGCTTTATACCAAGGTGCACGCCTGGCATCACCGCAACATCAATACCGGTCCATGGTCAGGTCTGGCGATGCATCCGGTCGAAAGCTTCTTTCTGATGTTCGACACGATGATTTTCTTCCTGCTGCCGTCTCACCCGATCCACGCCATCTTTCTGCTGTTTCACCACGGGATTGGCGCGCCGACCTCTCATGCCGGGTTCGAGCACGTGAAGTTCGGCAGCAAGGGTAAATTCCTGGTCGGAGACTTCTTTCATCAGCTGCACCATAGGTTCTTTGACTGCAATTACGGCACCTGGGAAACGCCGTGGGATGAGTGGTTCAATACTTTCCATGATGGAACCGACGAGGGCAACGAGATGGTCAAGGAACGCCGCCGTAGGATCTGGGCAGTCGAGTAAGCCAACCGAAAAGGGGCATTGCCGGGTCTTATTGGGCCCGGCAACTGCGATCTGAAAACAGGGAAGATCATGAAAAACATCTATACTTTCGGCCGCCGCCCGGCCCGGCGAAACTATACCGTCAAGGATCTGCTGGACCTGAAGAAAACCGGCCGGCGCCTGACTATGTGCAACCCGGCGAACGAGGCCGAAATACAGGCCTGTGTCGATGCGGGGATCGACCTACTGACGCTGTGGGATGTGCACCTGGACATGGCGCGTGAGATTGCACCGAACCATTTTGCAGGTACTGCCATGAACTGGGGCCAGTTCGCCACCAATGACGAGATCATGCGCCATGCCATCGAGTGTATGGAAAAGGGCGCGGACATGTATTTCACCAACCGCTCGTACGACGTGGTGGAAATGCTGGCGCGTGAAAGCATTCCGGTTCAGGTTCATATGGGGCTGGTTCCGTCGCTCAGCCATTGGGCCGGGGGATTGCGAGCCTTTGGCCGTACCGCCGATGAGGCGATGCAGATCTACAAGACCTTCAAGCGCTATGAGGACGCAGGCGCGATGGCCTGCGAAATCGAATGTGTCGCCGAAGACACGTTGAACCTGCTGAACGACAAAACTTCGATCGTCACGGTTTCATTGGGGTCGGGCAATGCGGGTGACGTGATTTTCCTGTTCATGGCCGATATTTGCGGCGAAGCGGAAAATCCTCCGCGTCACGCCCATGCCTTTGGCAATCTGGGCCGTCTGCACAAGCAGATGTATCACGAGCGGGTCGCGGCGCTGAAGGAATTTCAATCCGAGGTGCAGGCCAAAGCCTTTCCATATCCGGCGCAGTCCATTGGGATGCACGAAGGTGAGATGGCAAAACTGCAGGAACAGTTGGATAAGGTCTGATGGATAAGTCGGGCGCGTTCAGCGCCCGACACCTACATAGGTATCAAAACCGGATTTCAACGCGGTGCTGCCGGAATAGACGTTGCGCAAATCGACCATCCTTGCGGTTTTCATGGTCCCGGCCAGTTCCGTCAGGTTCAGTGCGCGAAATTCGTTCCATTCCGTCAGGATAACCACCGCATCCGCATCCTTTGCCGCGGTATACGGATCGTCAGACCATTCGACGCCGGGCAACAGTGCTTCACCCTCGGATCGGCCCTGAGGATCAACAACGCGGACCTTTGCACCACCGCCGATCAGGGCAGGGACAATGGTCAGTGACGGAGCATCCCGCATGTCGTCGGTATTTGGTTTGAACGTCACGCCCAGAACGGCGATGGTCTTGCCGTTGAAACTGTCGTCACAGGCGTCCCGGATCTTGCCGATCATGCGTTTCTTGACCTCGTCGTTCACGCGAATGACGGTTTCGGTGATCTGCATCGGGTGCGCATGCTCCTGCCCGATCCGGGCCAGCGCAGCGGTGTCCTTGGGAAAACACGAACCGCCATAGCCGGGGCCTGCGTGCAGGAACTTGTTGCCGATCCGGCCATCCAGGCCAATGCCGCGCGCCACTTCCTTGACGTCGCCCCCCGCCTTTTCACACAGGCCCGCGATTTCGTTCATGAAGGTGATTTTGGTCGCAAGAAAGGCGTTCGCCGCGTATTTGATCATCTCGGCGCTTTCCAGATCGGTGGTCAGGATCGGGAAATCGCGCAAATAGAGCGGGCGGTAGATTTCGGCCATCACGTCTGCCGCGCGGTCGCTTTCGACGCCGACAACCACACGGTCGGGGCGCATGAAGTCGTCAATTGCGGCACCCTCGCGCAAAAACTCGGGGTTCGAGGCGACGTCGAAATCGGCTTGGGGATTTGCGGCAGAAACGACCTGATGCACCCGGCGATTGGTTCCGACCGGAACGGTCGATTTGGTGACAACAACGGTGTAGCCGGTTATGGCCTGTGCGATCTCTTCTGCGGCGGCCATCACATAAGTCAGGTCCGCGTGTCCGTCGCCCCGGCGGGTGGGTGTCCCGACAGCTATGAAAACGGCATCCGCGCCATCGACAGCTGCAGTCAAATCAGTGGTAAAGCTCAGCCGGCCGGCCGCCACGTTCTTGGCCATAAGCACATCAAGGCCCGGTTCATAAATCGGAACCTTTCCGGCCTGCAGCATCTCGATTTTTTCTCGGGCCTTGTCGACGCAGATTACGTCATGGCCAAAATCCGAGAAACAGACACCGGATACCAAACCGACATAGCCAGTTCCGATCATCGCAATACGCATTCGTTAAAATCCTTCTTACCAATTACCAAGTCTGGCGACCGCACATTCGAAGAATCTTCCGCCGGATTCAATGCCTGACTGTGACCTTGGCTTGCATTCCATGGTTTCTTGCTGTTTTTGAGACGCTAAACTGACACATTGATATTTGTGAGGCGCAGATATGACCAAAAAGGCATTGATTACCGGTATCACGGGCCAGGATGGGTCGTATCTGGCCGAGTTTCTGCTGGAAAAGGGCTACGAGGTTCACGGAATCAAACGGCGGGCATCGTCCTTCAACACGCAGCGCATCGATCACATTTATCAGGATCCGCATGTACCGAACCCGAAGCTGCATTTGCATTACGGGGACCTGAGCGACACCTCGAATTTGACCCGGATCATGCAGGAGGTGCAGCCTGACGAGGTCTACAACCTTGGTGCACAGTCTCATGTTGCCGTCAGTTTTGAAGCTCCGGAATACACCGCCGATGTGGATGCAATTGGCACCCTGCGCCTGCTTGAAGCGATCCGGTTCCTCGGGTTGGAGGACAAGACGCGGTTCTATCAGGCCTCGACGTCGGAATTGTATGGTCTGGTTCAGGAAACACCGCAGCGGGAAACGACGCCGTTCCACCCCAGATCGCCCTATGCGGTGGCCAAGCTGTATTCCTACTGGATCACTGTGAACTACCGCGAGGCTTATGGTCTGTATGCCTGCAACGGAATTCTGTTCAATCATGAAAGCCCACGCCGAGGCGAAACCTTCGTGACGCGCAAGATCACCCGCGGTCTGGCCAACATCGCGCAGGGGCTTGAAGATTGCCTTTATATGGGCAACATCGACAGTTTGCGCGACTGGGGACATGCCAAGGATTATGTCCGTATGCAGTGGATGATGTTGCAACAGGACAATCCCGAGGATTTCGTGATTGCAACCGGCAAGCAGTATTCTGTGCGTCAGTTCATCGAGTGGTCAGCGGCTGAACTCGGCATTTCGCTGAAGTTTTCGGGCGAAGGGGTGGATGAGGTTGCGACGGTCACCGCCATTGAAGGCGACGACGCGCCAGCATTGAAGCCCGGTGATGTCATCCTGCGGATCAACCCCCGTTATTTCCGCCCGGCCGAGGTGGAGACGCTGTTGGGTGATCCGTCAAAGGCAAAACAGAAGCTCGGGTGGGAGCCGGAGTTGACCGTGCAGGAAATGTGCGCCGAGATGGTTCTGGAAGACCTGAAAACAGCCAAACGCCATGCGCTGTTGAAAGAGCACGGGTTCGAGCTGCCGGTCAGCCTGGAAAACGGCTGAGGGGGACAACATGCGCAAGATCTACGTAGCAGGGCATCGCGGCATGGTCGGCGGTGCCATCCTGCGCCGGTTGCAGGATCGTCAGGCTGGGGGTGAAGCGATTGAGCTTGTGACCCGAACGTCAGCCGAGCTTAATCTGACGGACCAGACAGCTGTGCGGGAATTCATGCAGGTTGAACGACCCGATGTGGTCATTTTGGCGGCGGCCAAGGTTGGCGGCATTCACGCCAACAATACGTACCCCGCTGATTTCATTTATGAAAACCTGATGATTGAATGCAATGTGATTCATCAGGCCTTTTCGGCCGGGGTCACAAGCCTGCTGCAACTGGGCAGTTCCTGCATCTATCCACGCGCAGTTCCGCAGCCGATGCGGGAAGATGCATTGCTGACGGGCGTGTTAGAGCCGACAAACGAACCGTATGCGATTGCCAAGATCGCGGGGATCAAGCTGTGCGAAAGCTACAACCGTCAGCACGGTGTCGACTACCGCTCGGTCATGCCCACAAACCTTTATGGTCCGGGGGACAATTTCCACCCTGAAAACAGCCACGTTCTGCCTGCCCTGATCCGGCGATTTCACGAGGCAAAGCGCGACGGGCTGGAAGAGGTTGTGATCTGGGGAACCGGAAAACCGAGACGCGAGTTCCTGCATGTGGATGACATGGCCGAGGCGTCGCTGTTCGTCCTCGACCTGCCGCGCGACAAATATGAGGCAAACACGCAACCGATGCTGAGCCACATCAATGTTGGCACCGGCTCGGACATCTCGATTGCTGAACTGGCGGTGCTGGTGGCCGAAGTTGCCGGGTTTGAGGGGCGGATCACACAGGATGTGTCCAAACCTGATGGCACAATTCGCAAGCTGATGGACGTCATGCGATTGGCCGATATGGGCTGGCGCTCGCGCGTGTCGCTTGAGGATGGTTTGCGCGAGACTTATGCGTGGTTTCTTGAACAGAACGACGTAGATCTGCGTTCAAAGTGATTGCCCGGACTAAGGCCCGGGCAGCCTGATGTTCAGAACCAGCGACCGATTGCAATGGCCGTCGGCGCGTGCGTGGCTGCATCCGAGGATGCAGACAGTACCTTGTAGGTCACCTGCGTTTCTGAAGGCGAAGCGAAGCCCACAAACCGGGATGCCGCACCCGCTGAGCCACTGATGACTGGAGCCGACCCCGGGGCGAAGCTTACAGGGAAAGTCCAGGTGTCTGTATTGCTTGCAAACATCGTCCCTTCGGCGGTGGTACACGCAACGGCATTCAATGCGGCGGTGCAGATCTGCGTTCCATCGGCAAAACGAACATAGTCTCCGTTTGCTGGACTGCCGCGTTCGATGACCGCACCGGTTGGAACGCCGCCGGATTCGGATACAGACCCCAGCAAATTGCCTGGACCATATCCGTAATCCGCCCGCATCAGGCGGCCTGTAGTTGTGTCGTCGGCACTGGCCTGAACGGCGGCGCCGTCCGCGATACCGGTGGTCGGATCAAGGCGCAGCGCTTCGGTCCAGCTGCCCCCATCAGGAGAGACCTTGATGGAAAACCCTGTGTTTCCAGCCAACCCCATTTCCGCATGGCCGGTCCAGTTGGACTGGAACAAAAGCGATGCGGTATCACCGGAACCGGCCTTGTTGATCTTGACCTGATGTCCGCCGCCATCATGGCTGAACAGCGTGGCAGGGCCGCGCACTGAAAGGCGATTTGTGTCGTCATAGCTGGTGGCGATGCCGACACCGTTCAGATTCTGTGTCGCCACCGGCGGATCAATCCAGGCAGATCCGTCCCAAATCCTGATCTGGCCAGCGGTCTGATCCCAGGCGCGCCATCCGATGCCGGGGGAAAGGAAGTGCCAGGCGTTGTCCAGCCAGGCTGCAAGGTTACCTGCCTGACCCGCCCATTCATCGGTTGGCGCAGATCCCAGCGCATGAACCTCGCCCTGCTCCGGAACCGGGGGAGGCGTGGTCGCGTTGGTGGCCACCACGCTGAGCTGCACCACGAGATCCAGCCGGCGCAGGGCCTCGTTATGGGTGACGTGTTTCTGGGCCTGCGAAGGTTGAAGAAATGGCAGGTCCAATCGGGGTGAGGTCTGTGACACGGGCGTCCTCCTGTGGCTGTCGGTCCGACAATTGCATTGCGCGCCACCCTGCCGTGGCACACATGAATCCTGTCCGACCTGGCCGAACGCCCGCGAAACGATTTGCTAATTAACTGCTGGTTGCCTGACACAGGGCCAGGAACCGCGTGCGAGAATCGGTCGCCTAGTCGCGCGCGTAGATATCCTCGTAACGGATGATGTCATCCTCACCCAGATATGTTCCGGTCTGCACCTCGATCAGAACCATCGGCACCTTTCCGGGGTTTTCCATCCGGTGCGTGGCACCCAGCGGGATGTAGACCGACTGGTTCTCGGACACGAGGCGCACGTCGTCGTCAATCGTGACTTTTGCCGTGCCTTCCACAACGATCCAGTGCTCCGAGCGATGGTGGTGTGACTGAAGGCTCAGCGCGGCACCGGGATGGACATGGATACGCTTCACCTGAAACCGGTCCCCGATCACAAGGCTTTCGAACCAGCCCCACGGGCGATGATCCACCGGCAGAGATTCCGCCTGCTTCGCGCCTTTCGCTTTAAGTGCAGCGACGGCCAGTTTTACGTCCTGCGCCTTGTCCATGCTGGCCACAAGTACCGCATCGGGCATGGCAACCGTGATCACGTTTTCCAGCCCCATGGCCACAACTTCCTGCGTCGGGGATTCCGACCGGATCAGGACATTGCGGCAATCGATTGCAGTCACTTCTCCGGTTGTGGCGACGCCATCGGCGTCAGGATTGCTCAACTCCTGCACGGCGGACCAGCTTCCGACGTCAGACCAGCCAGCGGCATAGGGCACGACGCTCAGGTTAGTTGCTTTTTCCATGACCGCATAGTCGATCGAAATATCGTTGACCTCGCTCCAAGCGGTCGCATCGAGACGCAGAAATCCAAGGTCGGTCTGCGCATCGGTAACCGCTTTTTGCACCGGCGGGATCAGGTCCGGGGCGTGTTGTTCGAAACTTGCAATGATGTCTTTCACCGCAAACAGGAAAATACCCGAGTTCCAGAGATAGCTGCCATCGGCGACCATTGCCTGGGCGTTTTCGAGATCGGGCTTTTCAACAAACCGGTCCAGCGGAACTGCAGTGTCTGCGTTCGGGGCGTGGCTGAGTTTCAGATACCCATACCCCGTTTCCGGCCGGTCCGGAGTGATGCCGAAGGTCACCAGATCACCGCGTTCGTGGATGGCTTCGACACCTTTGGCAACAGCCGCGTGGAACGCGGCTTTGTCCGGGATCACGTGATCGGAAGGGGCGACAAGCATGATGGCGTCCGGGTTTTCAGCAGCCAGGTATAGCGCAGCCGCCAATACGGCTGGGGCAGTATTGCGGCCCTCGGGTTCGATCAGGACCGGGCCGGGATCGATGCCAATGCCGTTTAGCTGCTCGGGTACAACGAACCGAAACGCTTCATTGGTCAGGATCAGCGGTTTGGCATAAGGCGCGTCAGACGGTCCACACATCCGCGCGGCACAATCCTGCAACAGGCTGGTTTCGCCAAGCAGCGGCACAAATTGCTTGGGATAGCTCTTGCGGGATAAGGGCCACAGCCGGGTCCCGGAGCCACCGCAGAGAATGACGGGATGGACAGTTGTCATGACGTTTGCCTTTGGATTTCAGTTGCCCTGAAAGAGGGGTTCGGGTTGCGCAAAGGTCTATTGCGCCGCCTTTCCCGCAACAACGACATCATGGAGATACTGGCTCAGATCGTCGCGCAAATCTTTGCGTGCCAACGCAAAGGCCACTGTGGCTTGCAGGAACCCGGATTTGGAACCGCAATCGAATCTCTGACCGTTGAACTTGTATCCAAAAACAGGGACACCGTTCACAATGTCTTCGGCAATCGCGTCAGTCAGCTGGATCTCACCGCCGCTGCCCTTCTTTTTCTGATTGAGGTTATACAGGACCGACGGCCCCAGAATATAACGCCCGATCACCGCCAGGTTGGACGGGGCATCATCGGGGTCTGGCTTTTCGACCATGCCCTTGGTCCGGACAACCGTACCGATATTCTCGCCAACATCGAGAACACCGTAGGAACTGGTTTTGTCCTTGGGAATTTCCATAGCGGCAACCATGTTGCCACCGGTTTCTTCATAGGCCTCGACCATTTGCTGCAGGCAGGGTTTGTCCGCCGCGATCACATCGTCGGGCAGCATGACAGCAAAGGGCTCGTCCCCGATCAGACGCCGGGCGCACCAAACCGCGTGGCCAAGACCCAGTGCCTTGTGCTGGCGAATATAGGCGATGGCGCCGCTTTCCATGTTAGTTGCGCTCAGGGTTTCCAGCAGGTCGTCCTTGCCCTTGGCCTTGAGTTCCTGTTCGAGCACGAGATTGTGATCGAAATAATCCTCAAGCGCGGATTTCCCGCGCGAGGTGACAAAGATGAATTCGGTAATTCCCGCGGCACGTGCTTCGTCGATGGCGTATTGAACCAGCGGCCGGTCGACCAGGGTCATGATTTCTTTGGGAACGGATTTTGTTGCTGGCAAAAAACGTGTGCCCAACCCTGCAACCGGGAAAATTGCCTTGGTGACCTTACGTGCCATGATACCTCTCAAATTCAATACGAGCCCGGCAGGGTGTGGTGTGGCCGGTCTCTCCTCTTATGCTGCAACGCCTGAACAATCAACGTCGCCCGGGCCGCCGGGCTATAACTGGACAAAAGGTGCCACCTTGGTGGGGGAGAGTCAAAAACAACCCGTTAGAACATTTATGCCGAACTCTCCCCCGAGTCCCTGTATAGGCCCCGGGGGGAAGGTGTTCAGGACGTCGCCATGATGATCTCAAGCGGGTCATGTTCGGCCACATAGTGATCCGGCGCGATCTCGCTGAGTTGTGGAACATAGTCCGACTGTCCGGCCGACAGGCGACTGGGAAGGAAACGCAAAGCCGCCTTGGGATCCATGGGTGAGGGCAATTCTCCCGGTAATTTCAGACGTTGGCGTGTTCGCTCCACATCGGGGTCGGGTATCGGTACCGCCGAAATCAGCGACTTTGTGTATGGGTGAACCGGATCGGAACAAATCACTTCGCCATCGCCCAGTTCGACGATACGGCCAAGATACAGGACCATGATCCGGTTCGACACCGCGCGCACTACGGACAGATCATGGCTGATGAAGATCATCGACAGGCCAAATTCCTGTTGCAATTCTCGCAACAATTCCACGATCTGAGCTTGAATGGACACATCCAGAGCCGAAACCGCTTCATCACAGATGATCAGCTTTGGCTTGTTGATCATCGCCCGGGCGATTCCCACGCGCTGATTTTGTCCGCCAGACAATTCGTGCGGATAACGGTTGATCATGTTCGCCTTGAGGCCGACCCGCTCCATCATCTCGGCGACCAGTTCTTTGCGTTCCCGCTCTGTCAGGTCGGGGCGGTAGGTTTTCAGCGGCTCGGCAATCGAGGCCGAGATCGTCATGCGCGGATCCAGGCTGGCAAGCGGATCCTGGAACACGATCTGCAGGTCCTTGCGATACTTGTTAAGCTCAGCCCGTCTCAGTCCGACGATCGGATGCCCCAGCCAGCTGACATTGCCCGCGCTTGGCTCGATCAGTTGAAGTACGGCCCGTGCCAGCGTGGATTTTCCGCAACCCGACTCGCCAACAACGCCCAGCGTTTCACCCTTGCGGATATCGAAGCTGACACCGTCGACCGCTTTCAGTGGAACCTTGCACCCGAACAAACCGCCCTTGACGTGGATCGGGAAGTGAACCTTGACGTTATCGACCTTGAGCAGCGGCTCTTCGACCTTGGCCAGAGCTTTGGGGGCATCACCGGCGTCGATGCGCGGCATCGCCTCAAGCAATGTGCGGGTATATTCATGCTGCGGCGCGCGGAAAATCTCCCGGGTGTCACCGCCCTCGACGAATTGACCAAGCCGCATGACCTGAAGGCGGTCGCACATCCGCGCCACGACGCCCATGTCATGAGTGATAAGCGCGATCGCCGTACCCTCGTCCTTTTGCAGTCGAACCATCAGGTCCAGAATGTCGGCCTGCACCGTTACATCTAGGGCGGTCGTTGGTTCATCCGCGATCAGCAGCTTGGGATTGCACAGCATCGACATGGCGATCATGACACGCTGGCGCATCCCGCCGGACAACTCGTGCGGGTATTGATCCAACCGGCGCGCGGCTTCGGGGATGCGTACACGGTCCAGCCAGTCCAGACACCGGGCACGAGCAGCCGAACCTTGCAGGCCTTCGTGAACCTGCAGCACTTCGCGCATTTGCTGGCCAACCCGCAAATGCGGCGTCAAGGCCGTGAGTGGATCCTGAAAGATCATTCCCACATCGGCACCGCGGATCTGATTAAGCTTTTGCACCGGCAGGTTCAGGATTTCCCTGCCGTTCAGCATTGCCGACCCGCTCGCGTGGCCTGCAGATGGCAACAGCCCCATCGCGGCCATGAAGGTCTGGCTTTTGCCCGACCCACTTTCGCCAACAATGCCCAGGCACTCACCCGGATTTATGTCGAAGCTGATGCCGTTGACGGCCTCGACCACGCCATCTGGAGTGTCGAACCGGACGCTCAGGTCTTTTACGGAAAACAGGCTCATATCAACGATCCTTCGGGTCCAGAGCGTCACGCAGACCGTCACCGATGAAGAACATGGTGATGATGATTGCGACATAGAATGTCAGGGGGTACATCAACTGCCACAGCGTGCCATAGCTCATCGTGCCGGCCCCTTCGGCAATCAGACGGCCCAATGAGGTGTAAGGTTCCGAAATCCCGAGACCCAGGAACGAGATGAAGCTTTCGGTCAGGATCATCTCGGGCACCAGTAGCGAGGCATAGACGATCACCACGCCCAGCAGGTTGGGCAGGATGTGGCGGTACATGATGGTAAACTCGCTGACCCCGGCGGCGCGGGCGGCCTCGATAAACTCGCGGTTTTTAAGAGTCAGAGTTTGTCCCCGCACGATCCGCGCCATGGTCAGCCAGCCGACCGCCCCAAGGGCGATGAACAGCATGAAGAATGACCGCCCTGCCACGACAAGCAGCAGGATGATGACCAGCGTAGCCGGGATCGCCAGCAGGATGTCGACAAAGCGCATCATGACACTGTCGGTACGGCCGCCGATATAACCTGCAGCGATGCCGTAGCAGGTGCCCACGATCAGCGCCGTTGCCGCCCCGATCAGACCCACCAGCAGGGACGTCGTGGTTGCCTGAATGACACGGCTGTACAGATCGCGCCCCAGATCATCGACGCCGAAATAGTGTCCGGTCTCGATGGACGGCATTCCCATGCCGCGCACGTCACCCATGACGTTCCAGTCGATCTCTTCGTTGTTCCAGGCTGCGAAATAGGGTCCGATAATCGTGAACAGGACGATCATCCCCAGAATGAAGACACTGGCCATCGCGGCCTTGTTGCGGACAAAACGCATCCGCGCGTCCTGCCAGAGTGAGCGCCCCTGAATGACCGTGTAATCGGTGATTTCCTCGGCCAGATGGGCGGCTTTTTGAGATTTTCCAAGCATTGCCTGCCCCTCAGTAACGGATTTTCGGATCGAACCAGGCATAGGCCAGGTCGGTAAGCAGGTTCACGACAACGGTCAGCGCGCCGTACAGGATCGTAACCCCCAGCAGCACGGCATAGTCACGCGACAGGGCCGAGCCGACGTAGGCCTGACCCAGACCGCCGGTCGAAAAATAGATGTCGACAAAGACCGAGCCGGTCAGCACGTAAACGAAGACCGGTCCCAGATAGGACACGACCGGCAGCAGCGTGGGTTTCAGCGCATGGCGCCAGATCACGGTTCTGGTCGGCAGCCCCTTGGCGCGGGCGGTTCGGATGAAGTTCGAGTTCAGAACCTCCAGCATCGATGACCGGGTAATCCGCGCGATCGAGCCCATATAGGACGTCGCCAGCGCGATGACCGGCATGATCAGGTACTGCCACTGACCGCCATTCCAGCCGCCGCCCGGCAGCCAGCCCAGCCACAGGGTAAAGGTCAGGATAAGGATCGGGCCCATGATGAAGTTGGGCAGCGCTTGCGCCGCGATACCCAGACCAACCGCGAAATAATCGATCCAGCTATTGTGCTTGATCGCGGCGGCAATCCCAAGGCTCACACCGACTGCAGTCGCCACAAGAAACGACAGTGAACCATAGGTCAGCGAGATCGGGAAACCCTGCGCGATGATGTCGTTGACGTCCCGGTCCTTGAACTTGAAGGACGGGCCGAAGTCAAAATGCACGACGATGTTGTAAAGGTAGTCCCACAGCTGCTTCCACAGTGGCTGGTCCAACCCGTACCGCGCCTCGATATTGGCCAGAACCTGCGGCGGCAGCGGCCGTTCCGAGGTGAAGGGCCCGCCGGGCGCGAAGTGCATCAGAAAGAAACAGGCGACGATCAGCAACAGGATCGTCGGAATGGCGACGAGCAATCGCCGCAAACTATAGGCAAGCATTTCATGCCCCCATTTTTATTGGCCCTGCCCCGGATGTGACCGGGACAGGGCGCGGTTCAAAAACGATTATTCAGCGAGCTTGTAGAGGTTTCTTGAATACCAGTTCTGCTCGACATTGTTCACCGGCCAGTTCCCGACGTCGCTGTCCATCATGTAGACACCGGCGTAGTGGTAGATCGGGATCACAGGGGTTTCCTGCGCGATAATGCGCTCGACTTCCGTGTAAAGCGGTGCCGGATCGTTCGAGGTTTTGGCCTCGGCCAGCAACTCGTCGACGCGCGCGTTATTGTACTTGCCGTCGTTATAACCGGAATCGGATTGCAGCAGGTCAAGGAAAGTGGACGCTTCGTTATAGTCGCCACACCATGCGCCACGAGCCAGATCAAAGTTCTGGTTGCCGCGCTCTTCCAGGAAGACTTTCCACTCCATGTTGGCGAGTTCGACCTGAACACCCAGTTTCTGTTTCCACATCTGGCTCAGTGCCACTGCAACCTTTTTGTGGTCTTCCGAGGTGTTGTAGACCATCTCGAAGCTCAGCGGATTGTCGGGGCCAAATCCTGCTTCGGCCAGCAGTTCCTTGGCCAGCTCGTCCCGTTCTGGCTGGGTCATCGAAGCCATTTCTACAGCCGGGACTGTGAAGCCGGCAGTGGCCTCGGGCGCAAAGGTGTATGCCTGCGGCTGTCCGCCCGCCATGACCTTTTCAGTGATGATTGCGCGGTCGACGGCAAGAGACAAGGCTTGACGGATGTTGGGGTCCTTGAATGCCTCAGGGCCACCCTCGGACAGGTTGAACGTGTAATAGTAGTTGCACAGACGCGGGAAGCTGATGGCTTCTTCAGGGTGTTCCTCTTTCAGGCGCGGGTACTGACCGGCGGGAATTTCGGTGCGGTCAAGTTCACCAGCCAGATACCGGGTCAGGGCGACGTTTTCGTCGTTGATCACCAGTGACACAACCTTGTCGATGATGGTGTTGTCGTTGTCCCAGTACATTTCATTGCGTTCGCGAACCGAACGTTCCTGCGGCAAATGCTCGGTCAGTACATAGGCACCGTTCGATACGATGTTTCCGGGTTTGGTCCATGCATCGCCGAACTCTTCGATCACTTTCTGCGGGGCAGGGAAGGTGGTCGAATGTGTGGTCATCTGCGGGAAATATGGCAGTGGGGCGCTCAGGCGGACTTCCAGAGTCTTGTCGTCGATTGCCTTGACGCCCAGTTCATCCACGGGCTTTTCACCGGCAATAATTGCAGCGGCGTTCTCGATCGACATCAGTTCCATGAACCAGGCGTAGGGCGAGGACAGTTCAGGATCGACCGCGCGCTTCCAGGCATAAACGAAATCACCGGCCGTGACCGGATCGCCGTTCGACCACTTTGCATTGTCGCGCAGTGTGAAGGTGTAGACGTCCTTGGTGTCATTGACGGAATATTCCGTAGCCACACCAGGCACCAGGTTGCCGTCTTCGTCCTGGTTCATCAGACCTTCGAACAGGTCGCGAACGATTTCCGCGCCCGAGACATCTTCGACAACCTGCGGATCGACCGAACTGTGTTCGTCCAGAATGCGATAGGTAAAGGTCTGGTCGTCGGCCAGTGCCTCACCGGTTACAGGATGGGTTCCGGCGGCAGAGGCCGCGCCTGCGATAATGGTCGAGGACAACAGCCCCGCCAGCGACATCCGAATAGTCTTTTTCATGTTATGTACTCCCGTTTTTTGAAGCAAAGGCGCAAAACCCAAATAGGGTTGGCACGCGCCTGCCTTGGTTGTCCGACTCCGAACAAAACCGGGAGGGGTCCATATGTCTTGTTACTGATCGCAATGAACACCGCGTCGCAGTCTTTCGGTACGCAGTCGGGAACTGTTTGCGAAAGTCGCCTTTCACTGCGGCAGAAGGTGACATTGTTTTCGAAAAGGTTAAAGCCTTGGTCGTTCGTTTGAACAACCAAAGGTGGATTACTTCCTAAACCGTGGGTGCGTCGGAAATTTTAGGAAGGAACCCCGGGGGGTCCGTGACATTTTCGTGAACCTGTATCCAGAATGTGTCTTTGGAAAACCGCCAAGACCTGCGCATCCAAGGCCGGGAGACAGCGAATCGCTACACCCTTGGTGCCGATCGAATGACGCTCAGCCCCTCAGGTCCGCTTTCATGTGCGCCTGCGGAAAGCAGGTAGGGGACTGACCTGTCGAAGACTGCCAGCGCCCGATTGACCGGCGCGTTTTGAACCCCGGCAATCCGTCCGCTCCACCGACATCGTGCCCCTGTTTCTCCAGCGCCCTTTGCATCGTGGCAACGTCTGATCGATAAAGCCCGCCGACCTTGCCCCAGCGCCCGGTGAAATCGCCGACCCCATATTGAATACGGTCGCCGACGTGGCCCACGAACAGGGCGTAGAGGTCGCTTTTGTTGTACTCTTTGAGCACATAGAAATTGGGTGTCACGACAAAGGCAGGCCCGAACCGTCCCGCCGGCATCATCAGATACCCAACGCCGTCCCTTTCGTGGGCCGGAAACGGTTTGCCGGAGACGCGCGTGATCCCCATCGCCTCCCATTCATGGATGGGGCGACCCTGATCCGGGCCTTCAAGCGCACAGGAGACCGACCCGGGAACATCAACCTCGAACCCCCAGTCCCGACCAGAGATCCAGCCATGACGGTGCAGATAGTTCCCGATTGACGCGATTGTGTCTTCCGCCGAACCCCAGATGTCGGTGCGTCCGTCGCCGTTTCCATCTGCTGCATAGGTCAGGAAGTTCGACGGCATGAATTGTGGCTGCCCAAGCGCCCCGGCCCAACTGCTTTTCATGGTGCGCGCAGGCATGTGGTCGGCCTGCGCGATCTGCAGGGCGGCGACCAGTTCGGCTGTGAAGTACTCGGCGCGTGTGCTCATGAACCCCTTGGTGCCAAGAACCTCGAACGCGTCGTACCGGATCGGCACCTGACCATACCCGCTTTCACGACCCCATATCGCCAGAATGATCCGGCCTGGCACACCCGTCTGTCTTTCGACCTGGTCCAGTGTGGTGGAATGGCGGGCCGCCATTCTTCGCCCTTCCGATGTGGCGCCGTTTACGGAACCAGCGTTTAAGTAACGCCCCGGGGACCCGAACTCGGCCTGTTTTTGCTGTCTGGGAGTTTTTGCCTTCGTACCGGGAGGGACGAGGTCGGGCAGATCCCAATTCAGGGTCACGCCCTCAAAAGCCGCTTCCATCGTGCGACGCGAAACGCCTTTGGCGCGGGCCTGAGGCCAGACCGTGGTGTTCAGCCAGGTTCGAAACTGTTTTTCAACCGCGGCGCGATCCTGCGCTAACGTTACGGCTGGCAGGCACAGAAGGGAAAGAACAAAAACAAACAGTTTCATCACCACTCCGGTTTCAACTCTGGCGCAGTGCAAGTCAACAGCCATGGCCTCCGTTTGTCGGCTTTGGTTGAGCCGCCAGCGCGCCGATCAATCTCCGGTACGGTAAAAAACCTTGAGAAAATCTGTGACAGTGTCGATAGTTGGGCGGAAAACAACGGCATGAGAGGACGGGCAGGCGTGACCAGTTTCAGGATCTCTCCTGCGCCAGTTTCTATACTGGCGGCATTGGTGGTTTTGTTTGCCTCGGCCCAATTGGCTGGAGCAAGCGGCAGTTTCATGAACCCGCAAGGGCCAATTGCGGCGTTTCAGAAAACCCATCTGCTGCGCGCGACAATATTGATCATGGTCGCGGTTATTCCTGTCCTCGTGCTGGTTCCCTTGATCGCCCTGCGTTACCGCCGCCACAAGGGCAGCACTGCCGAGTATCGACCAAACTGGGACTTTTCGTCCAGGCTGGAATTCCTGATGTGGGGGGTGCCTGTTGTCATAGTGGCGATACTGTCCTTCTACCTGTGGAAGGCGACCCATCGTCTTGACCCTTATGCCGCGCCTTTCGGTGATGCGCCCGCGTTGGAGGTGCAGGTTGTCGGGCTCGACTGGAAATGGCTGTTCATCTACCCCGACCTGGGCATTGCAAGTGTCGGAGAGCTGGGCATCCCGGTCAAGCAGCAGGTGGCGATGACGCTGACAACCGACACTGTAATGCAGTCCTTCATGATCCCGGCCTTGGCGGGTCAGATCTATGCCATGCCGGGGATGACAACCAAACTGCACCTTGTTGCTGACCATCCTGAACGGATGCAGGGGGAAAACACTCAGTACAATGGTCGGGGTTTTACAAAACAGAAGTTTCAGACGCTGGCGATGCAGCCTGACGATTTCAATGCATGGGTGGAAAGTGTGCGTTCCAATGGTATCCCGCTTGACCCTGAAACCTATCGGACTTTGGCCAAGCGAACTGACCGGGATGAGGTTCAGGCGGCGCTTGGCACGGCGAAAATGCCGGAAAACGCGCTCTATTTTACTCTGGATGACAAAGATCTGTTCATGTCCATTCTTCACCGATACCACAGCGGCGAACCGTTGCCTCGGGATCAACAGCCGGGAACCGCGCAGTTCGGGCAGGAGGTCAGTCAATGACGACGGTCGGATCAGGGTTCTTTGGCCGCCTCGACTGGGATGCCTTTCCGATCAGCGGACTGATCCGGGATCCCAACGCCAATGAAATCGTGGCCAATGTGGCGGCGGGCATCGTGATCGTCGGTGCCATTGCGGTTTTGGGCCTGCTGACGTGGTTCCGCCTTTGGGGACCGTTGTGGCGGGACTGGCTGACCAGTGCGGACCACAAGAAGATCGGCATCATGTATATCGTCTTCGCCATCGTCATGTTGGCGCGCGGCGTGTTGGAGGGCGTTGTCATGCGCGCCCAGCAAGCGGCGGGACCGGGCGACGGATTTCTTGAGGCTGAACATTTCGCGGAACTGTTCAGCACCCATGGTACGATAATGGTGTTTTTTGTCGCCGTTCCGTTTGTCTTTGGGGTCGCAAATTATCTAGTCCCGTTGATGATTGGCGCGCGGGATGTGGCGTTTCCGGTGATGAACCAGATCGGGTTGGGACTGACCGTTTCGGCTGGCATGATGCTGATGGTGTCGTTGGTTGTGGGTGAGTTCTCGACGGGCGGCTGGACGGCCTATCCGCCCTACACGGGTGCAACCTTCAATCCGGGCGTTGGACCGGATTACTGGATCTGGGCCATTGTCGTCTCGGGCGTCGGCACAACGCTGACGGGCATCAACTTTGCCGTCACGATTTACAAACTGCGCGCGCCCGGAATGACGTTCATGCGGCTTCCGATGTACTGCTGGACGATCATCTGCAGTTCGATCCTGATCATCTTCGCCATGCCGCCGCTTGGGGTCGCCGCGCTGTTGCTGGCGGCCGATCGCTATCTCGACTTCCACTTTTTCACCAACGACCTTGGCGGCAACATGATGAACTATGCCAACCTGTTCTGGCTGTTCGGCCACCCCGAGGTCTACCTTTTGGTTCTGCCCGCCTATGGTATCTATTCCGAGATCTTCGCGACCTTTTCGGCCAAACGGTTGTATGGATATAACTCACTGGTTATCGCCACGATGTCGATTGCGGTGCTGTCCTTTACCGTCTGGTTGCACCACTTCTTCACCATGGGCCAAAGCGCCCTGATCAACGCGGTTTTCGGCATCGCGACCATGCTGATTGCCATCCCGACCGGCGTAAAGGTCTATGACTGGATGGCGACTCTGTACCGTGGCCGTATCCGGTTCTCGGTTCCGATGCTGTATGGCCTGTCGTTTCTGATGCTGTTTGTCATCGGCGGGCTTAGCGGCGTGATACTGGCTAATCCCACCGTGGATTATCAGGTACACAATACCCTGTTTCTGGTGGCTCATTTCCACAACGTGCTGTTGCCGGGTGTGCTGTTTGGCCTGTTGGCCGGATACAATTACTGGTTCCCCAAGGCGTTTGGCTTTCGGCTAAGCGAGTTTTGGGGCAGGGTGTCTGTGGCCCTGTGGACCGTTGGCTTCATGCTGACTTTCCTGCCGCTTTACTTTGTTGGCCTGATGGGTATGCCGCGCCGGTCCTTCAGTTGGGAGGATCCGAGCTTCCACCCCTACATGATCGTCGCGGTTGTCGGCTCGCTCGTCATTCTGATGGCGCTTCTGTCGGTGCTGGTGCAACTTTGGGTCAGTATCAGGGATCGCGAAAAGACACGTGTACCGGTTGGCGACCCGTGGGACGCGCGAACGCTGGAATGGGCGACACCGGCACCGCCGCCGGCATACAATTTTGCGATCATTCCGCAGGTGTCCGACCGGGATGACTTTGCCGCAGCCAAGGAAAACGGAACGGCCTACCCATCCGCGGATGCCTATGAAGACATCGAGATGCCCCGCAATACAGCCATCGGTTTTGTGCTTTGCGTGCTCAGCGGTGTTTGGATGTTCGCTTTGGTCTGGTGGATCTGGTGGCTGGCCATCCTGATGACCGTTCTGATGATCCTGTCGGTCGTCATCTGGACTTTTAACACCGACACCGAGGAGGTGATCCCGGCCGAAGAGGTCCGCAAACAGCACGAAGCCTGGCTGAATCTGGTGCGCAAATCCCAACCCGTGAACCGTGATCTGGAAACCGCCTCGGAAAACCGCGGTCTTGCCGGCCCCGATCTGGAGGCTGCGACATGAGACGCGCACCCTCACACAGCTATCCGGGTCTGAATCTGGGTGAAAACCACGCCAGCGCCGATAAATCGAGCGAGGTCGTAACATTCGGATTCTGGGTCTTCCTGATGAGCGATCTGGTCTATTTCGGCCTGATGTTCGCGATCTATATCACGATGATCGACGCGCAGGCGGGTGGCCCCGGACCGCATGAACTGTTCGACCTTTACAGCATCTTCGCCCAGACCATGATCCTGCTGACCAGCAGTCTGACGGTTGGTCTGGCCATGCTGGCGTTGAAATACAACCGGCCGCGCGTGCGTGTCATATTCTGGTTCTGCCTGACATTGCTGCTGGGCATCAGCTTTCTGGTGCTTGAGGTTCGCGACTTCATGGCCATGGCGGAAAAGGGTGGGGTGCCACAGCGCAGCGGGTTTCTGTCTGCCTTCTTCGGGTTGGTCCCGTTGCACGGGTTGCATGTGGCCGCTGGCTGTGTCTGGCTCGTCGTGCTGGGCATTCAGCTTCGGGTGATGGGGATGACCGACAAGGTGATCTCGCGCGTCATAAGGCTGGCGCTGTTCTGGCATTTCCTTGACCTGATCTGGATCGGCATCATCACCATCGTCTACTTCGGAGGGCTGACTTATGGATAAGCAGACCGAGATGTTCCGCCGCGAACGGCGCCGATATCTGATAGGGTATGGCGGGTCGCTGGTGCTGACCCTGGCCGTATTCATGATCGCCTATCGGTACGGTATCGAAACACCCGGGGTCTATCTGACCATTGGCCTTCTGGGTCTGGTGCAGTTGATTGTTCAACTGGTCTATTTTCTGCACATCGACCGTCGCCGCAGCAGCCGCGAGGATCTGGATCTGGTCCTGTTTTCGACATTGGTCCTGCTCATCATCATCCTTGGAACTGTCTGGATTCTGGGAAATCTGTCTGTGCGGATGCACACGATCCCGATGTGACGGATCCTTAACTTCAGCACTCATTTGGAACGGATCACATGAAATCCCTGAAGACCGTGGCTGTAATTGCCATGCTGGGCACGATTGCCGCCGGACTTCTTCTGTACTGGCGCCATGAGGAGCGTTACCCGTCGACCAAGGACGCCTATATCGGTGCCAACATCATTTATGTTGCTGCGCAGGTCACAGGGCAGGTGTCCGGCCTTTCTGTCATAGAAAACCAAAAGGTCAAAGCGGGCGATCTTTTGTTTGAAATCGATGCCACACAATTTAGCGCGTCGGTCGATCAGGCCCAGGCCGATCTGGACAGTGCCAGGCAGCAGGCCCAGTCCTATTCAACCCAGATCGCGGCAGCCGAAGCATCAGTGAAGTCGGCGCAATCCGCATTTGATACTGCACAGAAGAATTTCGAGCGCTCAAAGGCGTTGTTCGCCAGCGGGGATGTCGCGCAGGTCTCGCTGGATCAGGCCACGACCGATGCCGCGCAGGCCTCGGCACGGCTGACGACAAGCCAGTCCAGCCTTCTGGCATTGCGCAGCGGATTGGCGGCGAAAAAGGACGATGTGCTGGCGGCACAGGCGCAGCTTGAAATTGCGAAGGCGAACCTGAACTGGACCAAAGTTTACGCTGCGGCAGACGGCTGGATCGCCAATCTGACCCTACGGCCCGGCTCAGCTGTATCTGCCAACGCCCCGCAATTTTCTATTGTCGAGTCTTCTGATTGGTGGGTGGATGCCAATTTCAAGGAAACTGAATTGCCGCGCATTCGTCCGGGTCAGCCCGTGACCGTCAGGATCGATATGTTGCCGGGCGTGTCGCTGACCGGCAAGGTCGCCTCGATCGGTCGGGGGTCGGGGGATACATTCTCTCTATTGCCGTCCGAGAATTCCAGCGGGAACTGGGTCAAGGTTACACGTCGATTTCCCGTGCGCATCGCGCTGGATCCGACCGACGCACCCTTGCGCGTCGGTGGCAGCAGTAAAGTGACCGTGGACACAACGACTGATCAGGCTGAAAAGTGACATCTAAGGTCGCCAGCCATGTGAATCCGGTGATCGTTATCGCCGTATTGCTGAGCGCCATCCTTGAGGTGCTGGACAGCACGATCGTCAACGTCGCTCTGCCTCATATTCAGGCGGCATTCGGAGCGACCACCGATCAGGCGACATGGATATTGACCAGCTATATCGTCTCGGCTGTTGTGGTTATGCCCTTGACCGGGTTTGTTGCGCGGCGAGTGGGCCGCCGCCGCCTGATCCTGACCGCTGTTACCGGGTTCGCCACCATGTCGGTGATGTGTGGCCTGTCCTGGAGCCTTGAGACCATTGTCGCGTTCCGTCTGGCGCAAGGCATGTTCGGAGCGTTCCTGATCCCCCTATCGCAATCCATCCTGTTTGATGCGTTTCCAAAGGAAAAACGCGGAAATGCAATGGCTGTATTCGGGTTGGGTGTGGTCGTCGCGCCGGTTCTTGGGCCTACAGTCGGTGCAATCCTGACCGAGTATTTCTCGTGGCGCATGGTGTTCTTCGTCAACCTTCCCGTGGCGGCCATGGCACTGTTGCTGCTGGCCGGGGAACTGCCTGATGACAAGACCGAAGACGTCCGGATTGACTGGAAAGGTCTTGCGCTGCTGGCGGTCGGGATCGGATGCCTTCAATTCATACTCGATCAGGGCGAGACCAAGGATTGGCTGTCCTCTCGGGTCATTCAGGTCGCGTTGATCGCCTCGGTTCTGGGCGCGCTGGGTTTTATTGTTCATGCCCTGTCCGCCAAAAACGCGGTTGTCGACCTGCGGCTGTTTGCGGATCGCAATTTCGCGCTGTGCAATCTGATCATCGCAGGTTTTGCGATTTCCCTGTTCGGAGGGATCGCGATCCTGCCGACCTTTGTCCAGAACCTTCTGGACTTTCCGGTCATCGAGTCCGGGCATTTGTTCATCCCGCGTGGGATTGCGGCGGGATTGTCGATGGTGTTGACGGGTTCCGTGCTGGTTACACGGTTCGATCCCAGGCTTTTGACCGGTCTGGGTTTATTGCTGACAGCCATCGGGAACTTCATGCTGGGCGCGCTCAATCTGAATGCCGGTTTCTGGCAATTGGCCTGGCCGGGTGCGGTCAGCGGATTGGGCATGGGACTGGTTTTTGTACCCATGTCCATTCTTGCCTTCGAAAGCATTAGCAAGGCCCGCCAGGACGAAGCCTCGGGGCTGTTCAACGTGACCCGGCAGTTGGGCTCGTCAGTTGGCATATCGCTGGTTGGTACTTGGGTCGTGCGTGGTCTGCAGACGAATACCGCGACCCTCAGCCAGAACGTGACGCCGTACAATCCCGCCGCACAGGCATATCTGAAGCCGCTTGGCCTGACACCGGACAGCCCGCAAGGGGCGGCAATTCTGGGGCAGGAGATCGCGCTGCAGGCTGAGATGATCTCTTATCTGACTGTATTCAACAACCTTGGGCTTCTGGCATTGGCGACGATCCCACTGGTATTCTTTTGTCGGGCGCCGAAACCGGGAACGGAAGTCAGCGTTCATGCACATTAGCGCATGACCGTCAGACCCAACCACAAGCTCGCCCAGCACAAAACAAGGCTGAGCAGGATATTCCCGGCTGCCAAAGCGATTGTCCGTTCGCGGTGCAGTTCCAGCGACTGATAGGCGAAGCTGGAAAAGGTCGTGAACCCGCCGCAAAACCCAAAAACCAGCCGTTTTTCTTCTTCGCCCATGTCTGCGGCACCGCCCAGATACCCTATCCACAGGCCCAAAAAGAGACTGCCCAGAATATTCACGATCAGCGTGGACAATGGCAGTTGGTGCGTGACTTTAAGCGCAAGCCAATGTCGCATCACGGCGCCAATACCCCCACCCAGGCCAAACATTGCGTGCAGATACAGGTCGGTCATGTCCGGGAACCACCTGATTGGAACCGCCGCCCCGTCATCTCACCCAGAATTGCGGCTCCCAGACCGACAGCAATTTCCGCCACGGCGGCGACAGCGGCCATCCAGCCGCTGGACATTGCCATGACTTCAAGATCGGCAACGAAGGAGGAAAAGGTCGAAAGCCCCCCGCAAAACCCGACCGCACCCAGATGCAGCACATGTGCATGGACACGGTGGCGTACGGAGTACAGCCAGCCCAGAACAAAGCACGCGACCACGTTGATCCCGAAAGTTGAGGTTAGGTAGGGCAACCCGGGTAAGTTGACGGCAAACACCTCGCGCAGCAGCGACCCTGCCGCTCCGCCTACGAATACGGCAGTGAACATAAGCGCATGGTGCCGGTATGTTGCCTGTTTCGCTCGCTCTGCCAAGGGTCGGGCCTGTTCTGGTGTCTGTTTGGCATACAGACTGGCAGGTGTGGGATCAACCAAAGTCGGGACCCATCGCAGATCATCACATTTCCGTCTGATCAGAATGCAAAACATACAAAGGCTTGCAATCCATAGCCAAAAAGCCTCTCGTTAAGCCAAGCAAACCCCGGCCCGCCAAGCGCAAGGAGACCGAAAATGATCGTTCGCAGGCTTTATTTCGTGCTCAGTTGCGTCGTTTTGCCGTTGACCCTGCTGCTGGGATTTTTCTGGTCTCCGATCCATTGGTTGCTGGTCTTGCTGGTGCCCTATGCTGTGGTTGGGGCATATGACCTGATGACAACCCGGCACAACGTGCTGAACAATTATCCGGTCCTAGGGCACTTTCGCTATATGCTGGAATTCGTAAGCCCGGAAATCCGCCAATATTTCGTGGAAACCAATGAAAGCGGTCGGCCTTACAACCGGATCGTCCGGTCGTTGGTCTATTCCCGAGCCAAGGGTCAGGTGGATACGCAGGCCTTCGGAACACAATACGATATCCTCACCGTTGGCTACACACGCGCTGCCCATTCACTTGCGCCTAAACACGTGCCCGAAAGCGAAGAAAGGGTAACGCTTGGCGGGCCGCAATGTGACCAACCCTACAGCGCGTCCCGACTGAATGTTTCTGCCATGAGCTTTGGGGCCCTCAGCGCCAACGCGATCCGGGCGCTGAACGGCGGAGCCAGGGATGGTGGGTTTGCACACAACACAGGCGAAGGCGGGCTGTCGCCGCACCATCTGGCCGAAGGTGGGGATATCATCTGGCAGATCGGGACCGGTTATTTCGGATGCCGTACCCCGGAGGGCGGTTTTGACAAGGATCTCTTTGCCGAAAAAGCAAAAAAAGAGGTGGTCAAGGCCATCGAAATCAAGCTGTCACAGGGGGCAAAGCCTTCGCATGGTGGCGTTCTGCCCGCGGCCAAGGTTGATGAAGAGATTGCCGAGATTCGTGGTGTGCCGGTGCACCAGGATGTCATCTCACCCCCCACGCATTCTGCGTTTGAAGGCCCGACGGGCCTGATGCATTTCGTTCAACACCTGCGGGAAATGTCGGGTGGCAAACCGGTGGGGTTCAAGCTGTGCATCGGTAAACCGTCCGAATTCATGGCGATCTGCAAGGCAATGCTGGAGACCGGTATTCTGCCCGATTTCATTACCGTTGACGGTGCGGAGGGTGGCACCGGGGCGGCCCCGGTCGAGTTTACCAACCGGTTGGGCATGCCTCTGAATGAGGCTCTGATCTTTGTGAACAACTGCCTGCGCGGCGTAGGTTTGCGCGACCAGATACGCGTCATCTGCTCGGGCAAGGTAGCGACTGGTTATGACATGATCGAGAAGTTCGCTTTGGGGGCGGACATGTGTAACGCGGCGCGGGCCATGATGTTCGCGGTGGGCTGCATTCAGGCCTTGCACTGCAACACCAACCGCTGTCCTTCGGGCGTGGCGACACAGGATCCGGTCCGGGGTCGGGCCGTGAACGTCCCGCAGAAGCGTCAGCGCGTTCACCGGTATCATGATGCCACGTTGGAAAGCTTTCGCGAGTTGCTTGGCGCGATGGGTAAGGAAAAGGTTGTCGACCTGCGTCCGTCGGATATTCACCGCCGCACGGCGGATGAGTGCGAGCGGACATATGCAGAGCTTTATTCGTTCATCGACGACGGTGCTCTGCTGACTGAAGCGATACCCGTGATGTTTGCAGAAGACTGGAAAACAGCCTCGGCCGCTCATTTTTGATTCTTTTTCGGAACGCGCCAAGGATTGACGCCTGGTATCCGTCTTATCAACGTGATGCGGATGACGACGTCTGACGAAAACCTGGCAAAGGCGGCAGCCAAAGGCGACGCGAACGCGTTCGCCACCTTGTTGGCGCGCCACTATGATCTCGTCTTCCGATTGGCATTTCGGCTGACCGGTCACGCGGACAGGGCCGAGGATCTGACGCAGGATATCTGTGCCGCTCTACCGGCCAAGATCAAGGGGTTTCGGGCACAGGCAAAGTTCACCACGTGGCTGTACCGCGTCGTGGTTAACGCGGCAGAAGATGCGCGACGGCGCCGGGCAAGCCATGAAAAAGCCGCGGCGGGGTGGGGCGATGTCGAACAAATGCGCCGCGCGGAGGCGGCGGAAACCACAGAAGCCATGGATTGGCTGCAACGGGCTATGCGGTCGCTGCCGCAGGAGCTGCAGGACACACTGGCACTGACGCTTGAGGATGAAATGACCCATGCCGAGGCGGCTCAGGTCCTGGGTGTCTCGGAAGGTACGATATCCTGGCGGATGTCGGATGTCCGCAAACGCCTGAAGGCAATGCGGCAAGAGGAGTTGGCGCAATGACCGACGATCTGGATGATCTCTGGGCGCTGATGGATGCGGCAACCCCCGCACCGGATGCCCGGCGCCGGGCTGATAATCTGGCCACGGCGCAAAAAAATTTCTCCCGCGCCCAAGGATCGGGCAACGGGGCGCGTCCCACTGTCAAGCGAGGCCTCTTGGCCCGCATGACTGAAGGAGCGAAATCGATGTTGAATGCCCTCTCCCACCGTGGCGTGTTGACCGCGACCACTGCGATAGCCGCTGTTGCCCTAATCCTGATCGTGCCGCAGGTGCAGGACATCGTGGTCAATCCGTTGTCCCGCGGCGAAAGTGACGTGTCATCTCCGCAATTGAGTAAAGAGCCGGAAGCGGATATTGCCCATGCTGTGCCCCAGCCCCTGCTGGAGGAGCCGATTGCCGATGTTCCTGCAGCAGAGGCCATCGTGCCGTCTGCAAAACCCGAGAGGGGCATGGCTGAGGCGCTCGTTGGCGGTGTTGTCCTGGGATATGCGACCAGCGCGTCCGAACATTCTGCGAAACGCATGCTTGCACCGGTTGCCGAACCAGAACAAAACACAGAAACCTTTTCCAACAGCGAAACCAACCCGTTGAAGATCACCACTGACGATCCGGTCTCTACGTTCTCAATTGATGTGGATACGGCGTCCTATGGCATCGTCCGATCCTCTCTGATGAACGGTCGGCTGCCGTCCAAAGATGCGGTGCGGGTCGAAGAGATGGTGAACTATTTCCCCTACACGTATCCTGCTCCCGAAGGAGATGCGCCTTTCCGGCCGACGATCACGGTGACACCGACGCCCTGGAACGAGGGCACTCAGCTTGTGCATATCGGTATTCAGGGCGCGTTGCCGCAGATTGAAGATCGGCCGCCGCTGAACCTTGTTTTTCTGATCGATACGTCGGGGTCCATGCAGCAGCCGAACAAGTTGCCACTGCTCAAGCAATCCTTCCGCCTGTTGTTGTCCGAGCTTCGTCCCGAAGATCAGGTCTCGATCGTGACATATGCCGGCAGTGCGGGTCAGGTTCTGGAGCCGACCACAGCGGCGGATCGGACCAAGATCATGAACGCCCTTGATCAGTTGCAGGCGGGTGGATCGACGGCCGGTCAGGCGGGGTTGCAGCAGGCTTATCAGGTTGCCGAGGCCATGGCAGATGACGGGGACGTCACGCGCGTGATCCTGGCGACGGATGGGGATTTCAATGTCGGTTTGTCCGACCCGGACGCGCTGAAGGATTTCATTGCCCGCAAACGGGACAGCGGAACCTATCTCAGCGTGCTTGGTTTTGGCCGGGGTAATCTGGATGACGCGACCATGCAGGCGCTGGCGCAATATGGAAACGGCCAGGCGGCCTATATCGATACGCTGGGCGAGGCGCGTAAAGTTCTGGTCGATCAACTGACCGGGGCGCTGTTCCCCATTGCCAATGACGTCAAGATACAGGTCGAGTTCAATCCTGCACAAATCGCTGAATACCGTCTGATCGGCTATGAAACCCGTGCCCTGCGGCGCGAGGACTTTTCAAACGATAAGGTGGACGCCGGAGATATCGGTGCGGGCCATAGCGTGACCGCCATCTACGAGGTGACGCCCACAGGCTCGGACGCCATTCGAAACGGACCGCTGCGCTATGCAATTGAAACCGCGCCGGACGGCTTGGATGAGATCGGGTTCTTCAAGTTGCGTTACAAGGTCCCCGGTGCCAGCCAAAGCCAGATGATCGAGCAACCTATCCTGCCGGGGCAGGGGGTGCCGACCGATGATGCACGCTTTTCAACTGCGATTGCCGGGTTTGGCCAGTTGTTGCGCGGCGGTGAATATTTGGGCACCTGGTCCTACGACGACGCCATTTCACTGGCAAATGCAGCCAAAGGCGATGACCCGTTCGGCTACCGTGCGGAAGCCGTGACGCTGATGCGTCTGGCCGAGTCGCTGTCCGAGTAGTCTTTGGTGCAGGATCAGAATGCGCGGGGGTTACTGGCCGCGTGATTGTTGATCCTGCGGACGCTCCATTCCACGGCGTCGCGCATGGTTTTTCCCAGTGCGACGTCAAAAGCCTCGACCAGATCTGGCGTCTGGTCGCTGGCTGAGACGACAAATTCCTGGAACGAGTTCGAAGCGATGATCTTGTCGTCGAAATCGTCGATGATCTTGATGTTCATCCGCACTTCGACACGCACGGTTTTGGTGTTCTCGGTATCGGCGACCACGATCCCCTGAAACTCGCGCAGATCAGGTACAATCACATAATCAGCGCGCAGACCGACTGTGGACCGACCAACTGCGGCCACCTTGTTGCTGTTTTCAAAGCTCTCCACCAAAAGGGCCTGAACGATCAACGGCGCACGGTCGACCCATCTGGCACGTGGAAGGTATTGGACCTGCAACGGGTTAGGCTGCACCGCAATCTGGTCGGTGTTGACGGCCGCCGTTGCCGTTGGCTCCTCGACGACGATCTGCTTGCTGATGCGCGGCAGCGATGACGAAAACGTGCTTTTGGGCGTCAGCAGATACAGATCGTTCGGCTTCGACGCCTGTTTCAGCGTACCCAACCCCGTGCAACCGCCAAGCGCCCCGATCATCAGAGCCAGAGAGAGGCGTTTAATCATTGGCGAAACTCCGAAGCTTGTGTGCCCAGCAGGAAGCGCGCCGGGTCACGCTCGACCTTGTCGACCAGGCGATCCAGACTGATGACCAGACGCTGGGATTCCTCGATGAAGCGGACGAATTGCGGCAATCCGACCCGCAGGAAATCCGAGACCTGCCGGCGGTTGTCCTGCACGATGCCATCGATCGTTTCCAGCAATTCGGATGCGGATTTCGAGGCATTGAGAATGTCGTCAGATATCTTGTCGATCCGCTCCGTGACATTTGAAACTGTCTCCGCCACCTGATTGGCTGCGTTCCGAATGTCTTCCACGACGACCGAAACATCTTCGTCCATGACACGGTTGGCTGAATCAAAGGCACGCTCGGCCGAAGCGAGCGCCCCATTGGCCGTGTCCATTGTCGATGAGATCGTGGCCAAGGTCGAATTTGCGTTCAGCACCGTTTCCGAAATTACGCCCAGTGCCACGCTGCCCTCGTCAGACAGGCCGATCAGACGTTCGGCCAGTTGTGAGCCACGATCCAGGAACGGCTTGATGTCCTGCTTCAACACCTGATCGGCCGTGGCCAGAGTTGTCTTGGCCTCATCCAATGCGCCGACAGCTGAATCTGAGGCGGTTTTTATGCTTTGCAGCGTGTCCGTGCCCGCCTTCAGGGTGGTGTCCGCGGTGTCTGCCAACTGGTCCAGCCGATCGGTAAACGCGCCGATGTTCTTTGCGGCTCCGCTGATGTCTTTTGAAAGGCTTTCGAAATCCGACAAAGTGTTATCCAGCCGCCCGGACGCTGACGCCAGATTGTTCAGAATATCCGAGACTGCCTTGCGGTTTTTTTCGTCCACCACGGCGCTCAGGTCTTCCAAAAGCACGATCGCCTGATCCAGAACCTTCGGGGCTCCTTCGAACAGTGACTGTATCGTGCTGCGCTTGCTTTTGATGACGCTGTTTTCCGGCAGCCGCTGCGCATTGACCGATCCCCCGGTCAGTTCGACATAGCCAACTCCCGTGACGCCAAGCGACTGAAGCTGGGCGACGGTTTCCGATGTTACGGGAATGTCGGCGTCCACCTCGAGCTTAACGCGGACTTTTGAGGGGTCACCCTCATCCAGCCTGAGCGAAACCACCTGACCAACGGGCAGACCATTGAAACTGACGCCGCCAGCTGCTGACAGACCTGACACGTTTTCGAACAGAACGTCGTAATAGGCGTATTGGCGATTGACCTCGAACTTGGCCAGCCACAGGAAAAACCCAAACACGCCCAAGATGCCCGCCAGGGTAAACGCGCCGATCAGGATATAGTTCGCCCGAGTTTCCATCGCCTCTACCTGTCCTGCCCCTTCTGTTGCGCTGCGCGCGCGCGGGGGCCTGTGAAATACTCCTGCACCCAAGGATGATCTACTTTGACCATATCCTCAATCGGACCTTCAACCAGCACGCGTTTTTCTGCAAGCACGGCAATGCGGTCGCAAATCGCATAAAGGCTGTCCAGATCATGCGTTACCATGAAGACCGTCAGCCCAAGCGCCTGCTGCAATTCACCGATCAGATCGTCATAGGCAGCAGCCCCGATCGGGTCCAGCCCGGCGGTCGGCTCATCCAGAAACACGATCTCGGGGTCCAGTGCCAGAGCCCGTGCCAAGGCCGCGCGTTTGCGCATACCGCCTGATAACTCGGACGGAAACTTGCCGCAGCTCAGTTGTGGCAATCCGACAAGACTTATCTTCAGGCTTCCCAATGCCTCCATCAGCTTTTCGCTGATCCCGGTGTGTTCACGCAGCGGGGCCATGACATTCTGCAGCACGCTGAGCGACGAAAACAAAGCCCCATCCTGAAAGGCCACCCCCCAGCGTTTTTCGATCCGCTGACGTTCTTCATCGGGCGCGTTCAGTACATCGACACCCAGAACCTCGATACTACCAGCGGCGGGTCTGTTCAGCCCCACAATGGTTCGCAACAGCACCGATTTCCCGGTGCCCGAACCCCCGACAATGCCCAGTACCTCACCGCGCCAGACATCAAGATCCAGGCCGTCATGCACAACCTGCGGTCCGAACTGGTTTCTCAATCCGCGCACTCGGATTACCGCTTCGCGCTGGGTATTCGTCTGTTGGGATTTCTGAGGGGCCGTACCGTCCATGTCAGACCCCGATCTCGGAGAAGAAGATCGAAAACAGGGCGTCGATGGCGATCACCAAGAAAATGGACTGCACGACGGACGCGGTCGTTCGCTGGCCCACGCTTTGGGCTGATCCTTTTACCTGCATTGCCTGCCAGCAGGAAATGATGCCGATCACAAAGGCGAAAAACGGGGCCTTGATCAGTCCGACCGCCAGTTGCCAGACACCTGTATTTTCCTTCAGGCGCGTCAGAAACATTCCCGGGCTAACACCAAGGTCGATCCAGCTCATCAATGCGCCGCCGATCAGGCCGGCCATGTCGGCGACGAAGCCGAGGATCGGCAACATGATCAACAGCGCCAGCACACGCGGTACCACCAGTACCTCAATCGGATCCAGGCCCAACGTGCGCATGGCGTCGATTTCTTCCTGTACCTTCATTGACCCGATAGACGCGGTAAAGGCCGAGCCGGACCGACCCGCAACGATGATGGCCGTCAGCAGGATGCCCAGTTCCCGCAGAACCGAGATCGAGATCAGTTCGACCACAAAAATTTCGGCGCCGAACTGTTTGAGCTGCGTCGCCCCCTGAAACGCCAGAACCACGCCGATCAGGAAACCCATCAATCCAACAATTGGCAGGGCTTTGAAGCCGGTCTCCTCCATATGGGTGACCAACGCCGCGCGGCGCAGCCGCCATGGTTTCACCAGTGTCCGGGTCAGGCGGTGCAAAGTCAGCCCCGTGAATTCCAGAATCGACAGGGCATCTTTTCCTGCGCCAACGGTTTTCTCGCCCAGATGACCGACCCAGTCGACAAAGCTGCGGCGCCCCTCCACCGTGCTGGACTTTTCCGGCATGTTTCGGGATACGGTATCGATCAGCGCGGAATGAGCGGGAGAAGCGCCCAAAAACTGCGTTTCAGCCCCCGCAGCCTTGTATCGGCGCGCGAGATCGGCCACCAGCCATGCGCCGCCGGTATCCAGAGAGTCAACGGCTGACAGGTCCAAGGTCACGTCTTTGCCTGACGGGGGCATCGCGGCAAAGGCGCGCTCGATGTGTTCCAACGACTGAGTCACCAGATCACCGGCCACTGATATGCGCAGGCCGTCGCCGTTTTGCTCTGATGTGATCGTTGGCAGAGTCATGGGCGTATGTGATTGTAATTGCGCGGTCGCTGCAACGGCAATGTGCAGGGTCTTCCGGTTTTCGCGCGGCGCAATTGCGTCAGAGTGACAGTTTGGGATTCCATTGTGTCACGCAGCCGGTCCGCCCAAATCCAGCACGTCGTGCCGCCTGACACCACAGAGAGAAGCGCGTTTGCAACGTGACCGCACCCAGCAAGGGCACTAGCTCCTGATTGCTGCACGCAACTCACGTTCCAGCGCGTCTAGAAACCGCGACCGGTCCGCTTTTCCAAACGGTTTTCCGCCGCCTCCCGAACCCAGGGGATTGGCGGCCCGCAGATCCGCCATCAGGTCCCGCATGGCAAGTTGCTGCCCGATATTGGCGGCAGTGAGCGCTTCGCCATTGGGGCGCAGAACCCGTGCGCCTGCTTCAACGCATTTCGCAGCCAAAGGAATGTCTGAAGTGATCACCACATCCCCCGGCCCGCACCGTTCGGCGATCCACTTGTCTGCCTCGTCGGCCCCTTCGGCGACGATGACGATCTGCACCAAGGGGTTCGCCGATGGACGAAGTCCGCCGTTCGACACCAGCGCCATGGGCACCTTGTGCCGCGTGGCCACTCGTTCAGCCTCAGCCTTTACGGGGCAGGCATCGCCATCGACGTAAAGGGTCGTCACGCCTTTGTTGCCTCTTTCTTGGAGGGTTCAGTAGATTTCTTACGGACCTTGAACTCTTCGGGGATGGGCATCCGGTTGAACGCGTCCAGACCGGCGATCTTGTAGGCCTCGGCCAGCGTCGGATAGTTGAACGTGTTCTGAACAAAGTAGTCCACCGTGCCTTTCAGGTTCAGCACCGCCTGTGCGATGTGGATCAGTTCGGTCGCACCTTCCCCGACGATCTGAACCCCCAGAACCCGGCGGGTTTTCAACGAGAACAGCATTTTCAACATGCCATGCTCGAGCCCCATGATATGCCCGCGCGAAGTCTCTCGGAATCGGGCCACGCCGACTTCGTAGGGAATACCGCGTTCCTGCAACTCTTCCTCGGACATGCCGCAGGTGGAAATCTCGGGAACAGAATAGATGCCGTAAGGATACCAGGGGCTTTCTGGCAGTGTGGGCGTCTCGAGTGCGTGACAGGCGGCGACGCGGCCCTGTTGCAACGAGGTCGAGGCCAGCGACGGATGCCCGATCACATCGCCGGTGGCATAGATATGAGGCACAGCGGTCTGATAGGTTTTCCGATTCACTTCAATCCGGTTGCGATGGTCGGTTGCCAGCCCGACCGCGTCCAGATTAAGGGCCGAGGTCGCGCCCATGCGACCGGCGGCAAACAGCAGCATCTCGGCCCGAACGTGGCGTCCATTGTCCAGCGTGATCTCGACATGCCCGCCGGCATCCTCGATCTTTTCGACCGCCGAACCAAGACGAAGATCGACACCGTTTTCGCGAATCTGATGGGTGAAGTCGTGAATTAGGCGCTTGTCGATGAAGTCGAGGAACGTCTCGCGCGGTTCGATCAGAGTGACACGCACGTCCAGAGCCGAAAACATGGTGGCGTATTCCACACCGATAACCCCGGCACCGATCACGCAGAGTGAACGTGGAATTTCGGCCATCTCCAAAAACTCGTCGCCATCGACAACCGTTCTGCCGTTGAAGGGAACGTAATCGGGGCGATATGTTTTGGTGCCCGTGGCAATCAGAAATTTGGCGGCGGTCAGTCGCGTTGTTTCGCCCGCGTCGGTCGCAACTTCAAGCTCGTGCGGGCCGATGAATTTCGCCAGACCGTTCAGGGTCTCCACGTGGTTGCGGTTGAACTGGTGCTCCAGCACATCGACCTCGTGGTCCAAAGTCATGTGCAATCGCGCCTTCAGATCCTCGGCGCGGATCTGGTCCTTGACCCGGTAGGAGCGCCCGTAAAAGCTGCGCTCGCGCCAGCCGGACAGGTTCAGAACAGTTTCGCGCAAGGTCTTTGACGGGATTGTTCCAGTGTGAACGGAAACACCTCCCAACCGGTCCTTGCGGTCGATCACCAGAACACGGCGTTGCAGTTTGCCCGCCTGAATTGCCGCAGCACGACCCGAAGGGCCGGACCCGATGATGATCAGGTCATAGTCAAACTTGCTCATTCCTCAGTCTCCGTACAGGGCCTCGGCATGGAAGGTTATGTGGTCTTCCATGAATGTGGACACGAAGAAATACGAATGATCATAACTAGGTTGCAGGCGGCAGATCGCCTGTTGACGGCGCTCGGCGATGGCCTGCGCCAGCTTTTCCGGGCGCAGAAGATCGATGAACTGATCATCGGTTCCGGTATCGATTAGGATTGGGCCGTCAAAGCCCTTTTCCTTCATCAGCAAGGACGCATCATGTTTGGCCCAAACCGCTTCATCATCGCCCAGATAAGCGCCAAGCTGCTTGCGGCCCCAATCTGCGCCAGTCGGGTTGGAGATCGGTGCAAAAGCCGAAACCGACCGGAACCGGCCGGGCAGATTCATCGCCAGCGTCAACGCGCCATGCCCGCCCATGGAGTGACCGGTGATGGCTTGCCGATCACTGTCGATGGCGAAGTTTTCAGCCAGCAGGGCGGGTAGTTCCTCGGCAACGTAGTCCCACATGTTGAAATGCGGTGCCCATGGGGTCTGGGTTGCGTTCACGTAGAAACCCGCGCCTTGGCCCAGATCATAGTCTTCGTGATCTGCGACGCCTTCGCCCCGGGGTGATGTGTCAGGAAATACCACGGCAATGCCCTGTTCCGCGGCCCAGGCCTGCGCACCGGCCTTGGTCATGGCGTTTTCGTGGGTGCAGGTCAGGCCAGACAGATACCACAGGACAGGAACCGGGCCGTCCTTGGCCTCGGCCGGCAAAAACAGCCCAAAGGTCATGTCACATTTGCACGCGGCTGAGGCATGGCGATAAACGCCCTGTACGCCGCCGAAACAGGCATTCTCGGAAAGGGTTTCCATCAGGTATTGTCCTCGTATTGGGTTCGACCCATGGCTAACGGTCACAGGCCCTGCCGTAAAGTGCAGGTGCCGTCGGCGAGAGTATTTTTCGAAAAGGTGAAGATCAGGGAGTGCCCACCCAGGCAATGACAAGCGGTATCGTCAGGATGCTGGTAATCGTCGACAACAAAATCGCGGCCGAGGCCCGATGCGGTGCGACCCCATAATGGGCTGCCAGCATATACACGTTGCCTGCAACAGGAAGGGCGGCAGCGGCGATTGCAACCGAAGCGGGGAAGGCGGCGACAGGGATCAGCCAGATCAGGGCAATGGCCACGCAGATCGGATGCGCAATCAGTTTGCAAAAGCTCAGCCAGGCGGCGATTTGCACGCGTTCGGCCGATTTGCCCGCCAAAGATGCGCCGATGGCAAACAACGCACCCGGTGTCGCCGCACCTCCGAGGATTGTCAGGAAGTCATTCAACGGCGCAGGCACGGGGACCTGCAGGGCTGACCATATCAAACCGGCAGAGATCGACACGATCATCGGGTTTTTCAGAAGACCCATGCCGATCAGTCGAAGGGTTGCGGGTTTCAGCGCACCGTCCCGTCCGCCATTGATCAGGATTACGATCAGCGACGAAAACACCACAAGGTCGACCGTCAGGACCAGCATGACAGGGCCGATCGCGGCCTGCCCGAACAGCATCGCCAGCATAGGCAAACCCAGAAAGCCCACATTTCCGATGGCTGCGCATTGCGCCTCGACCGCGGCGGTCGGAACATCCAGACCACGCAGCCACGCCACAAACGTGGCCAGCAAGTAAACGGTGACAGTGCCGATCAGATATCCCAGTACCAGCCGTCCGTTGAAAATCTCGGCAAAGGGCAATGTGGCCGCAAATCGGAACAACATGGCCGACAGCGCGAAGTAGAAAACGAACTTGGTTAGATATGCGGTCGCTTCCTCGGAAAAAAACCGACTGCGCCCGGCCCAGTATCCCAGGCCGATAATCGCGAAGAAGGGCAGCGTGCGCAGGAAAATATCGACCATGGGCAGACTGGTAGCACGGATTTTCCGCGTCGCAAGCCTTCGGCGTATGAAGATCGAATTTTCGGAAAGGCTTGTTGTGCTTTTAGCGGGGAAATGGCACTCGGTTCGTTGCAATTGTCGGTTTGAACCGCTTGGAAATACGAGAATCGTTGTATCTGAACTGAACGGTTTATAAATTCAGGTCAGGCACCACTTCAGGAGAAGACATGACCCAAGCCGCCACAATTCTGCGCACAGGCCGGAAATTCGATCAGGTTCTGCGCGGCGCCCGAGAGGTTTTTTTGGCGGATGGGTTCGAGGGTGCAAGTGTCGACGACATAGCTCGGGTGGCCGGGGTTTCGAAGGCAACGTTGTACAGCTACTTCCCGGACAAAAGGCTGCTGTTCATGGAGGTCGCCCAAACCGAATGTACCCGCATGGCTGATCGTGTGGTTGCGATGGTGGACGACAGCAAACCGGCAAGGGAAGTGCTGACTATCGCAGCGACGCAGCTAACCGAATTTCTGGTTTCGGATATTGCCCAGCAAATGTTTCGGATCTGTGTTGCTGAACGTGACAGGTTCCCTGAGTTGGTTCGGGCGTTTTATGATGCGGGTCCCCGAAATGGTCAGTGCCAGTTGGCGGAGTATCTTGAGAAAGCGGTGTCCAAGGGAGAATTGGCCATCGACGATGTCCTTATCGCCGCCGAACAATTTTCGGAGTTGTGCAAGGTGCGGATCTGGACCCGGGCGATTTTTGGTTTTCAGAAAAGCTTCACCCGGGCCGAGATCGATGAAGTCGCGCAGCAGGCCGTTGACATGTTCATGGCGCGCTACGGGGCCTGACTTACACACAATTTCACAAAGATTCTGATGCCGACGCGGAGGTGTATTCCGCAATCCAATTTACTGAAACTGCATTTGATGTCGCGCAAAGACATCGGACTCCTCGATAGGGATAACCGGAAGGCATTTCCGGAAAACCAAGTTTGCAGCAGCCTGCCAGTTGACAATGGATATTGTATTTTGGATACATTTCTGAGACAGATCGCATCGACCTGTGCTGTCACTGAATGCTCTGACGACAATGAGCCCTGCGATTGTCTTGAGAAGTCCATTTCTGGGAGAAATTCATGAAACTCAAATTGCTGGCCGCAACCACGGCGATTGCCCTGACGAGTGCCGTGGCGCAGGCTAACACTCTGGTCTATTGCTCTGAGGGATCACCTGAGGGGTTCGACCCGGCGCTGTTTACTGCCGGAACAACCTTTGATGCCTCTTCGCACCCGATCTATAACCGACTGCTCGAGTTTGAAACCGGCACGACAAATGTGATCCCCGGTCTGGCCGAAAGTGTCGAGGCCAGCGATGATGGTCTGGTCTATACATTCAAACTGCGTCAGGGCGTGAAATTCCATTCCAATGACGAGTTCACCCCGACCCGTGATTTCAACGCGGATGACGTGATATTCTCGTTCATGCGCCAGAAAGAAGAAAGCCACCCCTATAATCAGGTCTCGGGCGGCACCTGGGAGTATTTCCAGGGTATGGGTATGCCGGATCTGGTCGAGTCGGTGGAAAAGATCGACGACTATACGGTGAAATTTACACTCTCCAAGCCTGAAGCGCCGCTTGTGGCCAACATGGCGATGGATTTCGCCTCGATCCTGTCGGCGGAATATGCGGACGCGATGATGGCGGCCGGGACACCTGAAAAGCTGAACACAGCGCCCATCGGCACCGGACCGTTCTCGTTCGTGGCCCATCAGAAGGACGCGGTGATCCGTTATGCTCAGAATGCCGATTACTGGAAAGACCCGGCTCAGGTCGAAAACCTGATTTTCGCAATCACTCCGGACGCGTCGGTAAGCTATCAGAAACTGAAAGCGGGCGAATGCCACGTGATGCCGTATCCGAACCCTGCCGATATTCAGGCGATGAAGGATGACGCCGACATCAACATGATGGAGCAGGAAGGTCTGAACGTTGGTTATCTGGCCTACAACACCACCATGGCGCCGTTCGACAATCCGAAGGTGCGCAAGGCGCTGAACATGGCGATCGACAAGCAGGCGATCATCGACGTGGTCTTCCAGGGCTCGGGCCAAGCGGCCAAGAACCCGATCCCGCCAACCATGTGGGGCTACAACGATGCCATCGAAGACGACGCCTATGACCCGGAAGCGGCCAAGGCGATGCTGGAAGCTGAAGGCGTGTCTGATCTGTCGATGAAGGTCTGGGCGATGCCTGTGCAGCGTCCCTAAAACCCGAATGCACGTCGTATGGCCGAGCTGATCCAAGAAGACTTTTCCAAGGTCGGTGTGGACGTCGAAATCGTGTCCTACGAATGGGGCGAGTACCTGTCGCGCTCGAAAGAGCTGAACCGGGATGGCGCGGTTCTGCTGGGTTGGACAGGTGACAATGGCGACCCGGACAATTTCCTGGCCGTGCTGCTGGGCTGTGACGGTCGCGAAGCGTCCAACCGCGCACAATGGTGCCACGAGCCCTTCGAAGAACTGATCCAGAAAGCCAAGCAAAGCACTGATCAGGCCGAGCGTTCCAAACTGTACGAAGACGCGCAGGTGGTCTTCAAGGATCAGGCGCCGTGGGCAACCATCGCACATTCGGTTGTCTACATGCCGATGAGCAACAAGGTGCAGGGTTACAAGGTGCACCCGCTGGGCGGCCACATCTTCTATGGTGTGAGCGTCGAATAAACCACCACTCACTTGTCAGAGCCGCCCGATTTGGCGGCTCTGGCTTTCTTGCTTTTGGAGACTGGCCGGAATGCCGGATTTGTCCGAATACAGCCAACTGGCACGCGATATGTCAGTTGATGCCGTGGCGCTGGTGCCCGGCCCGAATTTCACCCGCGCGCTGGGCAAGGCTTTCATGAGTCACGAACGCCCCTTTCTGGTTGTGATCCCCGCAAACGGTGAACCGGCAGCTATAGTACCCAACCTTGAACTTGGTTCGTGGGAACTGGTCGGATTTGATGGCGCTGTGTACGACTGGTTCGATCAGACCGGTTATGATGGAGCTTTTGCGGCGCTGGCCGATCACATGCCGCTGTCGTCCGTGGCGGTGGAAGGTCAGGTCATGCGAGTGTTTGTGTCCAAAGCGCTGACCCGCGCAATGCCGAACCTGAAGATCGTGGATGGCGAGCGAGAGATTTCAGGGTTGCGGATCGTCAAGACCGACGATGATATCGCGGCTTTGCAGGCGGCCATTGATGTTTCCGAACGCGCGTTGGAGCAGGTCATCGCGAATGTGCGCATAGGCCAGACCGAAAAGCAGGTTGAGCAGGCGCTGATACAGGCATTGTTCGCCGAAGGGGCAGAGTCGCTGGCATTCAACCCAATCGTGGCAGCCGGGGACAATTCGGCCCGTCCGCATGGCAAGGCGCGTGCGGATTACAAGATACAGTCAGGAGATGCGCTGCTGTTCGACTTCGGGGCCCGCAAGCGCGGCTTCGCAGCGGATATCACACGTACTTTTTTTGTGGGTGAGGTCTCGGACGAGGGCAGGGCGGTTTATGACACTGTGCTGCGTGCAAATCTGAAGGGTTTCGAAATGTGCCGTCCAGGCGTGACCGCTCATGACATAGATGACGCGGTAATAGGCGTGCTTGAGGCTTCGCCATTTGCCGACCGTATCCGCACAAAGACAGGCCACGGGCTGGGTCGCGATGTGCATGAGGCCCCCTATATCATGCGCGGCAACGATCAGGTGATCCGTGCTGGCATGGTGTGGACCAATGAGCCGGGGCTTTATGAACTGGACAATTTCGGTGTGCGCATTGAAGATGACGTACTGGTGACGGATGACGGTTGCCGGTCATTGACCAGCTTTCCCAAGGATCTCAGAATCATAGGTCGCTGATGTTTGGCTATTTTCTCACCCGTCTGGGTATGTTCATCCCAACCTTTCTGGGTGTGACGCTGATTTCCTTCATGTTCATCCGGGTTCTTCCGGGCGATCCCATCATTGTCATGGCAGGTGAACGCGGCATGACCGAGGAACGCTATCAGGAAATGGTCGAGAAGCTGGGCTGGGCGAAAGCTTTGTCACCAAAAAACCAGTCTGGGATGAGTTCTTTGCCCTGTTCCCGGCAACTCTGGAATTGTCGCTCTGCGCGATGATATTTGCGGTTGTCCTTGGGCTGCCGGCGGGCGTTATTGCGGCGGTAAACCGGGGCAAGTTCTTTGACCGGGCACTGATGTCCTCGGCTCTGGTGGGTTATTCAATGCCCATCTTCTGGTGGGCGCTGCTGCTGATCATCGTTTTTTCCGGCAATCTGGGCTGGACACCGGTCTCGGGGCGGATTGATCTGCTGTATTACTTCCCAAGTGTCACGGGGTTCATGCTGATCGACAGTCTGTTGTCCGGTCAGTCGGGTGCGTTTGGATCAGCCGTGCGACACCTGATCCTGCCGACGATCGTTCTGGGTACGATCCCCCTGGCGGTGATTGCCCGGCAGACACGTTCCGCGATGCTGGAAGTTCTGGGCGAAGACTATATCCGAACGGCTCGTGCCAAGGGTCTGTCTCCGGCTCGGATCAACGGGCTGCATGCCTTGCGCAACGCATTGATTCCGGTGGTTACGGTGATCGGTCTGTCCGTCGGCACCTTGTTGGCCGGTGCGATCCTGACCGAGACGATCTTTAGCTGGCCGGGCATCGGCAAGTGGATGGTCGACAGCATTTTCCGCCGTGACTATCCGGTGGTGCAGGGCGGTCTGCTGATGATTGCGGTGATCGTGATGCTTGTGAACCTGCTGGTCGATGTCCTTTACGGCATCATCAACCCCAAGATCCGGAGGCGGTGATGGCCGAGCTTTCCGCAACCCAACCCAAATCCGAAAGCCGCCCCAGCGCACTGCGTGAGTTCTGGTATTATTTTAGCGAAAACTGAGGCGCGGTCATCGGTTTGTGGGTCTTTGCCATCTTTGTCTTTTGTGCAACCTTCGCGCCCCTGTTGGCCCCGTATGACCCGACCGAGCAATTCCGCGAACACATCCTGCAACCTCCCGCCTGGCAAGAGGGCGGTAGCTGGGCTTTCCCGTTGGGTACAGACCCACTCGGCCGGGACATGCTGTCACGGTGATCATGGGGTCACGTTATTCCTTCTTTGTGGGGATTGTCGTGGTCTGTGTCGCAGTGTCGGGCGGGGTGATGATCGGATTGCTGTCAGGGTTCGCACCGAAATGGGTGGACACTTTGATCATGCGGGTGATGGACATCATTCTGGCCTTCCCGTCATTGCTGTTGGCTCTGGTTCTGGTTGCCATCCTCGGGCCGTCACTAACCAATGCGATGATCGCTATCGCCATCGTGTTCCAGCCGCATTACGTGCGTCTGACCCGGGCTTCGGTTTTGGTGGAACGCCAGAAAGACTATGTCACTTCCGCCCGGGTGGCCGGAGCGGGCAAAGCGCGGCTGATGTTCATCACGGTGCTGCCCAATTGCCTTGCGCCGATCATCGTGCAGGCGGCGCTGTCGTTTTCAACGGCCATACTGGATGCGGCCGCTCTTGGCTTTCTGGGCATGGGCGCACAGCCGCCAACACCGGAATGGGGCACCATGCTTGCCGAAGCGCGCGAATTCATTCTGCGCGCTTGGTGGGTGGTAACTTTTCCGGGTCTGGCCATCCTGATCACGGTACTTGCCATCAACCTGATGGGCGATGGGTTGCGCGACGCGCTGGACCCGAAACTGAAACGGAGCTGATCGCATGAGCCTTTTGCAGATCCGCAATCTGACAGTGGAATTCGCTACCGCCTCGGGCAAGTTCCGCGCCGTCGACGGTGTCGACCTGTCGGTCAACAAGGGCGAGTTGCTGGCCATCGTGGGTGAAAGCGCTTCTGGCAAATCGGTGTCGATGCTGGCTCTGATGGGCCTGTCGCCGTGGACAGCGACAATCACGGCTGATGAGATGAGCTTTGAAGGGCGCGATCTTGTCGGTATTTCGGCCCGCGAACGGCGCAAGATCATCGGCAAGGATATGGCGATGATCTTTCAGGAGCCAATGTCATCGCTGAATCCTTGTTTCACGGTCGGCTTCCAGATCAAAGAAGCGCTGCGCATCCATCTTGGACTGAATCGCAAGGAACGGCACGAACGCGCGATCGAACTGTTCGATCAGGTGGGTATTCCCGCTCCGGCCAGCCGTCTGAACACGTTTCCGCACCAGATGTCCGGTGGTATAAATCAGCGTGTCATGATCGCGATGGCCATCGCTTGTAAGCCCAAGCTTCTGATTGCGGATGAGCCGACCACGGCGCTGGACGTGACCATTCAGGCGCAGATCCTCGATCTGCTGGTCCGGTTGCGGGACGAGCAGGACATGGGGCTGGTTCTGATCACCCACGACATGGGTGTGGTGGCAGAAACCGCCGAGCGGGTTCAGGTTCAATATGCCGGGCAGAAGGTCGAGGAACAGCCGGTGGGCGATCTGTTCCGCACGCCGCGCCACCCCTATAATTCGGCTTTGCTGAGCGCTCTGCCTGAACGGGCGACGTCCAAAACGCTGCCAACAATTCCCGGCGTGGTGCCGGGGTAGTTCGACCGGCCCAAGGGTTGCCTTTTCGGCCCGCGTTGCCGTTTCGCCGACGAAACCTGTGTCCAGACACCCCCGACACCGCATGGTGACGCATTCGGCAAGGCGAGATGCCATCATGTCGAAAAGATTGCAGCCGGAGAAATCGCATGACTGCACCTATCGTACGGGCGACCGCGCTTGCGCGTTTCTACACCGTCAAGGGCGGGCTGTTGTCCAGACCGGCAACGGTCAAAGCCTTGTCTGGGGTCGATTTTGATCTGAAACCCGGAAAAACACTGGCCGTTGTCGGCGAATCGGGATGCGGAAAGTCAACTCTGGCCCGGCTGGTAACGATGATCGAAGAGCCGACTTCGGGAAGTCTGACAATTGACGGGGTCGACATAACACCGTCGACATGGGCGCAAATGCGCGAAACGGTGCAGATCGTGTTTCAGGATCCATACGGCTCCTTGAACCCGCGTCAGAGGATCGGTCAGATCCTTCAGGAGCCATTGATGATCAACCGACCCGATATGTCCGCTGCGGATCGCGAAGCCAGCGCGCGAAAAATGATCGAGATGGTTGGCCTGCGACCAGAGCACTATGACCGTTATCCTCACATGTTCTCGGGTGGTCAGCGTCAGCGGATCGCCATTGCCCGCGCATTGATGCTGAACCCCAAGGTTCTGGTGTTGGATGAGCCGGTTTCGGCACTGGACGTTTCCATTCAGTCGCAAATCCTGAACCTTCTGGTGGATTTGCAGGAGAGGTTGAACCTGGCTTACCTGTTCATTTCTCACGACCTTTCGGTTGTCAGGCATTTTGCTGATGACGTGATTGTCATGTATTTGGGCCGCGCGGTCGAAAAAGCCCCCAAAGAGCAGTTGTTCGCCGCCCCGCGTCATCCGTATTCCAAGGCGTTGTTGTCCACGACACCCCGCGCCGATCCGGATGCCCGCAAGGAAAGGATCAAGCTGGAGGGGGAACTGCCATCACCGATGAACGTTCCGAAAGGTTGCGCATTTGCCCAGCGATGCTGGCTGGCAACTGACCGGTGCCGAGCGGCTCCACCGGATCTGCGCGGTACCGGCCATCAGGTCGCCTGCCTTTATCCGTTGTCCTGATCTGTTAGCGGTCTTCGGCGGCACGTGTGGCGACGACCATCTCCAACAGTTGATCCTTGGTGCGCTGAATGTGTCTGGTCAGCAGATCGCATGCTTCGTCTACACGACCTTCGCGTGCAAGAGACAACAGCTGCTGATGGTCCTTTTTGGCGGGCTCGCGCTGTTTCATGACGCTCAAATGCAGGCGGACATAACGGTCTGACTGACGATTGACCCGTTGCAGAATTTCGTTCGTCAACCCACGCCCCGCGGCGGCGTAAAGGGCCATATGATACTGATAGTTCAGGCTGCCCCACCGCCCGACATCATAAGCGTCATAAGACTTTTCCATCTCATCCAGCAGTTTTTCGCATTTGGAAAAATCAGCTTCGGTCAAATGTGGAATCGCGCGCTTGAACAAATCGACCTCCATCAAAACGCGCAGGTCGAAGATTTCACCGATCTCGGACAGGGAGTGCGTTGTAACGGACGCGCCCCGGTTGTTGGTCAACTGCACCAGCCCTTCGGCATCCAACCGTTTCAGTGCTTCGCGAATGGGCATGCGGGATACGTCATATTCTTCCGCCAGCGCTTCCTGCCTGATGGTTTCACCCTCGGCCATTTCCCCGTTCAGTATTCTTTCGCGCAAGTCGTTGGTGATGACATCCGGCAGGCTTTGTCTTGAAATTGCGCGCGTGTTGGGCATTGAGTGATCTCGAGCTTGGGTGGCTTTGTATCCAAAATACAAAAACGGGCGCTGAATTTCAAAGAGGTTTTGCGGCCCGTTGTTCCGGTGCCAACTGGTTGGCCACTGGAGGTGGACGATAAGATGGTCACAAACAACAAGGTTGAAACCCTCACCTTTGCTGGCGGGCTGCCGGTGGTTCAGTAACCTTTGGTCAGAATGGAATAGAGCCCTTGACGGTGTCGCGCGGCTGCGGCGTCTTCTTCGTTCTTCAGGCGGCCTGCGGCCATGTCTTGCTCGGCGATGGGGATCTCGTGCATCGGCTGGCCCGAAGCGCGCGCCAGTACAAAGGCTTTAGCGCATTTTTCCAGCAACTCGGCGTTCAGCAACAACCTTTCAAGGCCTGTTCCGAAGCAAAACGTAGTATCGTTGCAGACAAAGGCGTTGTTTTGTCCTGCGATAGCAGGGATCAGAAGGTCATCGTCGCTTGAGATGCCGAGACAGGGAACAGAGCGTCCCAATCGGATCATCTGTTCATCGAAAACTGAGGGCATTGTGGCGCGCATTTCATGCATGGCGCGGGTCCAGATCAGATCGAACTGCAACACCGCGCCGATATCTGAACGCGCCGCGTAGATACGCGCATGCGTGGTTCCGGATGCTTCGATTTCGCTGCGACTGAACGAGCCGTCCGTATGTACGCTGACCGTCGCATTCTCGTCAGGTACCCGCATCGACATCATATCGCCGGATTGCAGCAAGCCTTTGGCCGCCAACCGAGACGCAGCCAACTGCAATTGATGTTCGACGTCCACATTGCGGGTCATGACGTGAGCCCTTGTTCGTGAACCATGCTCAGCGTTTCAGATACCAACTGACGAGTCATCTCAGGCATTTCATTGGAATTCCGGATCAAAGCAGCAAGGTATTGCGCGGCGGCAAATTCGATTGCAGCCACCAGTTCCGCGCCTTTTTCCAGAGATGAGGCCGCAGCGATGACACCATGGCTGGCAAGAAGGTAACAAAACACATTCGGGCGCAAAGCCTGATTCAGGGCGTCGACCAGTTTTTTGGTGCCAGAGAACTGGTATTCCGCAAGCCCGACGTGATCCCCGTTCAGTTCCGTGTCCGTGCCTTCTGGCCACTCAAGTCGCTGATGCAGCAGCGCAACGGCACTTGCCACCGGTTGATGCGTGTGAATGCAGGCCCGGCGGCCGGGGAATGCATGGTGCAATTGCGCGTGCATCGCTTTTTCAATGGAGGCCGGTTTGGTTCCATCCACTTGTTCCAAAGTATCCAGCCTCAGCACCGCGATGTCTTCCGGTGTCAGCGACGGATATTCCGTGGCTGACGGTGTGATGGCAAATAGTTCATCACTCAGACGCAAGGAGGCATTGCCGCCGGTGCCCGCAAGATACCCTTCACCGGCTAGGCGCAAACAGGTTTTGATTACTGATTGGCGTTGCTGCTCGAATTCAACCATATCCGCTCTCCACTGGCAGGCTCAGTTGGAAAACTGACGGCGCTTAGCGGCCCTGATTTCCCGGGCCTGTTGTTCCTGCCCTGTCCGAAACGACGTTTCCACAAAGTCCATATGGTTTCGCGCGGCGGCCTCGGCCCTGTCCGGGTCGCCATCCAGAATAGCCTGCGCAATGTCCTTGTGCTGTTGCAACAGCACTTCTCCAGTCCCGTCCATCGTGCGCAAAAACCTTCGATTGTAGAATACGCCCTGGCGCGTCAGATCGTAGATCGAGGCCATCATATGAATAAGGGTCGTGTTCTGGCTGGCGTCGACCACGGCGGTGTGCAGGCGAAAATCAGCTTCCTGGCTGGCGTCGGTATCATCTTCTTCCCAGGCTTTCTGCATTTCCGCGATAATGTCCGAGATGCGTTCTTTGTCGGATTGTGTCGCGCGCTGCGCCGCAAGCCGGCTGGCAAAGGCTTCCTGTTCGCGTCGGTACTCAAGATAGTCATAAAATGCGCCGCCATGACGGGCGTAAAGCGACAGCAGTGCGGGCGACATAGCCCGCCCAGTCAGAGGCGCGATAAATGTCCCTTCGCCGTGGCGGACAGTTACCAGCCCCTGTTGCTCCAGAGTTTGCAACGCTTCACGCAGTTTTGGGCGCGATACGCCCATCGCTTCTGCAAGATCCCGTTCCGACGGCAATCTGCGCCCTTCCTTGAGGATGCCGTCGACGATCATCGTCTCGATTTGTTCGACCACCGCGTCGGCGATTGATTCGTGGCCGACAGGTTCAAAAGGCCCGCTGGTGCTCAATTTTTTTCCTCGCTTGCCGGAAATCACAAAAATCCAGTTGTCTTTAAAATTTACCACTGAGCGCCTGTAATGCAAGGAAAAATACCCAAAAATACGGATGGGTGTGAGCGGCGTATATCTCTGTAAAATTTAGAAAATAAACTTTCTTGATCAATTTCGGTTTTTCGAAAGCGAATAGTCGCCTGAGCTCGAAAACGGAGAATGTGGCGTCAAGAGGTAAATAAAATTGTTGACTGAACAAAGTGGTCAACAATATTTACCGCATATACCGCCACTGCGGTGAGACCGGTCAGATCTGATGGCTGACCTGCACTTTGGAGGAGTACACATGAAAACCACCCTGACCTCGCTCGCCGTTGCGGCCTCGCTTCTGGCCGCACCCGCCGTTCAGGCCGCTGACAAGATGTTGCTGAAAACCCCGATTGCGTTTTCCACGGCGCTTCCGGGCCTTGGCTCGCCGATCCCGCGCGTGGCCGAGCAACTGGACCTGATGTCCGGCGGCACTTTGAAAATGAAAGTTTATGAGCCGGGAAAGCTGGTTCCGCCGTTTGAAATTCTGGACGCCGTATCCTCGGGTAAGATCAATTCGGGCTACACCACGGCGGGGTACTGGGCTGGCAAAATTCCCGCCGCTCCGCTGTTCTCGGCCGTGCCTTTCGGCCCGGAAGCTGGCGAATACATGGCATGGCTTTACTATGGCAACGGGCTGAGCCTGTATCAGGAGATGTATGATCAGGCCGGATTCAACGTCCATGTCATCCCCTGCGCGATCATCGCACCGGAAACCTCGGGCTGGTTCGCAAATGAAATCAACAGCCCCGAAGATCTGAATGGCCTGAAGATGCGCTTCTTCGGTCTGGGCGGTGAAGTTATGCAGAAGCTGGGCGTTGCCACGTCGCTGCTGCCTGGTGGTGAGATCTTCCCGGCGCTGGAAAAAGGCGCGATTGACGCGACTGAATTCTCGATGCCTGCCATCGATGCGCGTCTGGGGTTCCACAAACTGGTCAAGTACAACTACTTCCCCGGCTGGCACCAGCAGGCGACCGTGTTTGAACTGATGATCAACAAGGATGTGTGGAGCGAAGCCAGCGATCAGCACAAAGCGATCATCGAAAACGCATGTAAGGCGTCGATGGCGGACAGTTTTGCCGAAGGCGAGGCGATCCAGCACGCAGCACTGATCGACAACGTCGAAAACAACGACGTGCAGATCAAACAGTGGAACGACGAGATGCTGGCCACCTTCCGCACCACCTGGGAAGAGGTTGCCGCCGAACAGGCCGCTAATGACGAATTCTTCAACAAGGTTCTGACCGATATGAACGAATTCCGGGATGGCTATGCCGTATGGAAAGAAAACGCGTTCCTCCCTCGCAAGTGACCTGAGCACTTGCGCCTCCCTGGGGGCGGCTTATTTCGCCGCCCCCACCTTTCCCGACTTTCGTCATTTCCAAACTGACACGGGCGTATTCCCGCCCCGAAGCCTGCATCTTTAGGAGGAGACCATGGCTGAGACCAAGCGGACACATCACGACCCGATCGAAATCTACGAGGACATTCTTGAACACGATGAGCCTGACCGTCAGAAACTGGCAGTCGCCGTTGACGATGTGGTCAAGACCGTGGGTCACGTGGTCATGTGGGCCAACCTGTTGCTTGTTGCCGCCATCGTTTCGCAGGTAGCCCTGCGCTATCTGCTGAACCAGAACTACCCGAAGCTGGATGAAATCCAGTGGCATTTTTACGGTCTGGTCACGATGATCGGCATCTCTTATGCGCTGGTCACGGACAGCCATGTGCGCGTGGACCTGCTGCACATGCAACTCAGCCAGCGTGCCCGCCGGATTATCGAGATCATCGGGATCTTCACGCTGCTGGTGCCGTTCATCTGGCTGATGATCGATCAGGGCTATGACTATTTCTATGAAAGCTGGCGTGTAAACGAGTCGTCGGACAGCCCGACTGGTCTGCCTGCGCGTTGGGCCTTGAAGGGCGTGATCCCGGCCAGTTTCATTCTGCTGGCTCTGGCAGCAGGCGCGCGGCTTATCCACGACATCCACGCTCTGTTCATGAATTTGGATGAAGAGCGTCAGGGCAAGGGCCTGCGCCTGATCATCTGGGCGCTCTTGGGCTTCGCCGTCGTGGCGACCGCGTTGACCTTCCTGGTTGAGACGACCGAGGAAAAGCTGGTCATCGCCATGTTCCTGACCTTCATCGCGCTGTTGTTCACCGGTTTCCCGGTGGCATGGACGCTGGCTGGCGTCGGGGTCGCGTATTGCGGACTGGCCTATCTGTTCGACAACGGAATGATGAATTGGACAGGTCTAGAGGAAACTCTGACCGGACTGGATTACCTGACGTTGGGCGCTGTGGTAAACCGTGTCTATGCCACGATGTCGAACGCGGTTCTGGTGGCCTTGCCGATGTTCATTTTCATGGGCCTGATGCTGGACGAGTCTGGTGTGGCCGAGCGGCTGATGTCTTCGATGCAGCGCTTGTTCGGCACGGTAAGGGGTGGGCTGGCGATCACGGTGACGATGATTGGCATCATTCTTGCGGCCTCGACCGGGATTATCGGTGCCTCCGTAGTTTTGCTGGGCGTGCTGTCTCTGCCGTCGATGATGGAGCAGAAATACAGCCCCTCGCTGGCCGCCGGTGTGGTTAGCGCATCAGGCACGCTGGGTATCCTGATCCCGCCCTCGATCATGCTGGTGATCATGGCGGACCAGATGGCCCTGTCAGTTGGCGACCTGTTCATGGCCGCGGTGTTCCCCGGCGTGATCATCGGAGTGTTGTATCTGACTTATATTTTTGTGATCGCCCTGATCAAACGCGAAGTCGCTCCAGTGCCCGAAGGGGCGACCCGCCCGGATTGGGCGGCGGTCAAGGATGTGCTGATTGCTGTACTGCCGACCCTTGCCCTGATCCTTGCCGTTCTGGGTTCAATCTTTGCGGGCCTGACCACACCGACCGAAGCCTCGGGCGTGGGCGCATTGGGTGCGACGCTGCTGGCGCTGGGATATCGCAAACTGACGCTGGCAAAACTGATCAATGTTCTGAAAGCTACGTTCAACACCACCGCTTATATCTTTGCGATCTTCCTGGGTGCGACGGTGTTTTCCTATGTCCTGCGGGAACTGGGTGGCGATGCACTGATCGAAGACATGATCCACGGCACGGGTCTTGGCCCCAACGGCACTGTCTTCATGATCCTGTTCATCGTTTTTCTTCTGGGCTTTGTTCTGGATTGGATCGAGATCACCCTGATCGTTCTGCCCCTGATGCGCCCCATTGTGAACGGGCTGGGTCTGGATATCGAAGGCTTTGGCGTCATCGACGAACCGGCGCTGGTATGGTTTGTGATCCTTGTCGCGGTCACGCTGCAAACCTCGTTCCTGACGCCGCCCGTGGGGTTTGCACTGTTCTACCTGAAAGGCGTGTGCCCGCCTGAAATCAAGTTGACCGACATTTACAAAGGCATCGTTCCTTTTGTGATCCTGCAGTTGACCGGCCTGTTCTTCGTGTTCCTCTGGCCGCAACTGGCCACGTGGCTGCCTTCGGTGGCGTACTGAGGAGTTCCGGATGACCGATACCGATCTGATCAAGCGCTTTCAGGCCATTTGCGGGCGGCGTCATGTGCTGACAACCGCCCGCAGCACCCGCCGCTTTCGCCGGGGATTCAGATCGGGGGAAGGGGACGCGCTGGCGGTGGTGCGGCCCGCCACATTGCTGGAACAATGGAAGGTGCTTGAGGCCTGTGTTGAGGCGGACAAGATCGTCATCATGCAGGCGGCCAACACCGGGCTGACCGAAGGCTCCACTCCAAAGGGGCGCTATGATCGCGATGTTGTGCTGATCAACACCCGCCGGATGGACGGCCTGCATCTGATAAACGAAGGCAAACAGGTTATCAGTTTGCCTGGCTCGACCCTTTTTGCACTGGAAAAGCTGCTGGACCCGATCGGACGGCAACCGCATTCGGTGATCGGGTCGTCCTGTATCGGTGCGTCGGTTGTCGGGGGCGTGTGCAACAACTCGGGTGGGTCGCTGGTCGAACGTGGCCCATCCTATACCGAACTGTCTCTATACGCGCGTATTGCGCAGGAGGGAACGCTGGAGCTGGTCAATCATCTGGGCATCCACCTGGGCGACACGGTCGAAGAGATTCTGACCCGCTTGCAACAGGGCGACTTCGGGCCGGGCGATACTGAAACCGACAACCGAAAAGCCTCGGACACAGACTATGCCCGGCGCGTGCGGAATGTCGACGCGGATACACCGGCGCGCTTCAATGCCGATAAGTCGCGGCTCTACGAAGCGTCCGGTTGCGCCGGGAAACTGGCTGTCTTTGCAGTCCGGCTGGACACCTACCCGAAGAACGACATTGAGCGCACGTTCTATATTGGCGCAGAGGATACCGAAGCCCTGACAGAATTGCGCCGCTGCATCCTGTCGACATTCAAGACCTTGCCGGTCAGCGCTGAATACATGCACGAGGAGGTTTTCGATATCTCGGACCGATACGGCAAGGATACCATGGCAATGATCGACAAGCTGGGAACGGACCGGCTGCCGGCTTTCTTTGCCATCAAGGGCGCCGTAGATGCGCGGCTTGAAGGTATTCCCGGTCTGACAAACTTCACCGACCGCTTCATGCAGTTCGCGATGCGATTCTGGCCGGATATCCTCCCGCAGCGGATGCGCGGATTTCGCAAGCGATACCCGCACCACCTGATCTTGAAAATGCGCGACGGCGGTATCGACGAGGCCCGTGCCTTGCTCAGCGATATGGCGGGTAAGAAAAAGCTGGACTATTTTGAGTGTGATCCGCGCGAAGCCAAAATCGCGGGTTTGCACCGTTTTGCAGCGGCTGGCGCCGCCATTCGTTACATGAAGGTACATGCGCATGAAGTTGAAGACATCATTGCGCTCGACATAGCGTTACGCCGCAATGACACTGACTGGTTCGAAGAATTGCCGCCGAAACTGGCAAAGCAACTTGTGGGCAAGCTGTATTATGGTCACTTCATGTGCCACGTTCTGCACCAGGACTATATTGTGAAGAAAGGTGCTGATCCCATAGCGATCAAAGCCGAGATGCTTAAGATACTCGACCGCCGCGGCGCCGAATACCCGGCCGAGCACAATGTTGGCCATCTGTACCCCGCCAAACCCGATCTTGCTGATTTTTACAGATCTGTGGATCCCACGAACAGCATGAATCCGGGGATCGGCAGGATGTCCCGGAACAAGCACTATTGCTGATCCGGCTTCCAATGTTCTGCACACAGTTGCCCTTAAATGGTTCGGGTATCAGCCTTTCTGTGCTGTAACGCCTGTCAAACGAGACATTGAGCATTTCTGGACAACTCGATTCAAATCTCAGGCTTCGGATTTCAGTTAGGTTTAGGTCCCAATATGGTCCTTGGTCCGCCGGAGGAACCGACGTGAATTGCCGGTTCACAAGGCACGAAAATTGTTCTTGAGTTCAATCCTACTGGTCGCGGTGGCTGTCCTCGGACTGAGACCCGATCTGCCAGACGCAAAATGTGATCTTACACTTGTCAATTTCGGGGCGGTGCAGCACGTTCACAGATGCTTTCGCTGCCACTGATGGTGGTGCTGGTCTTGATGACCATGGCGCGGATAAGGTGGCTGAAAGAAGGCAATCCGACCGACGGACTGGAAGACCGTAACGACGTGCGGATGCCTATCTCGCCAACCAAACCAACGCCGGGAGAGTCAACCGTGTCACAACGTATTGCTTCGCCTTTCGGCATCGTCATATTGTTGGAAAACCGCCACGAAAACGTGCTGGAACGGATGTTTGGCGAGGGCATGCCGGAAGTGCTGCCACGCAATTCACGGGTCCCGGCAGTGGGTGTCTATGAGACTAAAGATGCCTTTATCCTGCTGCTATACCTAAGTTCCGGGTGCCGGGAAGAAGCTGTCTGGATGCATAATAATATCGAAATGGTGCATCCCCTTTTGCACGTCAAATGATACATCCCGACCGGCCTTGCGCAGTAGCGCAGCAAAATCCCGGCTTTGCCGGATAAATTCGCGTGTATCACGTTCGGCGACTGTGACGCGGGTGCGAACATCTGTTGGTGGCAGGTGATGGATCGGTGACAGGCTGAGGATATCGTCGTCGGTCAACTGCAGGGGGTTGTTGACCGATGTCTGCGCGATCGGCTCCAGATCATAAATGCCACTGATCAGAACCAGGTCTCGGATCACCAAACCCGCCTGCTTCAGGTCTTCGCCAAAGCGGTTCAGTGCCATTGCTGCCAAATGCGCCCCGGCACTGTGGCCGGACAAAGTGATCCGGCCGGGGTCAAACTCCAGTTTCTCGGCCCTTTCTGCAAGCCACAACAGCGCCCGGCCGCATTCCGTGATCATCTCGTCCAGACACGCTTCGGGGGCTAGTGTGTAGTTCAGCGTGGCATAGGCCTGACCCGCGCGAACCAGCGGCTTCGCGACCAAAGCTGACTCACGCTGGCTGAGCGCCTGCCAATACCCGCCGTGGATGAAAACGTGCAGCGGCGCGTTGGCTTCGCTTGCGGGAAAGAAATCCAAAACATTGGACTCGAGGTCCCCATATTTCTGGTATTCCAGCACTTCCAGCTCGACACGTGCGGCTGCACTCATATCCGCATAGGCCGCCAGATAATGAGAGATATCTCCGCCAACCATGACACTTGGCGAGTATTGTCTTTCCAGCTCGTCCGGGGAAAACCCGTGATAGGTCACTTCTTTTCTCCGCCCGCATAGAAAAGCTCGGAACGCATGTCGTACAAGTCGTGGAAGAACTTGAGCTCCAGCGCCTTTTTCAGGAAGGCGACACCGCTGGACCCGCCTGTGCCCGGTTGCATTCCGATGACCCGCTCAACGGCTGTTGCGTGGTCAAAGCGCCATCTTTGGAACAGTGTTTCCACATCCATCAGCTTTTCAGCCAGGGCATATAAGTCCCAATACTTGTCTTTGTTCCTGTAAACTTCGACCCAGATTTTCACAATGCGCGGATCACCCGCATATGGCTGGGAAAAATCACGTTCGACAAGGTCCTGCGGAACATCGAAGCCCTGACGCGCCAGCATCATGATGACCTCGTCGTACAAAGACGGCTTGGTCAACGCGGCGTTCAGCTCCTCCATGACCTCGGGGTCGTGTTCATGAACCTTAAGCGTCGAGGTGTCCTTGTTGCCCAGAATGAACTCGATCTGGCGATAGCCATAGCTTTGGAATCCCGATGAACTTCCCAGCGCATCGCGGAACGTCATGTAGTCTGCCGGGGTCATGGTCAGCAGCGTTTCCCAGGCCGCAATCAGCTGACGCTGGATTGCCTTGATCCGATCAATGTTCTTGAGAGCGGGACCAAAGGCGTCCTGGCGCAGAAAACGTCGGACTTCCACAAGTTGGTGATGCATCAGTTTCAGCCAAAGCTCGCTGACTTGGTGAATGATCACAAACAACAGCTCATCCGGTTCCGCAGGGTCCTGAAAAGTCATCTGAATGCTCAGCAGGGTCTTGAGTTCCAGAAAGTCTCCATAACTGCTGCGGTGCTTGGTTGCGAAATCGGTAACCAGAGTGTCCTCGATGCCGCGCTTCAAAAGCCGCTGGTCCTTTTCGTCACTTACCATTTTTGATCTCCTGAAAGCGGCGTTAACGCTATGCGTTTTCTATTCTTAACCTCTCTATGCCGACTTGGGCTGTGAGGCTACCGCGACATGCAGGCTCCGTTGCCTAATTGAAGTGATTGGGCCGCGTCATTACGACCTATACGGGACGGTCCAATCCGAAGCCTAAATGAAACAGGAACCCGAACGTGGGTTAGGCCTGAATTTTGCGGTGCCACTTCAAAGTTGGGAGTCGGCTGGCGAGCGTGGACGACCTCGAAATTGAGGCTCCATGTCAAACGTTTAACCTGAGGTATCGGCGCGCCAGTTTTCTGGTGTTTTCCACAAATCGGCTGTTCCGATCTTCTGAGCCATCTTCGTGCAACCGGGTCGAAACCCAGCCTACATAAGTTGCCGATCTCACTGCCAGAAACAGATCAAGATGGTCCGTGTCAATCGGACGCTGTGATCGGTATCCGGCCAAAAGCGCAGCTTGCAGTCGATCATAATCGGGTTCCGCGAGGTTTTTGATCATACTGGTGGCGATGTCAAAAAGGCGAAAACCGAAACCGGAATCGTCAAAATCGATCAATGAGACCTGGCCATTCGCAATCATTACGTTCTCACGGACCAGATCCGCATGGATCAAGCCATAGTCCAGTTCCGATTCAATGCGTTTCAAATCCCGCTCTGCCGTTTCACGGAAGCGCATGAACAGCGCTCGATCTTCCTCGCCAAGCGTCGGGTTTTCCCAGAACGGGCCCCAAACGGGTTCCTGACCGACCAATCCCGGTCGGTCCCAGGACCAGCGCGAAAACCCTGCAGGGCGCTCCCACTCGTCGCTGATGGAGTGCAGGCGGGCCATTTCCCGGCCCAAGGAATGGAAAAGGCCGATGCGGTCTTCGTGGTCGATCCCGGTTGTTGTCGACCCCAGTGGCCGCCCCGGCAACCAGGTCAGAACATCGATTTGCATGTGCTCAATGACCTCGAGAAAGTTGCCCCGGGTGCTGGCAATGGGTTCAGGTACCCCGACATGTTCTGCGGCCAACACACGCATCCATTCCAGTTCCGACCACAGTTCGGCATCTGTGCGATAGCCGGGACGATGCAATCGCAGCGCAAAGCTGCGCCCATCCAGCTGTACCTGATAAACGTGGTTTTCGCGGGCCGCTGCCAACGTGCAAACTGCGTCTTGAAACCCCCAAAGCGCCAGTGCCTTTTCTGCCGCGTCTATCATGAGCAAATCGGTGTTTCGGCCAGAACGTCGTCCAGCGTGTCAAACAGCAAGTCGGCATTCTCGACAGAGAAGGGCATCGGAGGGCGGATTTTCAGAGTGTTCTTGTGACGCCCCAGCTTTGAATGAATGATCCCACGCTGCCGCATTTCGTTGATCACCCGGTCCGTGAAGGCGCTGGCCGGGTCTTTGCTGTCCCGATCCAGCACCATTTCCGCTCCGAAGATCAGGCCCGAGCCGCGCACGTCGCCGATGAAATTATACTTCCGGGCCAAAGCCCCCATGCGCGATCGGGCGTGTTTCCCGACCGTTCTGGCATTTTCCAGCAATTGCTTGTCTTCGATCTCTTCCAGCACGGCCATGGCCGCTGCGCACGAGACCGGGTTGCCGCCAAATGTATTGAAATAGCGATAGCCCTTGCGGAATTTGGTCAGTATTTCGGTGCGTGTGACGACACCACCCACCGGGTGACCATTGGCCATCGGCTTGCCAAGTGTCATGATATCCGGCACCGCGCCCATTTTCTGATGCGCCCACATATGGGTGCCGGTGCGGCCAAAACCGGATTGTACCTCGTCGCAAATCAGTAGCCCGCCGGCCTTGCGGACAATATCGGCGGCGGGTTCCAGCCAGCCATCGGGATGGTCCGGGAACCCTTCGTTCAGGAAATACGGGCAGACAATCAGGGCCGCAAACCCAAGACCGGACTTCTCATGTTCGGCGATTTGTTCGGCCACCGCATCCGCGAACCTGGTGCCGTCCGGGTCCGGGTTGCGAAAGCTGTCGGGCGCTTCGACAAAGCGGAAATACTGGCCCAGTCCAAAACCCACGGCAGGGATGTTCGATTTGCTCAACTGACTGACCAGTGAGGTGTTGCCGTGATAGGTCGCATCGGTAGCGATGATGCCGCGCCTGCCAGTCATGCCCTCGGCCATGCGCAGGGCGATGTCATTGGCTTCGGATCCGGTACAGGTCAGGATCGCCGTGTCCAGCGAGACATCCATTGTTCCGGTCAGCCTTTCTGCATAATCAAGAATACCGCCATGCAGGTATCGCGTGTGCGTATTGAGCGTGCTTGCCTGTCGGCAGATCGCCTCGACCACGCGCGGGTTGCAGTGGCCCACATGTGGAACGTTGTTGTAGCAATCCAGGTATCTGCGCCCTTCGGCGTCCCACAGCCAGACGCCTTCGCCTTTCACGAAATGAATAGGCTCGTCATAAAAGGTCGAGACGTTGGGACCCAGCAGCCTGGTTCTGCGTTCGATCAGTTCTGCGGATTGTTCAGACAACATTTCAGAGCTTTATCCAGGCTGTTTTCAAGTCCACATATTTTTCAAGAGCGTGCAGTGATTTGTCGTGCCCGTTGCCCGATTGACGTACCCCGCCCAGCGGCACCGTCAGATCGGAACCGCCATAAGTGTTCACATGCACGACACCCGCCCGCACGCCTGCCACCATGCGGTGCGCCCGGCTGAGGTTTGACGTCCATACGCCTCCAGCAAGCCCGTATACAGTGGCATTGGCCAGGCGGATCGCTTCTTCCTCGTCCTTGAAGGGTGTCACCGCAAGAACCGGGCCGAATACCTCGTTCTGAAACAGGTTATCGGTCTCTTTCACACCCGCCATCACCGTCGGCACCATATAGTAGCCGCCGGATTCGGTCAGGATACGGTAACCGCCGGTGCGGCGTACGGCACCTTCAGCTTCGGCCCTGGTGACGAAGTCCAGATTGGCTTCCAGCTCGGGCAGGCTGTGAACGGCGCCGATCTGGCTGTTCAGATCCAGCGGATCACCCACGAGGAAACTCTCGGCGTGGCGCGAGATTTCGGCCACGAAGTCTTCATAGATGTCTTCCTGCACCAGCAGGCGAGACCCCGCAACGCAGACCTGTCCCGAGTTGCGGAAGATACCCGCTGCCGAAACCTTCGCGGCCTCGGCCAGATCGGGGGCATCGTTGAAGACGATGTTGGCGGATTTTCCGCCAAGTTCCAGATAGCAGCGTTTCAGGTTCGAGCGTGCGGAATATTCCAGCAGACGGCGGCCCGTTGCACCTGATCCTGTGAACACCATGATGTCCACGTCCATCGAAAGCGCCAGCGCCTCGCCCACGACTGATCCGCGCCCCGTAACAACGTTGAACACGCCGTCCGGAACGCCTGCCGCAGCCGCAAGTTCGGCGATTTTCAACAGGCTGAGAGAGGCGCTCTCTGCCGGTTTCAGAACAATGGAGTTGCCCGCAGCCAGAGCAGGTGCGATCTTCCAGCTTCCGATCATCAGCGGAAAGTTCCAAGGCACGATTGCACCCACGACACCCACCGGAGCGTGGTGGATCAGTCCCAGTACGTCATGTCCGGTCGGGGCGACCTGACCGTAGACCTTGTCTATCGCCTCGGCATAATAGCGAAAGGTGCCAGCGGCCGAGAGCGTCTCGGCCTTATAGGCCATGTTGATCTCGGTTCCGTTGTCACGCACGCCCATAACGGCGATCTCGAGTGCGTGGCTTTCGATGAGATCGGCCAGCTTCAGCAGCACTTTCTTGCGGCCAGCAGGCGACATACGGGACCAGCGGCCATCTTCGAACGCCAGGCGCGCGGCGTGCACCGCCGTGTCAACGTCCGAAAGCGTTCCCTCGGCAATGCGTGTCAGGGGCTGACCGTCGATGGGCGACAACACTTCCTGCTGCGCGCCGTTCTCTGCGGCCTGATAGGCGCCATTGATGAAATGACCGCGAGGGGAGATTTCCTGCGCGCGCAGCGCATCAATCGAGGACTGGTCCATGAGGGTTATCCTTGCTGTGTCGAGTCTTCGTCGCCAATCGGCTGCGGTTTGATCCGTTCCTTGTGTTCCTTCACCAGCGTGCGGATGTGCAGCAGAATGATGCCCAGGATCATGATGAACAGGATCGCTGCGATTGGCCTGTCAATGAAATCGAGCGGCGTTTTGACCCGCGCCATGGCGCTGCGCAGCTTGACCTCCATGATGCCGCCCAGAACCATGCCCAGAATGATCGGCACGATCGGCAGGTTCAGACGCTTGAGGATCAGACCAAACACTCCGAACCCTGCCGCAATGGCGCAGTCGGTGACCGAATTGCGCAGGCTGAACACCCCGACAAAAGACAAGGTCAGGATCATGATGCCCAGGAACCGGGTCGGGATCTGAATGATCTTCAGCAGCAGATTTGTCGAAAACAACAGAAAGACCAGAACGATCACGTTCAGCAGGATCAGCGACATGTACAGTGCCAGAACAAAATCCATCTGCTCGGCAAACAGTTGCGGCCCGGGGACTACGTTGTGGACATAAAAGACCGACAGCATCATTGCCGTCAGCGCCTCGCCCGGGATACCCAACGCCAGCAAGGGGATCATTGCGGCACCTGGTACCGCGTTGTTCGCAGCCTCAGAGGCAACCAGACCTTCAGGAGAGCCATTGCCGAAAGCTTCCGGAGTCTTCGAGCTTTTTTGCGCATAGGTGTAGGACAGGAATTGCGAAGTGAATTCGCCGGTTCCGGGAATCATGCCCATCAGGACACCTAACGAAGACGACACCGTCGCGATGCGCTTGATGCCCAACAGTTCTTTGAGGCCGGCGAAGATGTTGCCTCGAACATGCGCCTCACCGGGCGCGTGTTCCTTGTCGACCAGAAGCAATAGCGCCTGGCTGATGGCAAACAAACCCAGCACAACGACAATAAGGTCGATCCCCGAAGACAACCAGCTTTGGTCAAACGTAAAACGCTTTGTGTATTTGACGGGCTCCAGCCCGACCGTGTTCAGGAAGATGCCGAAGAAGGCCAGCATTGCCGCCGAAAATGTCTGGCCACGATGGGCCAGGATCACCAGAAGGATGCCCAGAAACGCGGCCAGAAAGATCTCGCGGCTGCCGAAATGCGGGGCGACCCATGCCAGAACCGGGGACAGGATGATCAGGCAGAGGATCGAGAAGATGCCGCCAAAGAACGACGCGGAATAAGCCAGCGACAGCGCGCGATGGCCCTCGCCCCGCTTTGTCATTGGATAACCGTCATAGGTTGTCAGCGCATTCACTGCCGTGCCCGGCGTGTTGATCAGAATTGCAGGGATTGCGCCGCCGTACATCGATGAGCCGTAGATACCCAGCAGCAGGGTCAGACCAACAATAGGCTCGAAGGCGAACGTAGCAGGCAGCAGAATGGCGATGGCGACAGCCGCCCCGACGCCGGGCAGTGCGCCGATGATGACTCCGCCAACAGACCCGATGAGCAGTGCGATCAAAACCTGCCATTGGGCCAGAATTGCAAAGCCGGAAATCAGATTGTCCATAGCGGCCTCACAGATAGGTCAGGGCAAAGACGCGGACGGAGTCCGGAAGGAACTCGTAAACCCGACCTGCCGGGATATTCACCTGAAGAAATGCTCTGAAAAGAATGGCGACGCTGGCGCCGAACAGCAGTGAAATCCCGATTGTGCCGGGCGTTCGAAAACCGGTGCGCGCGGCCAGAAAAGCGGCGAACAGCATGGTCGAGGGCAAGTACCCCAGCCACGGCACGGCCACCACGTAGATCAGGAAATAGACAACATATTCAAGAGACATGAGCCAAAAAGTTAGCTCTCTCCAGCGCCCGGGAATACGGGGGGAAACGGCTGAGCCGATCAGATGCAGGGCGCTGAAAATCACCATGCCCCATATGGCGATGGTCGGCCACAGCGACGGCTGCGCAAACCACTTGGTGCGCTTTACCAACTTTGTCTCGGTGCCCAACTGGCTGAGCAGGAACAACGAGAAGGCAAGGAAAAAGACGGCAAAGATGATGTCGCCAGGTCGGCGATACCTTCTGAACATGTCCTGAAGCGTTTTTGCAATCATCATGTCCCTCCCCGACATGCAACAAGGCGCGGGCTTTCCACCCGCGCCCTGTTAGGTGCTTATTCGCCCAGAATCTCTTCGATTTTCGCGAACGACGCTTTGTCCTGTTCGATTTGCGCATTTGACGCGTCAGGGTCCTGCCAATAGATCAACGCACCGGTTTCTTCAGCCAGCTTTTTGGCCTTGTCGGACTCCAACGCCTTTTGCGCGGCGGCAGTGATCTTTTCACGGGCATCTGCCGGAGTGTCCTTGTGCACGAACAACCCGTTCCACAACGCAAGCGGCAGGTCCGGGTTCATTTCGACAACCGTTGGTGTGTCCGGTACAAGCGAAATTCGTTCACCACCGATGCTGGCCAGAATGTTCACATTGTCGAGGCAGGGCAGCACGAGTTGCAGCGTGGTATTGATGACGTCCACGTCACCTGACGCCAATGTGTTGCAGTCCAGCGCGTCGAACGCCGCTTCGCTTGCAAAGTCGAAGCCGCTGCTCACCGCAGCCGCAAACGTAACCTGTGTGGGCGGCAGGACCGAGCCGAAATGGCCAAGAGCCACATCGTTTTCCTTACCGTGCGCTACAAGTTCGTCCCAATTCGAGAATGGCGCATCTTTGCTGGATGCGATCACGAACGGATAGGTCAGGAAAATTCCGATAGGGTCGAATGGATTTGGGTTCAGCTCCGGGATTCCGATCTCGGGCCCGATGACAGGAACGCCAATAACGAAGGATCCGATGGTGTAGCCATCTGCCGGAGCCGTTGCGACCTCAACCGCGCCGGGGAAGGGGCCGCCTCCGCCGCCAGGCTTGTTCACAACCGCGGCCGGAACGCCGTACATGGCCTGGAATTCATCTGCGATCATCCGGGTTAACACGTCTTCCAGATCGCCCGGAGGCCACGGAACCACAAAGGTCACCGGCTTTTCCGGGTATTCAGCAAGTGCTGCTGTTGCAGAGGCTGCAAAAACGGCAGCGGTTAGAATTTTTTTCATTGACGCCTCCCTGGCTTGGTTCATTATTTGAACCGAAGTAACAACAATAATGTTGCTTTGTTAAATGCTTTCTGTCAAGTATTACGTGCGAAGGAGAGAAAAGCGCATGGGCACCGCTCTTAATGCTTTGAAATTGCTCGAGTTGTTTTCAAGTGCTCAGCCGGAGATCGGTCTGAGCAACCTTGCCCGGCTGTCCGGTATGAACAAGGCAACGACTCTGCGCCACCTTCGCGCATTGGAAGAGTTTGGCCTGATCGAACAAAACCCGCACTCCAAGTCCTATGCGATCGGACCGGCTGTGGTGCGTCTTGCCGCGCTGCGGGAAATCGCAAATCCGGGGCTTGAAGGCGCGCGCGCAAGGATGCAGTCCGCCATGCAGGTAATCGGCGAAAGCATGCACCTTTCGCTGCTGCAACAAGGCAAATTGCAGACCGCTCTGGCGCTGGAAACCACGCGGTACACCGTGCGGGTCAGCCTTGATCCGGCGGAAATTCTGCCGATCAATGCAACGGCCTCCGGCCTGTGCCTGCTGAGTTTTGGCCCCGCTCACCTGCTTGAAGATCTGGATCGCCAGGCCTTGACGTCCTACACAGCGGAAACCCTGGTGTCCCCTGACCTGATACGTGAACGGGTTTCTGAGATCAGGCGCAAGGGCTGGTCAAACAGCGCAGGCGGGTTTGAAGCAGGCGTTTATGGATACGCTGCGCCTGTCTTTGGAATTGATCAGGTGGCGATAGGCACAATCGCAATTGCGGTGCCTGAAATTCGTGCAAACGGCGATCACCTGCCTTTGATCCTGACGACATTGCATTCCCTTTCGCTCGAACTGACTGCGAATTTCGGTGGTCAGTTTCCGCGAAACTTCCCAACCGCGTTCCAGCCCTGACCGATGGGCGGACAAGATCCTCGGAGACCCGTGATATGAAAGACTCCAATTTCCTGAAGGAAAACAACGCGCGCCATTTCTGGCACCCGATGGCACATCCTGCCGACAGTCAAAACAATCCGCCCACCATCCTGACCGGAGGGGAAGGGGTCAGCATCATCGATATAGACGGCCACAAGGCCATCGACGCGGTTGGCGGGTTGTGGAACGTCAATCTGGGTTATTCCTGTGATCCGGTTAAGCAGGCCATTACCGATCAGTTGAATGCGCTGCCGTATTACTCGACCTTCCGGGGCACCAGCAACGACAAGGCGATTGAGCTGTCCTATAAGTTGGCGCAGTTTTTCAAGCCTGATGGTCTGACCCGAGTTTTTTTCACTTCGGGCGGATCGGATTCAGTTGAAATCGCGCTGAAGCTTGCGCGACAGTATCACAAAGTGCGGGGCGAGGCCGGCCGGACAAAGTTCATCAGCCTCAAGCAAGGATACCACGGCACCCATTTCGCGGCCGCTTCGGTCAATGGCAACCAGAAGTTCCGCGCGGCTTACGAGCCGATGATGCCAGGCTGTTTCCACGTGCCTGCGCCGTGGACCTACCGCAATCCGTTCGACGAAACAGACCCCGAGCGTCTGGCGCAACTTTGCGTCAAGGCGCTGGAGGCCGAGATCGCGTTTCAGGGTGCAAATACCGTCGCCGCATTCATCATGGAGCCGGTTCTGGGCGCAGGCGGCGTGATCCCACCACACAAAAGCTTCATGCCAATGGTGCGCGAGGTCTGTTCGAAAAACGGTATTCTTCTTATCTCGGATGAGATCATCACTGCTTTTGGTCGTACCGGCAGCGAAAGCGGCGCGCGGCATTGGGGTGTGCAGCCCGACATCATGACGACAGCCAAGGCGATCACCAACGGTTATTTCCCATTCGGTGCGGCAATGATTTCGGGCGCGGTCGCCGAGGTTTTTGAAAGCGACACCACAGGTATGGCGTCAGTCGATCAGGGCTATACCTATTCCGGCCATCCGGTCGGCGCAGCGGCTGCGCTGGCGGCTCTGTCTGAAATCAATCGTCTGCGTGTTTGGGAAAACGCCGCGGCCCGCGGTGAAGAACTTTTTACCGGATTGAAAAAATTGGCTGAAAAACACGACGCAATCGGAGATGTGCGCGGGGGCGAGGGCCTGAG
>NZ_JBQFPJ010000017.1:0-107592 GCF_056534475.1 Ruegeria sp. D4
ACCGAGTGACTATTCGCATCGCATCCCATGCGGACAGGCTTTTGCTTGGGACACCCCTTGCACTGACCTTGTCAGCGCAGTCGGCGGAAGCTGATACCATTCGCTTCTGGACCACGGAAGAACAGCCCGAACGCCTGGCAAAACAGCAGGAAATGGCTGATCAGTTCAAAGCCGATACAGGCACCACCGTCGAGGTGATCCCGGTGACGGAAAGCGATCTGGGCACGCGCGCAACCGCAGCGTTTGCCGCCGGCGATCTGCCGGACGTGATTTACCATACCCTGCAATATGCCCTGCCATGGGCAGAAGCAGGCATTCTGGACACAGAAGCCGCTTCCGAAGTGATCGAAGAACTGGGCGCTGATACATTCGCACCCGGAGCGATCGCGATGGCCGCGTTCAACGATGAAACCGCATCGGTGCCTGTAGACGGCTGGACCCAGATGGTCGTCTATCGCAAGGACCTGTTTGAGGAAAACGGTCTCGAAGCCCCGGATTCCTTTGCCGATATTCAGGCGGCATTGGAAAAACTGCACAATCCGCCCGAGATGTACGGGTTCGTGTCCGCCACCAAAGTCGATGAGAACTTCATGAGCCAGGTTCTGGAGCATGTTTTCCTCGCCAATGGCGTCAGCCCGGTTGGTCCGGATGGCTTCCAACCACTGGACGAAGCCAAAACCACCGAAGTTCTGGATTTCTACAAGGCGATTTCCAAAGCCTCACCTCCGGGAGAGTTGTACTGGAAGCAATCGCGCGAGCTGTATTTTGACGGCAAAGCGGCAATGATCATCTGGTCGCCTTTCATTCTGGACGAGCTGGCCGGTCTGCGCGATAGCGCTCCGCCGACCATCAACGACGACCCGACCTCGCGTGATCTGGCGGGCAAGACAGGTATCGTGACCAAATTGTCCGGCCCTTCCAATCCTGACGGCGCGGCCTGGGGTGACGTCCGGTATTTCGGCATCACCAGCGACGCGGACACCGATGCAGCCATGGAATTCGTGAAATACGCCATGGATGACGGCTATACTCAGACGCTGGCAATCGCGCCCGAGGGCAAGTTCCCGGTCCGCCGAGGCAATGCCGAAAATCCGACGGCCTTTGCAGAAGCCTGGGCCGAATTGCCGGTCGGGGTGGATCGCAAGGCACCCTTGGGTGAGCTTTATGATCAGGCGATGATCGACGAAATCGTCGGTGGTCTTGACGTCGCACAACGCTGGGGCGTGACCGAGGCGCAATTGTCCCTGGCATCAAAAATGATCAACTCGCAGGCCATCAACCGTGTCGTTCGTCAGTATATCGACGATGAAATCGACGCTGCCCAGGCCGTAGCGGCCATGAACGACGAACTGGCCAAAGTTCAGTAGAACCGTCTCTCAATCGGAAACCGCAGCGGCGTGCGCGCCGCTGCACCCAACCCTCTCCGAGGTCTTCCATGTCTTCTTCGGTAACCCCACCGACCGGAACCGGGGCACTTGCCAAACGCGAGGCGCGTATGGCCTGGGCTCTGCTGGCTCCGACCGTGATCAGTGTGTCGCTTGTCGTGATCCTGCCGTTGCTGGCAATCATCTGGATCAGCTTCAAGCCATTTTCCCTGTCCGACCTGCGCCCACCCGCGCCGGTTGTCCGTGAAAGTCTGCGCGGATCGGGCGACGATCTGCGGATCGAATACCGCTTGCGCAACTCCAGCCAGGAGATCGCGATCGAAGGCGTGACCCTGGCCGATGTTCTTCCTGACGGGGTGACCGCCGGAGAAGTCGTTGCGCCATGTGTTCTGGACGGGCAGGACTTGTTTTGCGATTTCGGCACTTTGCAGGGTGGACAGCGTGAGCGTATCCGCATCCCGGTCACATTCGACGGCGACCCGGATGCGGTCGAGGATGCGGTCGAGGGATCAGAGCCGAAAGTCACCGGCAGCGGGCCGAATGTACTGACCAGCCTTGAATTCAGCCTCGAAAACTTTGCCCGCGTCTTTGACGGGAAAGAATTCTGGGGCGTTCTTTGGGTCACTCTGTTCTATACTGTATTCGGCACAATCGGTGCGCTGGTCATGGGCCTCTTTGCGGCCCTGCTGCTGAACAAAAGCTTCAGGGGGCAGGGCATCATCCGAGGCCTCTACCTGTTCCCTTACGTTGCCCCGGTGATTGCGGTCGCCTTCACATGGGTCACGCTATTCGACCCATTCTCAGGTTCCGCCAACGCGTTGCTGGTGCAGATGGGACTGACCAGCGATCCCATCAACTTCTTCGGTGAACGCCCATTGGCCCTGATCATGGTCACAGTGTTTGAGATCTGGCGCTATTTCCCTCTGTCCTTCCTGTTCATCCTCGCCAGGATGCAATCTATCGACTCCAGCATGTATGAAGCGGCGGATATGGACGGGGCTTCGCCATTCCAGAAATTCTGGTGGCTGAGCATCCCGCAATTGCTGGGTATCCTGTCAGTGCTGTTCCTGCTGCGCTTCATTTGGACGTTCAACAAATTCGATGACATCTTCCTGCTGACCGGCGGCAATGCGGGCACTCGCACGCTGACCGTGAATGTCTATGAACAGGCTTTTGCAATATCGAACATCGGCGCCGGTGCGGCGGTGGCGGTGGTGATCCTGGTGTGCCTGATTGCCTTCAGCTTTGTCTTCTTCCGCTTCATTAGCCGTGAGGAGGGTCTGTGATGCGCAAAGGGTATATAACCGGCCCAATTCTGGGCGCGCTTTGGCTGGTTGTCATCGCGACAACCGTTGCCGTCACCATGTCGTTTTCCACCGGGGCGGCATTTCGTCCCCAGATACTGCTCTGCCTGATCTGGGGTGCGCTGGCAGGATGGATCTACATCCGGTTCCCGGCGCACCATGCACCGGCCCGCCTGGGTATATCGGCCATGCTGGGCCTGTCCGGCCTGACCGGGTTTGGCCCCGTTCTGATCGGCCCGGACACGTCGGTGCAGGCAGTCCTGGTTACTGTTCTGGCAATGGCCGCCGTAATTCACGTCTCGTTGGCTGCAATTCTCAGGGAAACCCCGTTCGGAGAGCTGACCCGGCACGAATTCGAGGATGCGGTAATCCGGTTCTGCACCGGCTTCGGGTATATTTTCTTCACGGCCATCGTGGTCATCCCGTTTTACGTCATGGTGATGACCAGCCTGAAATCCCAGCAGGCGTTGCTGCAAAATCCGCTGGATTTCTCGGTCGACCTGAGCCAGGGCACCGCACTTTTCCGCAGTTATACCGAGCTGTTCCGTGACTTCAATTTCGGCACCTATTTGTGGACATCCTTCTACGTCTCGGTCCTCACGGTATTCATTACGCTGGCCTTCAGCGTCCCCGGGGCCTACGCTGTTGCGCGGTTCCGGTTCAAGGGGCAAAAGGCGTTCTCACGCTCGATCCTGTTGATCTACATGGTCCCGATGATCGTACTGGCGCTGCCGATCTATATCGCATTCTCTCTGACCGGCTTGCGCAATTCGATCCTTGGCATTGTCATGATCTATCCGGTGACAACTATCCCGGTCGCGCTCTACATGTTGCAAGGCTATTTTCGCGGCTTGCCGACCGAGGTCGAGGAAGCCGGTTTGATGGATGGGTTGTCACGCCTGTCGGTGATCTGGAAGATCACCCTTCCGCTCAGCCTGCCGGCTCTGGCGTCGGTCTCGCTTTACGTCTTCATGATCGCCTGGAATGAGTTCCTGCTGGCCTTCATGCTGCTGGACGATCCGTCAAAATTCACCCTGACCCGAGGGGTCACGATGCTGAATTCCTCAGAAATTCCCCGTCAGCACCTGATGGCCGGTGCCGTCATCGCCACTGTCCCGATCATGGCGCTGTTCCTGGGGCTTGAACGTTTCATGACCAAGGGCCTGACTGCGGGGTCCGTCAAAGGATGACACAGATGAACCAACATACGAACCCCGACCGCGAGGCGCGCAATATCCTGATCGCCAATGACCGGGGAGGCTACACCATCCCGACCGAAGGGCTGTATCCGTATCAATGGAACTGGGACAGCGCGATCGCCGCGCTTGGGTTTGCCGAATTTGACATAGATCGCGCCTGGATTGAGCTTGAGACGCTGTTCTCGGGACAATGGGCTGACGGGATGGTCCCGCATATCCTGTTTCACAAACCCGATCCTGGGTATTTCCCTGGACCGGATGTCTGGGGATGCAACGGCCCGATCCCGTCGTCGGGCATCATCCAGCCACCCATTGCGGCCACCATGGCACGCCTTATCTGGGACAAGGACCGGACACTGGGCGAAGCTCGTATTCGCGCGCTGTTCCCTGCCATGCTGGCCTGGCACCGTTGGATCATGAAATGGCGGCTGGACGATCTGGGGGCTGTCTGCACCACCCACCCCTGGGAGGCGGGCCGCGACAACGCTCCGGACTGGGACAAGGCGATGGCACGTATGGATGCCTCGGACGTGGGCGAATATGTCCGCCGGGACACAAGCCACGTCAACAGCGACGACCGGCCCACCAAGTTCGACTATGACCGGTACATCAAGCTGGTTCAGATCGGACGCGAGGCCGGATGGGATCAGAAGACCTTACTCCGTAAGAACCCGTTCCGCGTGGCGGACCCGACAATGACCTTCACCACCTTACGCGCGGCCCGCGATCTGTTGGCCGTAGGCACCGAACTCGGTCTGGAAACCGACAGCTTGAGCAACGACATCGCCCGGCTGGAGGAGGGCGCGCGGTCGCTGTGGAATGCCGATCTGGGGTCTTTTGACTCGCGCGATGCCCATAGCGGCGACTGGGCGAACAGTATCTCGAACGCTTCCTTCATGTGCTGGTTTGCCGGCATCGAGTCACCCGAAATGCTGGAAAGGCTCCGAAAAGTTCAGAAAACGGTCCCGCACCCTATTCCCAGCCACGACACAGAAAGCCCGAAATTCGATCCCCGCCGATACTGGCGCGGACCAACCTGGGCGATCATGAACATGATGATCGGCATTGGCCTTGCCGAAATGGGCCATGAGGCCGAAGCGGAAGACCTGCGCGCCAAAACCGCCGCGTTGATTTCCAATTTCGGGTTTGCTGAATACTTCGATCCCAATACCGGCAGTCCCGCGGGCGGGAATTCGTTTACATGGACAGCCGCCGTTTGGCTGATCTGGGCAGGGAGGAACTGATGGGCAGCATCAAGCTCAACGCGGTCGAAAAGTGGTTTGGTAACGTTCAGGTCATCAAGGGCATTGACCTTGACATAGACGAAGGTGAGTTCATCGTGTTCGTAGGCCCATCGGGCTGCGGTAAATCCACCCTGTTGCGTATGATCGGCGGCCTTGAAGATACTTCGCGCGGCGCAATTCTGATCAACGACAACGACGTCACCGATCACCCGCCTTCGAAACGCGGTCTAACCATGGTGTTTCAATCCTACGCCCTTTACCCCCATCTGACCGTGGCCGAGAATATGGGGTTTTCGCTGAAGGTTGCCGGTGCCCCAAAAACAGACATCGACGCCCAGGTCAGCAAGGCTGCGGAGGTGCTGAAACTGACGCCATTTCTGGAACGCAGGCCTAAGGACCTTTCAGGTGGTCAGCGCCAGCGTGTCGCTATCGGCCGCTCAATCGTGCGTGATCCCACCGCATTCCTGTTTGACGAACCTCTTTCGAACCTCGACGCCGCGTTGCGCGTCGAAATGCGCTACGAGATCGCCAAACTGCACCAGAACCTGAAACGTACCATGATCTACGTCACGCACGATCAGGTCGAGGCGATGACGCTGGCAGACCGGATCGTCGTGCTGGAATACGGTCATATCGCCCAGGTCGGCACTCCGCGCGAATTATATGAGCATCCAGCGAACCTGTTCGTAGCCCAATTCATCGGCAGCCCGAAAATGAACATCCTGCCGTGCACGACCGACAATGGTTCTTACCGCCTTTCGGGGGGTGGCAGTGGAACCTATGATCGGGCTGTAGCCGCGACACGGTTGGGCATCCGCCCCGAACATATTAAGGTCGTAGCACAAGGTGCAGGTCAGTGTGATGGCGTTATCGAGGTTATTGAGTATCTTGGCGCAGACACATTCCTGATCCTCGATTGTGGTGGCGAAGACAAAGTTACAGTCCGCATCACCGGTGATACCGAATTGCAGCCTGGCGCAACGGTTGGGTTGCACCTTGCACCAGAATTCCTGCATTTCTTCGATGTCGAGGATCAAAGCGTTGATGTGTAAATGGGATTCTAAAGGCTAAGGTCGACACAATTGCACCCGTGACATGGCCCGAAGTAGGCATGCGCCGCCCGTTTGCACGTCGCACGGCCTGGATGTTTTTCCGGGCGCCCCTTCGGGATGAATTTACCTCAATCCCGGCGTGAAGAATTCAGTTTCGATCTTTGCTTCCGACTGAAAAACATGGACTCTGAAACAGGAGGCAATGTGATGCGGACAGGCGGACAGGTTTTGATCGACATGCTGCGGGTCAACGGTGTTGAGGCCATTTTCGGTGTCCCCGGTGAAAGTTACCTAGCGGCCCTGGATGCGCTGCATGATTGCTCGAACACACTAAAGTACTACACGACACGGCAAGAGGGCGGCGCGGCCTTCATGGCGGCGGCGTATTCGGACGCCACAGGCAAGCCCGGGGTCTGTTTCGTGACACGGGGCCCCGGGGTGACCAATGCCTCCATCGGGGTGCATACTGCGCAACAGGGCTCGACTCCGCTGATCCTGCTGATCGGTCAGATCCCGCGCACTCATCGCGACAAGGAGGCGTTTCAGGAGGTCGATTACCGTCGGTTTCTGGGCCATATGGTGAAATGGGTGGCCGAAATCGACGATCCCGCCCGCATCCCGGAATATGTGAACCGCGCCTTTCGCACCGCCCTTTCGGGACGGCCCGGCCCGGTGGCGCTGGCCCTGCCCGAGGATATGCTGGCCGAACTGACCGACGCCGCAGATCTGCCAAAGGTCAAACTGACCCCTCCCGCACCCACACCGGCCGATCTGGAACAGGTGTCCGCGCTTCTGGCCGAAGCCGAGCGCCCGCTGCTGCTGTTAGGCGGCACCTGCTGGACCGAAGAGGGGCATGCAGCCGCGATCCGCTTTGTCGAAGACCACGGGCTTCCGGTTGCCGTAGGGTTCCGCCGCCAGGGTCTGTTTCCGCATGACCACCCCAATTTTATCGGGAATCTGGGTTTTGGCGGCAATCCGATGCCAAATGAATACGCGACATCTGCTGATCTGGTGATCGCACTGGGCGCGCGCCTGAATGACGGGACCACACTGAAATTCAGCCTCATCCAATCGCCCCAACCGGATTGCAAGCTTGTGCACATCCTGCCGGGCCCCGAGGATCTGGGACGGCTCTATCAGGCCGACCTGCCCATTCTGGCCGACCCGAACGAAGCTGCAAAATCCCTGGCCTTGCTGCCGGTCGCAAAACGCCACTCGCCTGCCCGCGCGCGTGCCGATTACCAGGCGATGCGGGCCCTGCCTGTCCAACGCGGCCCGGTCGACATGGCCGAAGTGATGTGCGTGCTGAACTCCACTTTGCCTCGGGAAACTACGATGACCACCGGTGCGGGCAACGCGGCCGACTGGCCCAACATCCATTTCGACTACCGTCAGTTTCTGGGCGCTCTGGCCCCGATTTCCGGCGCGATGGGAATGGGCGTTCCGGCGGCGGTCGCCGCCAAGGTGGCGCGCCCCTATGCACCGGCCGTCTACGTCGCCGGGGATGGTGATTTTCTGATGAACGGGCAAGAGTTGGCGACGGCAATTCAATATGGGCTCGATCCTATATTCATCATCGTTGACAACGGCATGTACGGCACCATTCGCACCAATCAGGAGCGAAAGCATCCCGGGCGTATTTCGGGCACTTCACTGACAAACCCCGATTTCGCGGTCGTCGCGCAAGGCTATGGCGCACATGGCGAGCGGGTTGAGACGACCGCCGATTTCGCACCCGCGCTGGAACGCGCAATGGCATCCGGAAAAGCCGCCGTCATCCATATTCTTGTTGGCCCCGACAGTCTTGGCCCCAATCTGACCCTGACCGATCTGGCGGAGGCATCATGATGCTGTCCCGACTGGTCGACGCGCTGCCCGCATCACCGATCATCGGTGTCTTCAACAAAGCCTTCGAAATGCGGCAGGCCGGGGCCGATCTGATCGACTTTTCCGTGGGCGAGCCGGATTTCGACACACCCGCCCATGTTTGCGAGGCCGGGATTGCCGCCATTCGGGCGGGCGACACACGGTACACTCCGACCGACGGAAACGGAGCCGTCAAGGCGGCCGTGATCGAAAAGTTCCGCCGCGACAACAACCTGACCTTCTCTGCACAAGAAATCATCGTCTGTTCAGGCGCGAAGCCATTGCTGGCAACCGCCATTCAGGCAGTCCTGAACCCAGGGGACGAGATGGTCCTGCCTGTACCACTCTGGGCCTCGCACTTGGGTATGGTGCAGGCCGTGGGCGGAACGCCGGTTTTGGTCGACACTGCAGACAGCTGCTTCAAACTGACGCCCGAAGTATTTGAAACGGCAATCACACCCCGGACGCGGCTGATGATGATCTGCTCACCCTCCAATCCGACCGGAGCCGTGTATTCGGCCACCGAGCTGGAGGCGCTGGCCGTGGTCCTCAGACGCCATCCGCAGGTCAATGTGATCTCGGACGATCTGTACGAACACATCATTTTCGATGGCGCGGAGTTCGCGACACTGGCTGCTGTCGCGCCGGACCTGCAGCAGCGGATACTGACAGTGAACGGCGTGTCGAAATCCTACGCCATGACGGGCTGGCGCATCGGGTTTGCCGGTGGGCCCGAATGGTGGACCAACGGCATTCGCAGCCTGTTCAGCCAGACCAATGGCGGTCCGTGCTCGATCAGTCAGGCGGCGACAGTGGCGGCTCTGACCGGGCCGCAGGAATTCCTGAAGGACTGGTGCGCCATCTACCAGAAACGCCGCGATCAGGCTTTGACCGGGCTGGCCGAAATCGAAGGGCTGCAAACACAGAGCCCCGGCGGCGCGTTCTATTTGATGCCCGAATGCGGCGGATTGTTTGGACGCCGGACGCCCGAGGGTAAGATACTGACCAGCTCGACCGAACTGGCGGCCTATTTTCTGGAACATGGGGTCGTCGTGGTCCCCGGGCCCGGATTTTCATGTGATCCGTTCTATCGCATGTCAATCGCAACGTCTGAAAACAACATATCGGAAGGTTTGAAGCGCATGAAATCCGCCGTGGACGTGCTGAGCTGATGGGACACAGATTCGACCATTTCGCCGCCAATCTGCGCCATGATGATCTGCCCGAAACCGTCCTGTGGACGCTGCGCCGGTCCTTTGTCGACACGATCGGCGTGGCGGCCGTCGGCGTGACCACCGAAATGTCGGGCATCGCACGCCGCGTTGCACCGATGATATTCGGGGCGGGCACATCTGGTTCGGCGAAGATGCTGATGGATGGCAGCTCGGTCAGCCCTGTCGGGGCCGCCATGGCCGGCGCATTCACAGTGGACAGCATCGACGCCCATGACGGCACCACCCCTTGCAAAGGTCATGCGGGTTCAGCCGTGTTCCCGGCGTTGATCGCAATGGCACAGGCCAGCGGCAATCAGATCGACGGCAGGCGCTTTGCCGAAATCCTCGCCACCGCATACGAAGTCTCCTACCGTGCCGGGTTGGTGCAACACGCAACCTGCGCTGATTATCACACCTCGGGGGCGTGGACCGCCGTAGGGGTCGCCGCCGCTGGAGCCAAACTGCTGGGTGGTAAAGCGGAACAGATCCGGCAGGCCGCGGGGATCGGGGAATACCATGGCCCCCGCAGCCAGATGATGCGCTGCATCGACCATCCCACCATGGTTCGCGATGGCGTCGGTTGGGGCGCGCCCTCGGGGGTGACGGCGGCTTATCTTGCAATGGAAGGGTTCACCGGTGCCCCGGCGCTGACCTGCGAGGGAGAAGACGGCGCGGAATTCTGGGCCGATCTGGGCACCGGCTGGCGGCTGGTCGACCACACGCATTACAAGGCCTATCCCTGCTGCCGCTGGGCCCATCCCTCGCTCGATTCCGTACACGACATGATGCAGAAACACGGCTTCACCCACGAACAGGTGAACAGCGTCGAAATCCGCACCTTCCACTATGCAACACGGCTGGCCGGTCACGAACCGCAAACTCAGGATGAGTTCGCCTATGCAATCGCCTTTCCCGTCGCCGCGATGCTCGTACGCGGTCAGGTGGGCGTCGACGAACTGAGCGCCGAAGCCCTACGCGACCCCGACATCCTGCGCGTAAGCCGCACCATCAAGCTGATAGACGATCCGGAAATGACCCGCATAAGTACCGACAAACGCTGGGCGCAGGTGACAATCATCCTCAGGAACGGTCAGCGGATCGTGGATGAGCCCCGCACACCGCGCGGTGACGCGGACATGGCACTCAGCGACGACCAGATCACCCAAAAGTTCCGCATGCTCGCCGTTCCGGTTTTGGGTGAAACCCGAGCCGAAGAAATCCGAGACCTGTCCGCGCAGTTCGATCAACTGGCAGCACAAGACCTGCGGCATCTGTTCGATCTGTGCACGGCTCCCGTATAAGGGGACAGGGCTGGGAGCAGCGTATCATTTGTTCTAGGGTCCGCACGTTGGCCCTTAACCGGATGTTCAGATGTCACGCAAGATACCGCCATTTGCCGCCATTCGCGCGTTCGAAGCCGTCGTACGGCTGGGGCGCAACATCGAGGCCGCGCGCGAGCTCAATATCACGGCCTCGGGCGTGAGCCATCAGATCCGGTCACTCGAAACCTTTGTCGGCACGACCCTATTGAAGCGCGGAGCGCCTCAGAGCGTGGAACTGACAGACGAAGGGAAAGCGCTGTTCGGCCCAGTGCGCCAAGCCCTGGACACGCTTGATGCCGCTTTCGCCGAATATACCGGCGACAAGAGCGAGCAGACCGTGTCAGTCCATATGTACCAGTCACTGGCCAATATGTGGCTGATACCGAACCTGCCCAACCTGCGCGAGGCAGCGCCGAACGTGAACGTCAAAATCATCACCATGCCCGAGGAAATCACCCTTGCAGGGAGCGACATCGACATGGCGATCGTCTTTGCCGACAAACCCCCGCAGGAGGCCCGCTGCGTCAAGCTGTTCGATGAGATCATCCAGCCGGTTTGCGCCCCCGAATATCTGGAAGCCAGAGGCAGCATTCCCTTGCCCGAAGAGATGCAGTCCGAGCCTCTGATCAGCAGCAACCACCACGCGAATGAGTGGAGCCGTTGGTTTTCGGCAGCTGGTCTGAGCGAGATTTCGTGGAAACCGGTCGCCGAGATGGACAATCGCTCGAACGCACTGCAGGCCGCCAAAAGCGGGCTGGGCTGGGCCATGGACCGCCGCCCTTTTGGTGAGGAAAGCCGGCGTAAGGGCCAACTGGTTGCGCCCCTTGATTTGAGCCTTCCGACCGGCAATGCCTACTACCTGCTGACCTCGTACCGCGCCGACGGGTCGCGTGCGGTCACCCAGTTCCGCAACTGGCTGCTGCGCATTTGCGCCAGAGAATTCCTGCTCAGGTAGGTTGTTCTGTTTCGCGCTTGAAATAATTCAGCGACGGGAAATGCACCTGTGCGCGCTGTTGCGGAAACCTGAGGCGTCGGCATTAGAAGGCTGGTCTCAAGCTGAACAGGTTTCAACTGGGATATACCCGTATTCTTCGACTGCCGGACAATGCCTGAGGGCGACCACAGTCAATAGGTTGTGCGCATCTGATAGCCTTGGTGGAATGTCATGCGCACGAACGTGACGGGTTTGTTCTGAAACCATGTCGTGCGTTCCAGCTGAAACAGCGGTGTTCCGGACGGGACGGACAAAAAGTCCTGCAACGGGCCTGTGGCGGGAACGGCCGAAAAGGCGATTTCCGCATTTGAAAAGGGTACTTCAGCCAGCAGCCATTCGTTGGGACCAACTGTCAGGAAATCTTCGTTCGCAACATGGGGCACGGCGTCGATATTGATCCAACGCTCTTCGAACTGGAAAGGGCGGTTGTCGGCGTGGTGCATACAGGACAGATGAAGGACCTGCGCCGCCTCGGGCAGGCCCAACTTGGCCTGCAGCCAGGCCGGGCAGGCAATGACAGTTCGGCTGACAAGCGCATAACGGTATTCGGCATTCATCTCTTCGATGGTCTGACGAACCACGGTAATGGGCAGTTTTGCCTGTTTGACCGGCATGGTGACCACGCGGGTGCCGCCCTTGCGTTTACGGGTGACGATCCCCTGATCTGCCAGTTCGCGCAGGGCCCGGTTGACCGTTGCCCGGGCGCAGCCGAACTCAGCCGCCAGTTCCAGCTCGGTCGGCAGCAGGCTGCCCTGCGGCCAGACACGCGTCTGGATGCGGTTCAGCACTTCATCGCGGATCGCCTGAAAGCCTATGTTTTTCTGCTCGGTCAAGTTCTGCTCACTATATCATTTTGCCCATATTCATATTATGTCCAGATTAATGACAACATGCAAAGAAATTGACCCGCATGCGTATCAGGCTTGAGGAGACGGCAGCCGCCCCCTGGGCCAATGGCGGTGGCGTGACCCGTGAACTGGCCGTCCAGCGGATCAAAAATCAACTCGACTGGCGCATAAGCGTTGCCGAGATCGGCCGTGACGGGCCATTCTCGCGCTTTCCGGGTCTTGCGCGGGTGCACACGATCATCGACGGGGCCGGGCTGAATTTGCAAGGCTCGACCGACATTTATAAGGCCCGGCCGTTCAAGCCGCTGTATTTCGATGGGGCGTTGCCGCTGAATGCGCGGCTGCTGGGCGGGCCGTGCCGGGCATTCAATGTGATTTACGATCCGCAGGCTATCACGGCCAGCGTGGATGTTCATATCGGTGCACAACATTTCGATGTGGCACCGTTTAGCTTCGTCTTTGTTGCGAAGGGTCTGGCTGTCACATCAGTTGGTGCTCAGTTGATCGCGGGAGAGGCGGAATGGCCGGAAGACGCCTTAACCGTCACTCCGGCCCCTGATGCCATAGTCCTGTCTGTCCGATTTGCACAGGTTCGGGCCTAGAGACCAGACAAAAGCCCGGCCATGGCGGCCCGGTAGCCGGAGATGATCTGGTCCCGTGCCACGTGGCGGCCATTTTGCACGCGATGGCGGCCGGCAGACCACAGATCTGTCACCACATGGTCCTTTGCGGCAAATACTAGCCCGTCCAGAAGCTGGTCCGGGCGCAAGGCACACAAGGCTGGGTTTTGGCCGTCCACAGCCACGAGGTCGGCGAGCTTGCCCTCGGCAATCTGCCCCGCATCGCGGCCAAGCGCCTGCGCGCCACCCTCTGCCGCGCCGCAATAAAGCGTCCGCCCGACCGAGCCCTCACCTACGACCATCACATTGCGCGACAGATCGCGCAGACGCTGGGAATACTCCAGTGTGCGCAACTCTTCAGTCAGGGATATCAACACGTTGGAATCCGAACCCACGCCAAAGGCGCCGTTTGCAATTAGGTAAGTAGGGCCGTTAAAGGGACCATCGCCCAGATTGGCCTCGGTCACGGGGCAGAGGCCCGCAACGGCACCGCTGCCAGCCATGGCGCAGGTCTCGGCCTCAGTCATATGCGTGGCGTGGATCAGGCACCAGTTGGCATCGACCGGCGCATTGTCCAGCAGCCATTCAACCGGGCGCGCACCCAGACCCGCCTGCACTTCAGCCACCTCCTTCGGTTGTTCGGCGATGTGAATGTGGATCGGGCCAGCGCCCTGCGCGGCGATAACCTGCGCCAAATCTGCTGGCGAGGTGGCACGCAGGGAATGCGGTGCGATGCCGACCCGGCAGTCATCTGGCAGATCACCAAGCGCGCCACGGGCTTGCTCCACCAATTTGCAGAAACGGTCCACATCGTTGCCAAAGCGGCGCTGGCCACTCTCCAGCGGCTTTTCCCCGACGCCCGCATAGGAATAGAGCACCGGCAGATGCGTCAGTCCAATCCCGGTCTCGGCGGCAGCGGCCATGATCCGGTCCGACAGCTCGGCAAGGCGGTCATAAGGCGTCCCGTCCGGCTGGTGATGCAGATAGTGGAATTCGCCGACCGCGGCATATCCGGCCTCCTGCATCTCAAGATAAACCAACGCCGCGATGGCCTGAACCTGTTCGGGGCTGAGGTGGCCGGTAAAGCGATACATCAAATCGCGCCAGGTCCAGAAACTGTCGCGACCGGCCAGACGATACTCGGTCATCCCGGCCATGGCGCGCTGGAAGGCGTGACTGTGCAGGTTCGACAAGGCAGGCAGCAGAATGTCGACGCGGGTATCTTCATCACACGCCGCGGAATCCGGGGTCAGGCGCGCAATCCGCCCGCTTTCGACCTCAAGCCGCAGGTTCTCTGCCCAGCCAGTGGGCAGCAGGGCGCGATTTGCGAATATGGCTGTCATGTGTGTCTCCGCTTTATGGATAGACATATGACATAAAGACCTGTACCAGAAAAGAGAGAATTGCAGGGGAGGGGTATTCGAATGCAGGCCCGCGATCATCTGTTCACCGATCTGCACGCAGCGACGATGTTGGAAGCTGCCAATGCCTATGGTCTGATCGAGGATGCCGCGATTGCGGCTGTGGATGGCCGTATCGCCTGGGTCGGTCCGCAGACCGAACTGCCCGCTGAATTTGCAGCGCTGCCCCGGACCTCGTTCGAGGGTCGACTGGTGACACCTGCATTTATTGACTGTCATACGCATGTGGTCTTTGGCGGCCACCGCGCGGTCGAGTTCGAGATGCGGCTGAACGGCGCCAGCTATGAAGAAGTGGCGCGTGCAGGCGGTGGCATCATCTCGACCGTAAAGGCGACGCGCTCTGCCAGTTTGGAGGATCTGGTCACGCAGGCGCTGCCACGAGTGGATGCGATGCTGGCCGAAGGTGTTTCGGTGATCGAGGTCAAATCCGGCTACGGGCTGGATAAAGAAACCGAATTGAACATGCTGCGCGCGGCAAGGGCGCTGCCACGACATCGCCCTGCCCGGGTCGTGACCAGCTTTCTGGGCGCCCATGCAGTTCCGGTTGAATATCAGGACCGCCCCGAAGCGTATATCACCGAAATCTGCATTCCGACCCTGCGTGCCGCCCATGCGGAAGGGTTGGTGGACGCGGTGGATGCCTTCTGCGAAGGGATTGCGTTCCTGCCCGAGCAACTGGTGCCATTGTTCGATGCGGCCACAGAATTGGGACTGCCGATCAAATGCCATACCGAACAGTTGTCCAATCTGGGCGGCACGAAACTTGCCGCATCCTACGGGGCGATCTCAGCCGATCACATTGAATATCTGGACGAGGACGGCGTTCAGGCCATGGCGGCTGCCGGCACGGTCGGCGTCATCTTGCCCGGGGCCTTCTACACCCTGCGCGAAACACAAGCCCCGCCAATCGACCTGCTGCGCAAGCACAAGGTACCGATGGCGCTGGCCACTGATTGCAATCCGGGTTCTGCGCCAATGACCTCGCTTTTGCTGGCGATGAACATGGGTTGCACCCTGTTCCGGATGACGCCCGAAGAGGCGCTGCAGGGTGTCACCACCCATGCGGCCCGCGCACTGCGCCTGGACGATTGCGGCCGTATCGCCCCCGGTTTGCGCGCCGATCTTGCCGTCTGGAATGCAACGCACCCGGCTGAACTGGCCTATCGCATCGGCTTCAACCCGCTTCATTCCCGCATACTCGGAGAACTCAATTGACCACCCTGACACTCACCCCCGGCTCTGTGTCTCTGGCGCAACTGGAACAGGCATACCGGGAAGAATGCGCGGTTCGGCTGGACCCGACCTGCCGCCCCGGTATCGAAGCTGCCCATGCGCGCATTGCCGATGCGGCAGCGGGCGAAGCGGCGGTTTACGGGGTCAATACCGGGTTTGGAAAACTGGCCAGCGTCAAGATCGCGGCCGAAGATACGGCGACCCTGCAGCGCAACCTGATCCTGTCCCATTGCTGTGGGGTGGGGCCGGCCATTCCGCGCGCCCATGCGCGGCTGATGATGGCGCTGAAACTGCTCAGCCTCGGGCGCGGTGCATCCGGTGTGCGGCTGGAACTGATCGACCTGATTGAGGCGATGCTGGACAAGGGCGTGACACCGGTGATCCCAGCGCAGGGGTCCGTGGGCGCGTCAGGTGATCTTGCGCCCTTGTCGCATATGGCAGCGGTGATGATGGGCGCAGGCGAGGCCGAGTTTGGCGGCACCGTGATGCCGGGCGACCAAGCACTGGCCGCAGCCGGTCTGACCCCGGTCGAACTTGGCCCCAAAGAAGGTCTGGCCCTGATCAACGGAACCCAGTTTTCGACCGCGTTTGCTTTGGCCGGTCTTTTTGGTGCGTGGCAGGCCGCTCAAAGCGCGCTGGTGACATCGGCGCTGACCACCGACGCGATTATGGGGTCAACCGCGCCATTGCAGCCCGAGATTCACACATTGCGGGGCCATCGCGGCCAGATTGAGGCCGGAGCCACCATGCGCGCATTGCTGGCCGGATCGGTGATCCGCGACAGTCATCGCGAGGGCGACACGCGGGTGCAGGACCCTTATTGCATCCGCTGCCAGCCGCAGGTCGTGGGTGCCGCGATGGACGTCCTGCGACAGGCCGCCACGACGCTCGAGATCGAGGCCAATGCCGCGACCGACAACCCGCTGGTGCTGGCCGACGCGGGGCTCATCGTCTCGGGTGGCAATTTCCATGCTGAACCCGTGGGGTTTGCCGCCGATATGATCGCGCTGGCGATTGCGGAAATCGGGGCCATTGCGCAGCGCCGTATCGCCCTGATCGTCGATCCGGTGCTCAGCTTTGACCTGCCGCCCTTCCTGACCCCCAATCCTGGGCTGAACTCGGGGCTTATGATTGCCGAGGTCACCACCGCCGCCCTGATGAGCGAGAACAAGCATCTGGCCAACCCCTGCGTGACCGACTCTACCCCGACCTCGGCCAATCAGGAGGATCACGTGTCCATGGCCGCTCATGGTGCACGACGTCTGGGGCAGATGGTGACCAATCTGGAACGCATTCTGGGGGTCGAACTGCTTTGCGCCACGCAAGGGATCGAGTTCCGCGCGCCGCTGCCCACCAGTGAAACCCTGCAGGGCGTGATGGCGCGTCTGCGCGCGGTGGTTCCTCCCCTTGGCGATGACCGCTATACCGCCCCGGATATCGAAGCCGCCTCGGTTCTGATTGCCAGTGGTGAGATTGCCAATGGCACAGAGATAGAAATGCCCGGGCTTGGCGCATGACCCATCCGATGGAAAACATTCGGGGCGACAGCCCCCTTGTGCTTGGGCTGCCCCATACGGGCACCTACGTTCCGCCTGACATCAAGGCCAGGCTGAACGACCGCGGCCGGGAACTGGCCGATACGGACTGGCATATTGACCGGCTTTACGACGGGCTTCTTCCGGGGGCCACCACGGTGCGGGCCACATTCCACCGTTATGTGATTGATGCCAACCGTGATCCGTCGGGCGTGTCTCTCTATCCCGGGCAGAACACCACGACGCTGGTGCCGCTGACGGATTTCGACGGGCATGACATCTGGGACCAGCCACCTTCCGAGGCAGAGATCACCGAGCGCCGCGAGACGTTCCATGCACCGTATCACGCAGCGCTCGAGGCCGAACTGGCGCGGGTGAAGGCGATCCATGGAATTGCGGTTCTGTATGACTGTCATTCGATCCGCAGCCACATTCCATTCCTGTTTGACGGTGTCCTGCCGGACATGAATCTGGGTACCAATGGCGGGACAACCTGCGCGCCCCAGATCGAGGCCATTGCCCATGAATTTGCCGCCTCGTCCCCCTACAGCACCGTATTGAACGGGCGGTTCAAGGGCGGGTGGACAACCCGGCACTATGGCCGCCCGGCTGAGGGTCTGCACGCCATTCAGATGGAACTGGCCCAATCCACCTACCTGACCACAGAAAGCCCGCCCTGGTCCTATGACGACCGCAAGGCCACCCGCCTGCGCCGCTGGCTTTCCGACATTCTGGACGCCATCCAAGACACTGCACTGGAGCTTGCCCCATGACCGACCCACGCAAGAACACCCGCGACATCTTTCCGCCAACCGGCCCTGAGTTGAACGCCAAAAGCTGGATGACCGAAGCCCCCCTGCGGATGATGATGAACAACCTGCACCCGGACGTTGCTGAAAACCCGCATGAACTGGTGGTCTATGGCGGCATCGGGCGCGCCGCGCGGACGTGGAAAGATTTTGACACCATCGTCGCCAGCCTCAAGGATCTGGAAGAGGATGAAACGCTGGTGGTGCAGTCCGGCAAGCCGGTGGCCATCGTGCGCACCCATGCCGATGCTCCACGTGTGCTGATCGCCAACTCGAACCTCGTGCCGCACTGGGCCAACTGGGATCACTTCAACGAGCTCGATAAGAAGGGCCTGATGATGTACGGCCAGATGACCGCCGGCTCGTGGATTTATATTGGCACGCAGGGCATTGTTCAGGGCACTTACGAAACCTTTGCCGAGGCCGGACGTCAGCATTATGGCGGCGATCTGAAAGGAAAATGGATCCTGACTGGCGGTTTGGGCGGCATGGGTGGCGCACAGCCTCTGGCCGCCGTCTTTGCCGGGGCCTGCTGTCTAGCGGTCGAGTGCAATCCCGACAGCATCGATTTCCGCCTACGCACCAAATACCTGGACGAAAAGGCCGAGACGCTGGACGAGGCGCTTGAGATGATCGACCGCTGGACCAAAGCGGGAGAGGCGAAATCCGTCGGCCTCCTCGGCAATGCCGCCGAAATATTCCCCGAAATCTATGCCCGGATGCAGGCCGGCGGCATGCGTCCCGATATCGTCACCGACCAGACTTCGGCACATGACCCGGTCAACGGTTATCTGCCCCTGGGCTGGACCATGGCACAGTGGAAAGACAAGCGCGAAACCGATCCCAAGGCGGTCGAAAAAGCGGCACGGGCCTCGATGAAACAACATGTGGCCGCCATGGTCGATTTCTGGAACGCAGGCGTTCCGACATTGGATTATGGCAACAACATTCGGCAGGTGGCACAGGATGAGGGTTTGGAAAACGCCTTTGCCTTCCCCGGATTTGTCCCGGCCTATATCCGTCCGCTGTTCTGCCGTGGTATTGGCCCGTTCCGCTGGTGTGCGCTGTCGGGCGACCCCGAGGATATCTACAAGACCGACGCCAAGATGAAGGAACTGTTCCCCGAGAACACCCATCTGCACAATTGGCTCGACATGGCGCAGGAGCGTATCGCCTTCCAGGGCCTGCCCGCGCGCATCTGTTGGATCGGGCTGGGCGACCGTCACCGCGCCGGGCTGGCGTTCAACGAAATGGTCAGGAACGGCGAGTTGAAAGCACCTGTCGTCATTGGTCGCGACCATCTGGACAGCGGTTCGGTCGCATCACCCAACCGCGAGACAGAGGCAATGCTGGATGGCTCGGACGCCGTCAGTGACTGGCCGCTGCTGAACGCGCTGGTCAATACTGCCTCGGGCGCCACATGGGTGTCGCTGCACCACGGTGGCGGGGTCGGAATGGGGTTCAGCCAGCACGCAGGCGTCGTGATTTGCGCCGACGGCACGGATGCGGCCGCCAAACGGCTTGAGCGCGTCCTGTGGAACGACCCGGCCTCGGGAGTCTGGCGGCACGCGGACGCCGGCTATGACATCGCAAAAGACTGCGCCCGCGAACATGGCCTGCGCTTGCCCGGCATCCTGGGGTAAATGTAAGTGGCGGAGGGGTTGCCCCTCCGCATCTGTACTGAAGATTGCGATTGCCACGGAAGCCCGCAAGGCCTAGGCCTTGCGGCACCTGAATTCAGGTTCGAACGCAGTGGTGATCGCGTGCTCCCTTATCTTGGGCGACCCGATACTAACGGACATTCCCGGCCGCCTCAGCCCTCCATCTTGGCATCGACCATCGCCTCTTCGGCGATCATTGCTTCCAGTTGGCGGCGGAACCGCAGCTGGCCTCCGTCGATGCTCAGGTCGATATGGGGGCTTTCCTTTTCGTCCATGCCGATCTGAACCTCTTCGAGAACGGCCAGGTCTTCTTCGAATGCGTGGCGGACATCCTCACTCATCATCCTGGAAAGCTCGGCGTCGTCCGGGCGGATGTTGCGCAGCTGAAACCAGTAATACCGGGTCTCGGTTTCCGAGGTCGGCGTCATGAAGTTGTAGCTGTCCATGATGAAGGTCCGCGCATGCAGCGGTCCGTCCGGCCCCCCAGTACCAGCAGGGGTGAAGACGGCCTTAATCAGCGCATGGCTGGGATAGTGCACTTCATAGTGCTGAAGCCGGTCGCAATTGCCTTCGAACTCGACCACCTTCTTGTAAAACGGGGCAGGTTCCACATCCATCATCCACCGATGCACGACGATGCCGTTGTCCTTTTTTGTAACCGACAGCGGCGTGTCCTTCGTGGCATCCTGCGCGAAAGAGCTTTGGTGCACCCACGCGACATGGGTTGGAGGCAACAGGTTGTCGATCATGTACAGATAGTTGCACCTGATCTCCATCGCCGCACCACGGTTTATGCCCCAGTCGGGGTCGTCGTAATGCTCGATCTCGAAGATCTCGGAAGGCTCGGCCATGGCCGGATTGCCCATCCAGATCCAGACCAGTTCGTATTTTTCGTGCACGGGATAGGAATGCACCTTAGCCGAGGATGGGATGCGCCCTTTGCCGGGGGCCGAGACACACTGACCGACGCAGTCGAACGTCAGCCCGTGATAGCCGCATTCCACATCGTCGCCTTTCATGCGGCCTTTTGACAGCGGCAGTTTTCGGTGCGGGCAGGCGTCCTCCAGCGCGACAACTTCACCGGCCCGGGTCCGATAGACACAGATTTTCTTGCCCAGAACCCGGATTTGCCGCAGCTCATGAGTGATCTCGGAACTCCAGGCCACAACGTACCAGGCATTTTTCAGAAACACGGTTCACCTCCCGCAGAATAGTTTGTTCGAGCTTTAGGAACTTATGTGCGGGGAATGCGGGCTTGTATAGTATTGCTGCCTGCCTTGTTGTTCAGGAAAACTAAATCATTTTACCGATCTCTTGAGGAGTTTCCGAGCGATCTTGAGACGTCCCGTCCTGCCTGCAGAATCTAGTCCAGAAAGCTGCGTGCCGTTCGTTCATCCAGCGCGCCTTCACCCCAGCAGACCAGATAGGGTCTGGGCAATGGTATTTCCTGTTCGGACAGGCGACACAGATAGCCCATCTGCAAGTCCCGTTGAACAAAAGACGTTTGCGCCAGCGCCACACCACGTCCCTGAATGGCGGCATCCAAAGCTAGGCTGGACAGCGAAAAGACGGCATCCTTCCGTCGTGGTGAGGCGTCGATATCGTTCGCTGCAAACCAGTCTTCCCAGTCCGGGACGTCTTCGAAGCCGGGCCCCCAGTCTGTGCAGAGCAGGGGCGCGCGCGACCGGTTTGTTCTTCCAGCACCTTGAGCTGCTGACTGACCGCACCGGGTGTGACGTTCAGCTCCCGCGCGGTATCGGCGACGGAATTGGTACGCCCAAACACCTCGAATGTTTGCAAGGCCCGGAGGGAGGGGAGGGGGGGTCGACGCATATATACCGCTTGGCGAAGTTTAGAAAACTGCATTGTGATGCAGGCTACCCAACTTGGCGTCTGAAGAAAACAGATCCAGTTCAGGTATGAACACAAGAAGCGGCGACATGACCGACGGCTTTCACCTATAGGCCTTAAGCAACATAGGTGGACACCAACCCGGCCGTTCGAGCTGGCCACAGATCGGAATTGGCGAAGAGCGGCACCGCGGGGAGCTTCTGGTCAGGGGGGCGCCCCCCGAATTGTTGATTGGCCCAAAAAGCGATCCGATGATCACTGATGGCCAATGCAAGATCAGATCAACGAAGGCTTTGATCTCAACCATAAAGATGAGAGCATGCGCGCGGTGGTCGAATTTGAAGCCGCTGACAAACGTGACATTTTCAGAAGGTGCCTCGATGGTTCAGAATTGCCCGGTCCGATGCTCGCTTGATCTTGTAAGTCCGGGCAAGCGGACCGGTTTCATCGACGTGACCCTGTCCAACAATGCGCTTGCTTTCAGCACCATTCGCGTTCCCATTGGCGTGTTGTGCGGTGGGGCCGGACCTACGGTGCTACTTACGGCGGGCAACCACGGGGACGAGTACGAAGGGCAGCTTATCCTTCACCGGATGCTGAGAGAGCTCGAGCCGGAGCAGCTGAACGGGCGCATCATTGTGCTGCCGGCATTGAATGCGCCTGCCGTGCGTGCGCGTACCCGTGTGTCGCCACTGGATCAGGGAAATATGAACCGGGCGTTCCCCGGGACACATGCTCCCGGACCGACGGCTGCTATTGCCCGGTTCGTGTCACAGGAGTTGATCCCGCAATCCGACATCATTCTGGATTTTCACTCAGGGGGAACTGCGACGCGCTACATTGACTGCGCGTTCGTTTGCCTGGGGAATGATGCGGCGCTGAATGCAGACAATATTGATCTTGCGCGCCAATTTGGTGCCGATTTTACAATGGTAAGCCGAACGTCCGACGAGGGTGCAGATTTCGACTCGGAAGCCTATCGTCAGGGCAAAAAATTCCTTTCCTGCGAGCTTGGGGGGATGGGCACGATGACCACCCGCTCTTTCCAGATTGGCTGGTCGGGCTGCTGCCGTGTTCTGTCTAACCTAGGGCTTTTCGCAGCCGATGAGGTCATGACGGAACCCGCGGATGCTGCCATGACCCGTTTTGTTGATGTGGGTGCAGACTGCTCGCATGTCACCAGCAATTTTGAGGGGTTGATTGACCTTCACGTGCAGCTTGGTGGCGAGGTCGGCAAAGGACAGGTCGTTGCGACCTTGTATGACATACACAACATCGGGCACCCACCTGCGTCATTGACGACTCAGCAGAACGGAGTCGTTTGCGTCACGCGTCGAAACCCTTTGGTCTCACCCGGTGATCACCTGCTGATGATTTGCGGGGACTACGCAATTTAGCCAATAGGCTGCGTGGGCCGGCCGAGATTCTGCCGCAGACCGACAATCACAGCATGGGCATGGGGGACGTGTTCAGGCAAGTGGCGACGAACTGTGACCTATGTCAAGGACAGCGCTCGGGTCTCGGTGTCCATTGGGCGCGGTTTGTTGGCCGGGTTGCGACCCGTCCGATCATGAACAGTGTTGACGCTGATTTGCCGGGGTTGTCCTTGCATTCGGCTGAACCCGGAGAAACACAGATGGCTGATGGATGCGCCTGCGACCGGCACGCCCACCTGTACGTGTCCGTGGCTGACGCCCTGACACGGGGGCTGGCCGCCGCCAATCCGATTGTCGAAACAAAGCCCGTACCGCTGACTGAGGCGATTGGCCGGGTTCTGGCCGAGGATTGCCTCAGCAAAACTGACATGCCCGCCTTCGACAACTCTGCCATGGATGGCTACGCGATCCGCACTCGCGATCTGGGCGCGGGGCCGGTCTTTGATCTGCCCGTCGCCGGGCGCGTGGCCGCCGGGGACAGCGGCGCGCATCAGGCACCCGCAGGAAGCGCCTTGCGTATCTTTACCGGTGCGCCGGTGCCAAATGACTTCGATGCCATTCTGATGCAGGAGGATTGCGAGCTAACAAAAGGCGGTATCCGCTTCTCAAGTCGCCCGACCGCCGAACAGCATATCCGCCGCGCGGGTGAGGACCTGAAAGCGGGGGCACTGATCCTGCGTCACGGCTGCGAGATCGGCGCGCGCGAGGTCGCGGCGCTGGCCTCAGCCGGGTTTGGCCAGGTCAAGGTATACCGCAAGCTCAAGATCACCATCTTCTCGACCGGCAGCGAATTACGCCAGCCCGGAGAAGACCTTGGCCCCGGCCAGATTTACAACTCGAACCGTAATATGCTGCGGGCGCTGCTGGACAAGCGCTGGATCGACCTGACGGACATCGGCCCGGTCGAGGATGACCCGGTTTTGCTGGAACAGGTCTTGCGGCAGGCATGCGACACATCCGATCTGATCGTCACAACCGGCGGCGTGTCTGTAGGCGACGAGGATCACATGCCGCGCCTGTTTTCCAAAATCGGCGGTCAGACGGATGTGATGAAAGTGGCCATGAAACCGGGCAAGCCGATCATGTTCGGACGTCACGGCGATGCGCTTTATATCGGGTTGCCGGGCAATCCGGTTTCCGCCTACGTTACCTGGCAAATCATCGGGTCGCCGATGATGGCACGGCGCGCCGGTTTGCATCCAAGCCCGCTTGTCGCCGAACAGGCGGTGCTGGCGGAACCGCTGCAGCGTCATCCCGGGCGGCAGGAATTTCGCCCGGTGCAGATCCGGGGCACAGCTCCGGACGGCAGGCCGCGCCTGCACCTGATGGCACCGTCCTACAGCGGGCGCGTGGCGTTGCTGGCGCAGGCGGACGGGTTGGCCATTATCCCTGCGGATGTCGAAACCCTACCAGAGGGGTACGCGCTGGAACTGTTGCGGTTCTGAACGCTCGGTGCCCGAGCTGAAGGTTATGTCCCTATTGTGTGTTAAAAAGCGGTGGCTTGATCCTTTGGTGGGCAAAAAATCAAGCATTCTCTGTACTTTCCACTAGTGGCTGTGAGCTTCATCAACCAAGACCTTGGGCAAGCTTCTTCAGCTCACATTGTGGGGCCACCAATCGTTCTGCCAGCGCGACATTGTCCTCCATCAGCGCGCGGCAAATCTCTTCCTCCAATTGGTTTGCAAGTCGCAGCAACAAAGGCGCGACTTCGTTGACACCGTTGTTGTTGCCAGAGGCTCCGGTTTGACCCAGTTTGTTCGTTGATACTTGTGGCATAGCGCGAATTCCCGATTGGCTCTCCGGGACAGGGTATCCGCATGAACTTGGTGATGCCGTTGACTTATCGTTGATGTATCGTTGATCTTGCAGGCAGTGTGGGAGGAGCACATGCGGCGATGGATATTGAATCTCAAGGATGGCAAATTGTCATCGGGACAGGATCAATCGACACTATCGCCAAAAGCTACCGAAGTGCTGGAGTACATGATTTCCAGGGCCGGTATGGTTTTGTCTCGCGAAGAAATACTTCAAGCCGTATGGCATGGCTTGTTTGTGAACCCGGATCTTGTGCGCGAGTACATTTTTGAGATCCGAAAATCGCTCGGGGATGACGCAAAAAATCCAAGTTATATTGAGACTGTAGGCCGGCGCGGATTTCGGCTGATTGGACCAGTTTCCGTCCAACACGGTGAAGATCAGGCTGCACACTCTGCTCTTTCCCAGGCGCAACCCAACCCATTGCCTTTGGTGAAATATTGTCGTTCCAAGGACGGGACCTCCATCGCGCATACTGTTTCCGGCGAAGGGTATCCGATGTTGATTTCCGGAAGCTGGATGACCCACCTGGAACAAGACTGGCAAAACCCTGCTTACGGCGATTACATTCGACACCTTTCGGATAAATTTACGGTCATTCGCTATGACCAACGGGGGAATGGTCTGTCCGAGTGGGCGGATGTCGACATCAGTTTTGAGCGCATGGTCGACGATATGGAAGTCGTGATCGATGCCTACGATTTTGAACAAGTAGCGATCCTGGGTTTGTCGCAAGGTGCATCTGTTTCGTTGGCATATGCGCTGAGGCATCCGAAACGAATTTCGCATCTTGTACTAAGTGGAGGGTATTCAAGGGGGCGAAAACATCGCGGCAACGAAGCCGAGATTGAAGAAAGCGAAGCTCTTGTCAATTTAATCCGCAACAGCTGGGGAAACGAAAACCCCGCAATCCGGCAAATCCTGACCACGATGTTTATGCCGGACGCTACAAAAGCAGAAATGCAGTGGTTCAACGATTTCCAAAAGCTCTGCGGACCAGCCGAGAATATTGCTCAGTTTCGCGCTTTGTTTGACGACATTGACGTGAGCAACCTGCTAACAGAGATTTCATTGCCGACCTTGGTTCTTCACAGCGACAGGGATGCAGTGGCACCGCTTTCGGAAGGGAAAATACTGGCTTCCCAGATTCCGGATGCTTCATTCGTGCAACTGGATAGCCCCAACCACTTACTTTTTTCGTCAGAACCAGATTTCGAAAGAATGATTGCCAGCATCGAGAGCTTTGTTCGGTCCTGATGCTTAAACTTGATGAGTTGTCGTTCCTTTTCCAACAGTTGCACAACAGGCCTGCCAAGAAACACCGCTTCAGCCCGGCGCTCTGAGAAATTCAGACGCCGGGCCGCTTGGCTCGGATCAGGCGGTTGCGCCCTTTATGCGGATGGCACTGCCCACCGCGCCCGCGCAAACGCCGACGGCGATGGCGATCATCAGTTCCAACACTTCGACATGGGCAAACTGCCATTTGGCAAAAACCAGTGTCTCCAGCACGCCGACCACACCGCCCATGACCGCGCCCAGCCACAGCTTGCGGGTCATCATGCCAAGCGCCAAACCCAGAATGCCGGGCAGGCTGAGGATGTTGCCACCGATGGTTCCAAGTAATTCAAGCATATGTCGAGCTCCTCTCAGTCTGCCCGTTTGGCCAGAAACGACCGGATTTCGTCACTGCCTGCCGAGGCGTGCTGCTGCAGGTTCTGCGGCGCCTCGTCCAGTTCGGCAGTGATGTCCTGATAGGTTTCCAGATAGTTGGGCGGCAGACTGTGGGCGATGCCCTGGTGGCAGTCGATGCATGTCATGCCGGAATCGATGGCGCGCTGATGCTCGGACGCGGCGCGGGTTTCCTGAAGGGTGAAGTCCATATACTCGAAATTGTGACAGTTGCGGCATTCGCGGCTGTCGGATTCCTTCATTTTCTTCCACACCGCCGAAGCCATGCTCAGACGATGGTCTTCATATTTTTCGGGTGTGCTGATGGTGCCGGCCAGCTCGTGATAAACGTCCTTGACCGCCATGATCTTGGCTTTGATCTTGTGGTTCCATTCGTGCGGCACGTGGCAGTCGGAACAGATCGCGCGGACGCCCGAGTGGTTGTTGTAGTGGATTGTCTCGCGGTATTCACCCAGATTGGTTTCCATCGTGTGGCACGAGGTGCAGAATTCCTCGGTATTGGTCAGTTCCAGCGTCCAGTGGAAACCGCCCCAGAACAAGATACCGGCCAGAAAACCGGCCAATATCAGAAAGCCCGAGCTGAACATCACAGCCGGGGTCCAGATCGCGTTCCAGAGGCGGCCAATCCAGCCGCGATTTTCGGGGGAGTCTGCCATATCGGTGCTCCTTTCAAAGATGCGTTGGATCAGTTGCCGGAAGAAGGTTCGAATTCATTGTCGACCAGCGCCGGAGTGTCGGCCTGCGGCACGTGGCACTGATTGCAGAAATACCGTGTGCCCGCGATCCGGTCCAGTTCACGGCCTTCGCGGTCCAGGTAGTGGGTCATCGAAAGGGTCGGTGCGTTGCGCTCGCCCGCTTTGGTCCAGTCGTGACAGGACAGGCACTGATTGGTGCGCAAGTCGATCTGGTATTGTTCAATCGAATGCGGGATCAGTGGTGGCTGCTGGCGATAATTCCGCTGCATGCGTCCTTCGACATTCCGATGGACTTGATCGAGGACCACTGGTTCATCCACTTCGGCTCCGCGTAGCGAATTCACCTGAGCGGACTGCGCCAGAGCAAACCCACTCAGGAGCAAAACGGGGATCAGGGCAATTCCGCCTGTCAGGATTGGTCTATTCATCATGGCACTCCCTTAGATAGGTCTGGCGGCGCGCGGCTTGGGCGCGGCGGCTGGATCGGCAGGCGCGACGAGGGCCTCGTCGAACCGGTGAGTAAATTTGAAGACATCAACCGCGCACACATCAATGCAGCGGCCACAATTGGTGCAGTCAGGCGACAAGATCAGTGGGCTGGATCCCGGCTTGCCCTTCAGCGCGGGCGAGATCACCTGGTTTTCCGGGCAGACCGCATAGCAGTCCATGCAATCATCACACGCAGCGCGGTTGCTGGCGCTGACGCGCAGCAGGCTTTTTGTGCCGATCAGGCCGTAGAAAGCCCCGACCGGGCAGATATGACCGCACCAGCCATGGCGTGCGACCAGCAGGTCAAACACAAAGATCGCGGCGATCATGGCCCAGACAAATCCCATGCCGAAGATCAGGCCCCGGTGCAGCATGGTGATCGGATTCACGATCTCCCACGCAATCACGCCGGTCAGGCCCGAGACGATCAGGACTGTCGCCAGAACCCACAGACGGGTGCTGCGCTTTGGCTGCCAGCCCTTCGGCAAGTCCAAACGCCGATGCAGCCAACTGGCGGCATCAGTCACCGGGTTGATCGGACAAACCCAGGAACAATAGACCCGGCCACCGATCAGCGCGTAAGTGACAAGCACGATCAACCCGCCGATCAGTGCGGTCAGTTCGGGCCAGTGGCCTGCCACCATGCTTTGCAGCAGGATCAGCGGATCGGTCAGCGGTAGAACGCCCAACGTCAATGATCCGGCCAGGCTGCCCTGAACAATCCAGATGCCAAACCACGGCCCCAGCAGGAACAGTACCAGAAAGAACACCTGGCTTGCCCGGCGCAACAGCAAAAAGCGATGCGCGCCGATCCAGCCCTTGGCCTCGATCGCCTCTTGGCCCACAGGTATCTGGGTGCTGGCGCTCATTGCCCCACTCCCGGCAGGTTGTAATCGGGCGCAAACCCTCCGGGTGTGACCAGATTGTCGGTACCTGGTCCCGGCAGGCGGTCGGGCAGGTCAATGATGCCCTCGACCAGAGGTGCTCCCTTGGCGGCCTTTTCTTCCCAGCCCTTGCGGTAGTGATCCGCCGCGCTGCCACGCGCCAGACGGGCTGGAAGCACCTTTATCGCGGCTTCCGGCAAAACGCAGCTTTTCTCGCATACGCCGCAGCCGGTGCAGCGGTCCGCATGAACCGTCGGCGCAAAGATCGCGTGGCTGCCCGAGCGGGTATTGTGTGACGGCTCAAGCGTGATGGCCTCGTCAATGACGGGGCAGACGCGATAACAGACATCACAGCGCAGGCCGAGGTAGTTCAGGCAATTCTCCTGATCCACCAGCACCGCAACGCCCATCTTGGCATCGTCGATGTTGTCCAGCGACGGGTCCAGCGCGCCGGTGGGGCAGGCGGCGACGCAAGGAATGTCGTCGCACATCTCGCACGGCACGTCGCGGGCGGTGAAATACGGCGTCCCGGTAGCACCGGAATCCGACCCCAGTTCCGCCAGTTTCAGCGTATCGTAAGGGCAGTCCCGCACGCATAACCCGCAGCGGATGCAGGCCGACAGGAAATCCTCTTCGGGCAGCGCACCGGGCGGGCGCAGGGCCTCGGCCGGCAGGCTGCGCGCATCGCGCGCCAGCCAGGCCAGCAGCGATCCTGCAACCACGCAGCCGCCCGCCGCGCGCGCCGTTCCCTGCAGGAAACGACGCCGTTGCGGCGAAAGAGGTGTGCCGGCAAGGGACATGGGGACTACCTTCGCGATCCGTGCCGGTTACGCGCGCTCGACCTTGCAGGCGCATTTCTTGAAGTCGGTCTCCTTCGAAAGCGGGCAGGTCGCGTCCAGCGTCAGCTTGTTGGTCAGCTGACCCTCGTCGAACCACGGCATGAAGACCAGACCACGCGGAACCTTGTTGCGCCCGCGGGTCTCGACCCGGCTTGTGACTTCGCCGCGACGGGTGGACAGAACGATCTCCTGACCACGGCGCAGACCCCGATCCTTGGCATCCTGCGGATGCATGTAGACCACGGCCGCCGGATAGGCGCGGTGCAGTTCGGGCACCCGGCGGGTCATCGAGCCGGAATGCCAGTGCTCCAGCACACGACCGGTGCACAGCCAAAGGTCGTATTCCGCATCCGGCTCCTCTGGGGCGGGTTCATACGGCGCAAAGATGATGCTCGCCTTCCCGTCGGGCTTGCCATAGAACTTCACGCCTGCGCCTTCGGGTACATACGGGTCATAGCCTTCGCGGAAACGATAGAGCGTTTCCTTGCCGTCCACGACCGGCCAGCGCATTCCGCGCGCCTGATGGTACATTTCGAATGGTGCCAGATCGTGGGCATGGCCACGTCCGAAATCGGCATATTCCTCGAACAGGCCTTTCTGAACATAGTATCCGAAATGCTCGGCATCATCGTTGTCGAAACCTTCGGCTGTTTCCGACAGAGGGTACTGGTCGATCTTTCCGTTGGCATACAGCACGTCATACATGGTCTTGCCGCGATGTTCCGGCATGGCAGCCAGCAGTTCCTCGCCCCAGACCTCCTCGACGGTGAAGCGTTTCGCGAATTCCATCAGCTGCCACAGGTCGGACTTGGCCTCACCCGGGGCCTTGACCTGCTGCCGCCAGAACTGGGTGCGGCGCTCGGCGTTGCCATAGGCGCCTTCCTTCTCGACCCACATGGCGGTTGGCAGGATCAGGTCGGCGGACAGGGCGGTAACGGTGGGGTAGGGGTCCGACACGGTAATGAAGTTTTCCGGGTTGCGGTAGCCGGGATACCCTTCTTCGTTGATATTCGGCGCAGCCTGCATGTTGTTGTTGCACTGCACCCAATAGGCGTTCAGATCGCCATCCTTCAGCTTGCGGTTCTGCAGCACAGCGTGGAAGCCCGGTTTGGGCGGGATGGTGCCCGCAGGCACGTTCCATGCGGTCTCGCAGATCTCGCGGTGCTTGTCATTTGTCACCACCATGTCGGCGGGCAGACGGTGGGCAAAGGTGCCGACCTCGCGCGCCGTACCACAGGCCGAGGGCTGGCCGGTCAGCGAGAAGGGCGAGTTGCCGGGTTCGGAAATCTTACCAACCAGCAGGTGCACGTTGTACATCAGCGAGTTCACCCACGACCCGCGGGTATGCTGGTTGAACCCCATGGTCCACAGGCTCATGACCTTGCGGTTCGGATCGGCATATTGCTGGGCCAGCTTCTCAAGCTTTTCGGCGGGCACACCGGACAGTTCCTCGGTGTATTCCAGCGTGTATTCCGACACCGCTTCGGCATATTCCTCGAAGCTGATCGGTTCCATCTTGCCGACGTTGGGGTTCGCTGCCTCTTGCTGCAGCGGGTGGTTGTCGCGCAGACCATAGCCGATATCGGTGGCAGTCTTGGTGATGTTGACGTGGTTCTTGACGAATTCCTCGTTCACTGCGCCGTTCTGGATGATGTAGTTGGCGATATAGTTCAGGATCGCCAGGTCGGTCTGCGGGTTGAACACCATGCCGTTGTCCGCCAGCTCGAACGAGCGGTGTTCGAATGTCGACAGAACATGTACCTCGCACCCCGGCTTGGTCAGGCGCGTATCGGTCAGGCGCGACCACAGGATCGGGTGCATCTCGGCCATGTTCGACCCCCACAGCACGAAGGTATCCGCGTGCTCCAGATCGTCATAGCAGCCCATCGGTTCGTCGATGCCGAAGGTGCGCATGAAACCCACAACGGCCGAGGCCATGCAGTGCCGCGCATTCGGGTCGATGTTGTTTGACCGGAACCCGGCCTTCATCAGCTTGGCGGCAGCATAACCTTCCCAGACCGTCCACTGACCGGAACCGAACATGCCGACACTGGTCGGGCCTTTCTTGGCCAGCGCTTCTTTCCACTTGGCGGCCATCACGTCGAAGGCTTCGTCCCAGCTGACCGGCTCGAATTCGCCGTTCTTGTCGTATTCGCCGTTTGACTTGCGCAGCAGCGGAGTGGTCAGGCGGTCATTGCCGTACATGATCTTGGACAGGAAATAGCCCTTGATGCAGTTCAGGCCCCGGTTGACCGGCGCGTCCGGGTCACCTTGCGTGGCCACGACGCGGCCATCCTTAGTGCCGATCAGAACCGAACAGCCTGTGCCGCAAAACCGGCAGGCCGCCTTGTCCCAGCGAATATCAGGCGTTGCCACCTGGGCATTGGCCTGTCCGGCGGCCATTGGAATACCTGCGGCCGAAGCAGTGGCTGCCGCGGCTGAAGCTTTTAGAAAAGTCCGGCGAGATTCAGAGATGGTCATTGCATGGGCCTCCTGCTGGTCGGTTGGCTTGGGGCATCAGGACGCGGATAGCTTTCCGCGAGATCCTCGAAATGGTGATAGGTCAGCGTCAAAGAGATCACTCCGGGGATCTGGTGCAGATCCATGATGATCTCGGACGCCATACGTGCGGGCGTATCTTCTACGACAACGACAAAGCGGCCGTCGTCGGTTGCGGCGTGAACCTCGACCCCCGGCGTGTCTTCCATGACCTGGCGCGCTGTGCCGGTGCTGTCCGGGGCAACGTGAACAAGGCAACCGCAGATATTCATTGCAGTGTCTCCGGGTGTAAGGTTGCAGGGCGTTCAAATCTGACCGCGTCGGCGGGGCAGGACGTGGCGCAGCCGCCGCATCCGGTGCAGGTCTCGGTATTCAGAACCGGTTCCGCCTTGCCGCCAGGCATCAGCTTGAACCGGATCGAGCCTTCATCGCAACTGTCCTGGCAAATGCGGCAACTGATCCCGTTCAGTGACAGGCAAGCGCTGGCGACAATAGATGCGCGCCAGGGCCAGTCGGCCATGCGATCAGCGATCAGGGCGCCCGTCTGGCAGGCTTCCACGCAATCGCCGCAGAACGTGCACGCACCGTCCGTCATCCGCAGCGTCGGGTATCCACCCGCGCTGAGCGTAATGACATCTTCGGGGCAGGCGTCCAGACAATCACCGCAGGCGGTGCACAGGTCCAGAAACCTGCCTTCCACCGCGCCCGGAGGCCTGATGGCACCGGGGTCTTCGCGGAGCATGCGCCCACTGAGAAAAGCGCGTCTGCTGGTTGGCTGACTCATGCGTTGCTGACCTGCGTTTCTGGGGGCAGGTGATCCTGCCCGGATTCGCTTGCTAGCGCATTTTCACAAGACCGGAGTTGATCCAGATCATGTTTTTTCGGAACCGTTTCTCCGGCTTGCAAAAACAAGGCAGACACGCCCAAGAGCGGTTGCCGAAGTATCTGCTTGTTTGCCAGCGAAACATCCACTCTCACAGTGGTACAACACCTTCGGCCCTTTGCCAAAACTTTTGTGCCACAATCAAAAGTTGTGATCAGATCATCATCTCGATCCGACTTCCGGGAAAGCGGTCCAGCACGGTATCAACCCGCGTCTTTGGGATCAGGCAAAGGGCTGTGGAAAGACCATCTGCAATCGCCGCTCGGGGGGCAGAGACCGAGACGGCCCGGTGCAAGGGCTTGCTGCCGTCCGGGCTCAGGATGTGGCCCTGACCGTCCTTCAGAATCGTGCCTCCGGGTGCAGAAGTGGCAACCGCCCGGTCGCTGATCCCGATCCGTTTCAGAACCGCACCGTCTGGTCCGGCCAACCCGACACGCCAGTGGCGGCCATCCGCGTTGGCGCCTAGGGCTGCGATCTCGCCCATGTCCACCAAAACGTTCCCAAGGCCCATGGACCGCAACAGATCCGCAATACGATCTGTTACCGCCCCCTGCGCTATTCCGTTCAGGGTCAGAGCCGACACACCGGGTTGTGGCAGAAGAATATGATCTGCCGTGACTGTGACTTGGTGCCAGCCGACCAATTGCCGGGCCGAGCTGATCACGCTTTCATCGGCACCAGAGGCCAAGGCAAGCCACAGAGGTTGAACACTCGGATCAAACGCCCCACCCGATGCGTCATGCAGTGCCGCACACAGGCTGAGCACGTTCAGCAACTCCGGCGCAGGGGCGGTCAGCATCCCGTCGCGGTTCAACCTGCTCAACTCGGAATCCGGGCGATAGAGGCTGAAAATGTTCTCAAGCCTGTGCAGTTCCGCCTCGATGGCAGAGATCACAGGACGGGCCTCGTCATCGGTCAGACCGGACAATTGCAGGCTGGCACGCGCGCCCAGTGCGGTGCCGCGCCAATGGGCGACTGGGGCAGCCTTTGCTCCGGCGGGCAAGGCCATGCAAGCCGCGGAAATCGACAGGAAACGGCGACGGGACAAAACGGTCATACGGGGGTCTCCAGATTCAGGTCCAGATCGACGGGCCCCAGAACCTCGTCAGCCGGGATGTCGGACAGGGGCAGGGCGGTGCCGCCATACCGATTGATAAAGTCATCGGCGTCGGCGGGATCACCAAAAGGAACAACCTCGCGTGCGCCCATGCCGCCGGCGACGTTGGCCCCGACCACAAATGTCGCGCCGCCGGCGGCGATCCAGTTGGAGATACCGGGTTCCCGCCAGTTTACCGCGATGCCCATGTCACTGACATAGACGGCGGTGATCTTGGCATCGCGTTCAGGGCTTTTCAGATAGGCCACCATGTCGCGCACCTGCGCAAAAAAAAGCGGCGCGGGGTAGCCATCCAGATGGATCTGCCCCTTGGGCCCACCATGCTCGGCGATGTTCATCTGGCAAAAGAAACTCAGCGCATCCGGGGTCAGATCGACCGGATCGGGGACGACAGCGACCTCTTCCTTGCAGGCGGCCAGAGCAATCAGCGCAATCAGGCACAGGCGTTTCACGGCTCGACCCTCCGGAATGCCGCACGGGCAAGGGCAAAACCGATCAACGGCCAGAGCAGCAGCGACGCGGGTGCGGCCCAGACGGGCAGGGCCTGCGCTGCACCGGTCATGCCGGACGCCATAGCGACGCCTTCGGTCGCGGCGATGTTCCACAGACGGAATGCGTCGGCCGGGTTGGCCACCATCACCCATGGAAAGACGGATTGGGTGAAGGTGCCGCCCTTGTCCATGACGACGGCCCCCAACAGGCCCAGATCATAAAGGACGACAAATACCAGCCATAGCCCGGCCGACAGACCTGCCGCCGCCGTGGACCCCTTTGCCAGGGCGGACAGCAGGTATCCCAGCGCCAGAAAGACAGCGCCCAGAAGCATGGATGTAAGGATGAGGCGCGCCAGCGCCATCAGGCTTTCCGGGCCTGCGCCACCAAAGAAGGCGGCGACGGCGCCAGCGGTTCCGAAACCGACGGTCATGGCAAAGGCCAGGGCGGCCAGATGGGCGGTGAACTTGCCTAACAGGATTTCTCCGCGCCCCGCCGGGTAGGACAGCAGCAGCGACAGGCTGCCGCGGTCCACATCGCCTGCGATAGCGTCGAACGAGATCATCAGCGCCAGCAGCGGCGCCAGGTAGACTGAAAGCGTTGTCATCGAGGCGACCGAGACGGTCAGCATGTCAACGCCCAACGTGCCGGTCGGGGCGCTGCCTGCAAAGGTCAGGGCTAGCGCGAACAACACCATTATCAACGTTGCCACCAGCAGCCAGCGGTTGCGGCGCAGGATCAGCATCTCGGTGCGGGTGATGGCGAGGAAGCGGGTCATAGCCTCTCCTCCTGTGCATAATGGCGATAGAGGTCTTCCAGCTTGGGCGGGGTCATTTCCACATCCGCCACCGCGTCGCCCAACCCGGCGATTCGGCGCAGGGCCTCCATCTTGTCGTCAGATGTACAGAGCAACTCAACGGATGCGCCGTTGATCCGGTTGCCGCCCAGTTCGGCGGCAAGCGCTTCAGGGTTGGCGCTGGCGCGGACCCGCAGGCGTATCGGAAGTCCCGCCAGGGCGGACAGGTTGGTCAGCGTATCGTCGGCCACCATCCGGCCCTTGCGCATGATGGCAATGCGGTCGGTACGCGCCTCGACCTCGGTCAAAGCATGCGAGGCGATCAGGACCGCCGTGCCTTGCGCCGCCAGTTCGTCGATGATGGCGTAGAGATCCTGCCGAGAAATCGGATCCAACCCCGATGTCGGCTCGTCCAAGAGGGCCACTTTCGGCCTGCCCAGAAGAACCTGAGCCAGACCCAGACGCTGCCGCATCCCCTTGGAATAAGCGCCAATCCGGCGGTCGAGTGCATCGCTCAGGCCGACGCGTTCCAGCAGACCGGGCACATCGGCTTTGGCTCCGGACAGCTTGGCAAACAGCGTCAGTTGCTCGCGTCCGGTCAGGGCCGGGTGGAAGGAGACCGCTTCGGGCAGATAGGCCGTCTCGCGCCGAGCTTGTGCGCTGCCGGGGGCGGCATCCCCGATCCGAATGGCACCACCATGGATAGGTGTCAGTCCGAGAATGGATTTGATCAGGGTTGACTTGCCCGCACCGTTATGGCCCAGCAACGCGACGCGCTGGCCAGGGGCAAGTGACAGGGTGATATCGTCAAGAACGCGGGTTTTCCCTCGGTCCTTGAGTACATGGTCGATTGACAGGGCCTTATCCGTCATGAGGCACCTTTTTCATAGCTGGGGGTTCAGGGGCTTGCATTAGCGGGTTGCTGTCCATCACACCGCCCGGCAGCAGGGCCGGGAATGCAGATTGGGACCAGCGCACCAACTGCACGGCAGGCGAGCCGAGCAGCAATTTGGCTGAGGGTTGGGTCCACAGCACATGGTCCATCGAGTCATTGGGGCGATAGGGGGCATCGGCGATACCGTTGCCATCCACATCATACGCGGCGAAATCGGACCAGTAATTGCCGCGCCCTTCTTCTGACCACTCGACCCATTTGGTCGAAACGTATTTCACCTGTGTCCGGTTACCGACAAAGGCGTTGCCGACGATCCGATTGCGCTCGGACCCAGCGGTAAAGTGGATGCCGATGCCGCAACCTTGGAACCAGTTGTCGGTAAATTCGTTTTTGTTCGAGTTATAGAGGAAGGTGCATTTTTCCTTGGCACCTTTCACCACGTTTCCGGTGATAACGCTCTTGTTAGCGTAGTTCAGCATCACGCCATGTTCCCGGTCACTGATCGAGACATTGTTGGCGACGGTCACATTGGTCGTGAACATCACCGCATAGCCCAGATCGTTCCCGATTGAGACGTTGTCGCTGACCACCGAATTGTCGGCATACATGTAGTGCACGGCAAATCGAAGATCGCGGAACAAATTGCCCGTGAAGGTGTTCTTCTTGGACGAGTTCACAAAGATCCCATCGCGGCCGTAGCGAATGTCGTTGTCTTCCACCCGCGCGCCCGGCGCGTTCCAGACGTAGACTCCATTGCCACGGTCGTTCATCCGCTGGTCCAAACGCCCTTCGATCCGGTTACCACGCACGATGCTGTGCTTGGCCCCGTGAATGTCGACGCCATAAAGGTTGCCCAGCAATACGTTATCCTCGACCACTGGCGCATTGGCCGTTTTGGTCAGCTGGATGCCACTGTCGATTCCGTCATGGTCAGAACCCGAGCCGACCACCGTCAGCCCGCGTACCGTTACGCCCGGCCCGGTCACGGTAATGACGCTGCCGTCGCCTTGCCCGTCGATGGTGGCCTGGCCCTGCCCGTCGAGGGTAACGGGCCGGTCCAGAACCAGTGTTTCAAAGTATACGCCTGGGCTCAGGCGGAGGGTGTCTCCATCCGCCGCCTGCGCCAGTGTTTCGTTGATGGCCCCCGCCCGGTTGGGCACATCCCAGTCCGCCGCCCAAAGGGGCGAGCCGAGCAGGAGCGGTATGAGCAGGGACCAACGCATCGTTATGCGCTCCGCGGCTCAACAAACATCCGGCCGCGCATTTCCATGTGCAGCGCGTGGCAGAACCACTGGCAGTAATACCAGTGCACGCCCGGACGGTCGGCAATGAAGGTGACCGAGGCGGTGGCCTGAGGTGCGATCTCCATCGCGACGCCGAAGTTCGAAAGGCACAGACCGTGGGTCACATCATCCACGTCATCCAGGTTGGTGACATAGATGGTGACTTCATCGCCCTGCTTGACCGTGAACTTCTCCATGCTGAAAACGGGCGCGGTCGAGGTCATGTAAACGCGGACCTTGTTGCCGTCACGGATGGGTTCTTCGGCCCCTTCCTCCAGATCGACACCGTCTGCCGCGGCCTGCTGGCGCGCTTCTTCCCACATCGGGTCGTTGCGGTCCCAGACATTGACCGGGTTCACCTTCGACCGGTGCACGATGATCGAGTCGTGCGGTTCCGCAAAGGTCGGGCCGTCGTGGACCACTTTCATCTTGTCGCCCGAGATGTCGATCAGCTGCTCGTTCTCGGGCTTCAGCGGACCCACGTTCAGGAAGCGGTCTTTCGAGAACTTATTCATCGAAATCAGCCACTTGCCGTCCGCCTCGGCCGTTTCGCCCATCGAGGTCGAGTTATGGCCGGGCTGATAATGCACATCCACCTTGTCGACAATGGGATCGACGTCCGCACCTGCATAGGCTTCGATGGCCTTGGCGATGTCCCATTTCACCACCTGGCTGTCCAGGAACAAGGTGGTATAAGCGTTGCCCTTGCCGTCGAACGCGGTGTGAAGCGGGCCAAGGCCCAACTGCGGTTCAGCAACGATGGCGGAACGCGGATCGGCATTGTCAGCAAACAGCGCGTCGACTTTCTCCACATCGATCACGGACACTGTCGGCGACAGCTTACCGTTGATCATGATGTGTTTCTTGTCGGGCGCGGCGTTCACACCGTGCGGCGAGTTCGGGATCGGGATATAGCGGGTCAGGTTGCCGCCAGCCTCTTTGCGGCCGTCCACGACCTTGACGCCGTTCAGTTCCTGATAGTTCCCGGCGGCCACGGCCTCTTCGATGCCCTTGAGGTTGAACACGACCACGTGGTCCAGCTCGTTCTCGGTCATCTCGGCAAGGTTCATACCCATTTCCGAGTTGTACGAGGTCGAGAAGGCGTATTTGCCCTGATAGTCGCAGTCGGTGTTGTCGAGGTTGCCCGACACCATCACCTGCCACGCGATCTCCATCGTGTCACCGTCGATGGCGGTGAAGATGTTCACGTATTGCGACGGATCGTCGAGAATCTGACCATCGTTCACCAGCGGCGCTTCATGCTCACCATTGGCAAAGACGTAGCCGGTGCGCGGGTATTTCTGCGGACGCAGGCCGTGGATGTCATGCGCGTTCGGGATCTCGATGATCTTGTCGCATTTCATCACGTCACAGCGCACACGGGCGACACGGGTGTTGGCCTTGTCATTCATGAACAGATAGCGGCCGTCATAGGTGCCATCGGTGAAGGACATGTGCGGGTGGTGCAGGTCGCCGTTGTCGTAAGTCACCTTGCCGTTTGCGGCCAGGAATTCCTTGGTTTCGGGTAGCAGGCCCTCGGTCAGGATTTTCAGTGACTCGTTGGTCTGACCCCAGCCCGTGGCCGAGCAGCGGTTGAACACCGGAACCCGCATCAGTTCGCGCATGGACGGCACGCCCATGATGCGCAGTTCGCCGGTCTGGCCCGAAGACCAGAAGCCATAATACTCATCCAGTTCGCCCGGTTCCAGCGCGGCATTGGCGGCAGCACTGGCTTGCTTGGCCGTCATCAGGGTCGAGCCCAGACCGGTCCCGGCGATCACCGCGCCGGTGGCGGTTGCCCCCAGCATCCCGCGGCGTGTGATGTTCAGTTTGTTTTCATTGTCCGACATGATCGTTCCTCCTTTTTTAGGAAACGGATTGCGGTTTGGCGTTCGGATGGTTCGCCGGTGGTTGTCCGAGAGGGGTCTTGAGGTTGACCGACCCTGTCTTGGCCCGCCGTTTTAGCTGGCGGATAACGACGGGACATTTCGTCTCGGACTGATAGAGCACCTGGCAATGCAGACAGGTGACGCACTCGTTCGGGTTGATCTCACCTGTGGGGTGGATCGCCTGAACGGGGCATTCGTTGGCGCAGGTCTGACAGGGGCTGCCGCAATCGGGGTAACGGCGCAGCCAATCGAACATGCGGATACGGGCAGGGATCGCCAGCGCTCCGCCCAGCGGGCAGAGGTAGCGGCAGTAGAACCGTTCGATGAACAGCCCGATCCCCAGCAGGGCCAGCGCAAAGACCACAAAGGGCCAGTCACGCATGAATTTCAGAATGATCGCGGTCTTGAACGGCTCGACCTCGGCGTATTTCTCGGCCAGCGGGATCGAGACAAAGCTGATGCCGAAGAGAACGAGGAAGATCATGTACTTCGCAGGCCAAAGCCGTTCGTTCAGGCCCCAAGGCAGGGTCCATTGCGGAACCTTCAACGCGCGCGCAATCTTGTTGGACAACTCCTGTAGTGCACCAAACGGGCACAGCCAGCCGCAATAGGCCCCGCGCCCCCAGAACAGCAGCGCAGCGGCGACAGCGAACCACTGAATGAAGACCAGCGGGTCCAACAGGAACGCGTCCCAGGAAAATCCGGTCCGCAAGCTTCCGGCCAGTGCCATCAGATTCACCACACTCAACTGCGCATTGGCGTACCAGCCAATGAAGAACAGCGTCATGGTCAGGTATCCGATGCGGAACCAGTAAAAGACGCGCGCGTTCATGGTGGCGTGGAACTGGAAGAAGAAAGTCGCGGTCAGCACCAGCAGCATGACGATCAGAACGCCGATCTCAACGGTGCGGTCCTTCCAGATGCGTTGCCACAAGGCGGCCTTGGCAGCGGCTTCGCCGGTGGCATCATCGACAACAACGGGGGCAGCGACGGGCAGCAGGTACTGTTCCGGCAACTTGTAGCCCAGGTCGAAGGTCAGAAAGGTTTTTTCGACCGCACCCACGGCGCGCTGCACCAGCAGTTGCAGTCGGAAGGGTGCGGCGGGGTCAAACTCGGCGTCGGCCGGGATCTTGAAGATGTCCAGCTCGGTGAAACTGGGCGCGTCAGAGGCTGCAACTTCCCCCAAACGCCGTTGTTGACGGTCGAAAAAGCGGACCGATCTGTCACCCTGGATCAATTGAATACGGTCAAAGATGCCGCCACGCACATAGCCCGAGCCTTTGAAACTATAGGCGCCGCGCCCCAATACCAGAATGGCCTGCTCGCCTTCGTCCAGCCAGTTGATCAGGTTCTGGTATTCAGCCTCACCCAGCAGCGACTTGCCGATGGACGGCACCAAAACCAGTGCCACGTGCATGTCGATGAAGGTATCATCGGGTTCGCCGGGTTCGGGGCGTCTGATGGCGCGCTGATCTCCGGTGGCCTCGAAGGCGGCATTCACCTGGCCGATGTCCAGCGTCATCCGCCGGACCGAACCGTCGCCCGAAAGTGTCGTCCAGTCGAAAACAGCATTCTGCGCCATGTCGACTTCGCGTTTCGGTCCATCGGCCTTTACCGGAGACAGTCCACCCAGCCCCAACGCGCGCGCCACTTTGATACCACCACGCACAAGGCTGTCGTCAATCACCATGATCGTCACGGTCGCGCCCGAGATGATGTCCAGGTCATGCCCTTCACCGCCGGTTTCGGCCTCACGCTTGAGGTCCAGGCCGGCATAGCCTTCGGTCAGCTCGACCATGCGCGAATTGGGGATGCCGATCAGAACGATCGGTTCCGAGTGTTTGACCAGTTTCACACCGGTCAGAACCGCGTCACTGTCGATGGCCGCCACCACGTGAATGGGTTTGCCGGAATAACCGGTGGTGCCGACGAAGTCAGACGTCAGGAAAGCCCAGGCAACCGTTTCGCCCCCCTTCAAAACCGGGGCAACGGGTATGTCATCGCGGACCGGACCAAAGGCATCGGCTGCTGGAACCAGATCGGCAGGAGCAATTTCGGGCAGAAAGCTGGCGAGGCTGTCGGCATGCGCGCTGATCGCCATCAGGCAGGACAGGGTGAAGGCCAGCAGGAAATGGATTGCGCGACTTACGACCATGGCGCACCTCCGAATACTTGGGTGGATGCCATGGACGCGCGCAGGGCGCGTTCAGATTCTTCTTTGGTCAAATGCGGGGGACCCCGGGTTTCGGGCCATAGCCATTTCGGGCTGTGCAAATCGCACAGGCTCTGGTTCGCAACGTGGACAAGCCGCACATCTCCGGCCTGCGCGACAAGCGGCAGGTCTGGCAGCGGCGCTGCCGTCGTCACCGCGCAAAGCGCACAATCGGCGCATTTCGGACAGGGCGCGGTCGGGTCGTCGGTATCTTCTTCCAGATCAACCTCAACCCAGACCGCCCCTGCCTCCGAGCAGATCTCGATCCACATGCTGTCGCCGGAACTCGCCAGTGCCGGGCCAAGCATTTGTAACAGCAACAGGAATATGCCCACCAAACCGCACACCGCGCGGGACACGCGATCAAACAGGCTATGCGGAGGGCGGAAGGTGGGCATTGAGAATCCAACTCGGCGTTCTTTCCCGAACCCTATGGGATTCTCTCAAGCAGAAACTTGACTTAGGTCAGGTCCGAGAAATTTTGCACCTATTCATCGGCCTCGTCCATCAACCCGCGCAGCCAGCGCCCGGCCAGCCATGTCGCTGGAATCCCTAAAGGAATCGACCAAAGGATCGCCGGAACTGGTTCAATCGCGCCGAACCCGGCGCTGTGCAGGATCAGGCCAAGCAAAAACAGGTTGATGGCCACGGTCAGTGCGGTGGCCGGGTACAGCAGTATGGCCAGTTTCCAAACCGACCATCTGCCCTCAGTGGCTGGTGCCTTCCGAGAAGGTGATCTTGTTCCAGACATTGTATTTCCCCGAAGGTTTGCGCATCGGCAGACGGCGAACTTCCTCCAGCGTCTGCGCATCATAGACGATCACCGCGCCGTCATCCTCCCAGATCGAAACCAACGCATGGCTGCCGTCCTTGGTAAATTCCACGTGGGCCACGGTTTCGCCCGGAGCAGGTCGCAGAGTCTTTATGATTTCAAGGCTTTGCTTGTCGATGACATGCATCGCGTCCTTGTTGGGTCCAAAGAACACGTCGGCCCAGACGTAGGGTGAGTTCTCATGGCTGCGCATGAAGAACCCGGGCCCATCGGTCTTGATCCGCTTGACGGTTTCCCATGTCTGCATGTCGATCACCGACACGGTGCCATCGGTCAAATGTGGAGTGGCCATCACGGTTGTATCACCGTGCTGCCAAGTGATGCCCGACCCCAGATGCGGCATCCCCGGCAGGTCCAGATCGGCCACTTTCTGACCGATGACCAGGTCGATCACCTGCCCGCCTTTACCATCGCGGGACGCACCCATGACGTATTCGTAGCTCTGATCGAAAAAGAAGTCGTCCAGGTAGTCCGGCGTCGTGATCTTGCGCACCGGGAAGGGGTCAGGGTTCTTGAACTGCCCTTCGATGCGGAAGTCATGACCCAGCCCGGATTGCGGCGGGTTGGCGCCATAAAAGACCTCCCATATCTCGGGCACATCTTTCAGCGCCAGAACAAAACTCTCGCGCGGCGGAGCCTGATACACGGCCGAAACACGGCTGCCCTTGCCCTTCTTGCCTTTGATCTCGATGACCTTTGCAACCGACAGATCCTCTGTCGACAACAAGGTCAGGGTGTTGGGCAGGTAATTTGCCACGGCCACCCATTTGCCATCGCCTGACATAGCGATGTTACGGCTGTTCAGGCCGGCGCGCGCACGACCCACCTGTTTCAACGCCCAGATGTCATATTTCTGCACCCAGCCGTCGCGCGACATGATGAAGACATATCGCCCGTCGGGGCTGAACTTTGGCCCGCCATGCACGGCAAAGGGTGTCTCGAACCGGTCGAGAACCTCGAAAGTGTCACCATCCAGAACGCTGACATGGTGATCGCCAGTTTCAACGACCAGCGTGATGTTCATGGGGTCACTGTCCCAGACAGGGGCATCAACCGATGTGTAATCCTCGTCCAGAGCACGGCTGGCCATAATCTCGGCCTCACCCCATTCCGGGTCGGTCTCCAGCGGCGATTTCAGCCAACCTGCCAATTCCTCGATCTGCAAGGCGTCAAGCTCATGCGAAAACCCCGGCATCTGTGTCGCCGCCCGCCCTTCGGCAATTACTGCGGCAACACGGGGGCCGCGCATGCGTTTCAAGGTCTCGGGGATCAGCGCCGGACCCACACCGCCCAGACGGCTCTCACCGTGGCACGATGCGCAATGCTCGGCATAGTCTGAAGGCGCATCCGCCCATGCCGCCCCGACACTGAGGATCGAACACAAGACCCCGATCTTCATCTTTTTACAAATACTCCCGCCGGAGGCTTCAGAACTCACCACCCGCACAGGTGCTGGGTGAACAGAACGCCCATTATCAAAAGAACTGATGCGCCGGATCATGACGTTTCCCCCGGAACGGCGTGACCTGCAGACGTTCGCCCGCGTCGTCCACGCCGATTTCTTGATTTGACAGATAGCAGGCCGGATCTTCGGCCCAGGGATCGCCGGTCAGTTGCAAGGCGCGAATGCGGGTGTTGCCGCCACACACATCCTTCAGCTGACAGGCGCCACAGCGCCCCTTCAGCGGGCGGGGGCGCGTGCGCAGCATGGCCAGCATCGGGTCATCACTGGTCCAAAGTTCTGAAAACGATTTTGTCTTCACGTTGCCGACCGTGTAGTCGGACCAATAAGTGTCGGGATGCACGCGACCGAGATTGTCGATATTGGCAACACCCAGACCGCTGGAGTTGCCACCCCATGCGGCAAGATGTTCGCGCACATGCGCCTCTTTCTCTGCATCGAAACGCGAACGTACCCAGTTCAGAAAATACCCGGCATCCGCGTCGTTGTTGCCGGTGACGATATCCAGCGGTCGCCCTCCAGAGGCCGCCTCCCATGCGCGCTCCAACAACAGGTCCAATCCCTTGCGGGTGAGCAGATGCTCGGCATCCTCGCCCCGGTTCTTGTCGCCACGTCCGGCATAGACCAGGTGGGACAAGTAGAACTTGTCCACTCCCTCGTCGTCACACAGTTTCAGCAGGTCGGGCAGGTGATGCTGGGTCCCTTCGGTCAGGCAAAAACGCAGACCAACCTTGATGCCGCGTTTCTTGCATTCACGTACGCCGCGCAGGGCGTCGGCAAAAGCACCCTTGACCCCACGGAACCAATCGTTCGTGGCCCCGATCCCGTCCAGCGAGATGCCGACATAGCTGAACCCCACATCGGCGATCATGTCAGCGGTTTCGTCGTAAATCCGCGTTCCATTTGTCGACAGCGCCAGCATCGGCACCAGATCGCGGGCGCGTTTCGCGATGTCGAAGAAGTCGAACCGGTCCAGCGGCTCCCCACCCGAGAGGATCAGGGCCGGGACGCGAAACTGGCCCAGATCCTCAAGGGTAACCATGGCTTGCTCGTGGCTGAGCTCACCCGGGAAGGCCACATCCGCCGAGACGGTGTAGCAATGGCGGCACTTCAGGTTGCAGCGCCGTGTCAGGTTCCAGATCACCACCGGCTTCACCGGACCCGGACGCCGTTTGCGCACCGGCGTCGGATTGACCAGTTGATGCATGTATTCGGTCAGGCGGAACATGTTTCAGCCTTTCAATTGCTCTTTGGACTTCAGACGCAGCCCGGTTTTTTTCAGGATGCGTGTAGAATAAAGGATGTCTTTGGCGCGGCAGGCGTCGCCCAGAATGGCCGTGATTTCTGCCCGCTTTTCTTCGACCTCGGTCCGGTCCGAACCATGGACCATGGCAAAAAGGTTATAGGGCCAGTCGGGCAGGGCGCGCGGGCGTTCATAGCAGTGCGTAACATAGGGCAGCGCGCCGATTTCTGCGCCCAGTTCGGCAACACGGTTGTCGTCCACATCCCACACGGTCATTCCGTTCGACGTCATGCCCAGCTTGTAGTGGTTGGGTGCCGCAGCGATACGGCGGATCACCCCGCGCGATTTCAGACCCGCAAGCCGAGAAAGCAAGGCGTCTTCGTCCATGCCCAGGGTTTCGGCCACACTGGCATAGGGGGCAGGGACCAGCGGCAGGCCGCCTTGCAAAGCCTCAATGATCTCTCTGTCTTTTGCGTCGATCATGCTGCCACCCGGAAGCCTATGAAAAATTCCTGTAGTTTGGGGAACTGCAGGACGGCGATCCCGGTTTCCCTTTCGATTGCCTCGGCCGCTGTTGCAATCCCTTCAGGTGTTTCGGTCGCCAGAACGAACCACATGTTCAGCCGGTGCGTGCGTTCATAATTATGGGCCACCTCGGGGTGCGCATTGACTTTGGTTAGGACGGCTTCGAAATTCTCGGGTTCAACAGCCATGGCACAGAGGCAAAAAGCCCCCCCCATGGCGGCTGCGTCGAAGAACGGGCCAAACCGGGTAATCACACGCTCTTTCTTCATCCGGGACAGGCGATTCAGCAAATCGCTTTCAGATATGCTCAACGCGTCTGCCACGGCGGCGTAGGGGTTCGGTACCAATGGCAGGTCGTCCTGCATCCTGTTCAGGATTCTGCGATCAATTGCGTCGAGTGTCATGCGGCGGACTCCTTCGGTTGGATCAGCGCGCCGGTCTGTTTGAAGCAGCGGGTCGAAAACAGAACCTTGTGCCGCGCACCGGTCAGCTCCTGAAGCTCGGTCGCGCCAGCCAGCACCTCATACGCTTCGCTCCGCGAGCGGGCGTGGATCATGGAATATAGCCGATAGGGCCAGACCCCCTCGACCGGATTGCGTTCGTAACACAGGGTGATCCCGGGATGGGCCGCAAGGGCCGGTCCAGCAGTGTCAATCTGATCGGCGGGAAGGTCCCAGACGACCATCGCGTTGGCAGACCATCCGAGTGCACGGTGACGCACGATGACGCCCAAACGCGAGATGATGCCCGCCTCGTGCAGGCAGCGAATGCGCGTCATTACATCTTCGGGCTCTCGACCCAGCGACCGGGCCAGCGCCGCGTAAGGGTCACCGACAAGTGACAGGCCCGAGCTCAGTGACTGGAGCAAATCACGGTCACCGTCCTGCATGGCCGACCGGTCGATCCGACGCGCGCTGGGAACGCGTCGCGCGCCACCGGACATGCGGAACCCCAGATCTACGTTGAAGGGGCGCACCAGCCGCAGGTCGAGAACGCGAAGTCCGGTTTTTTTTCTGATCCGGGCCAGCGTGTTGTCGACATGTGCGCGATCCGGCCCGGTGGCGACGAACCAGAGGTTCCAATCATCTTCCCGCTGGTAGTTATGGTTCACGCCCGGTTCCGCGTCGATCAGGGCAGCAATCTTTTCAATGCGGTGCTCAGGTGCCGCAACCGCAGCCAGCGTGCTTGCGGAAACCGCGCCGGGCGCGATGGTCGCCCCGACACGCGTGATCCGGCCTGCCGCCCGCATGCGGGCCAGCCGGTCGATCACATCGGCCTCGCTGAGCTTCAGTGTGTCGGCCACAACTTGGAAAGGGCGTTCGGTGACTGGAAAGTTGCGCTGGAAATCATCCAGAAGGTGGCGATCGATCGGGTCGGTGATATGGCACATGGGTTACAGGCCTGTTCTGTGCGCGCGGGCGGTGAAGAAGATGCCCGATGGGCTGTCCGCTTCGATTTCACGCAGTTTTTCAAATGTTTGCGTGTCGTAGATCATGACCTTGTTGGCATCCCGGACGCTGATCCAGACCTCATGACCGCGCGGCGTGAACTCCATGTGCAGTACGGCGGGGCCGGGTTTGAATTCGTGGATGATGTCCTTGCTGACACTGTCGATGACCTGGATCGTATCGTTCAGCGGGTGGGCGAAGTTGACCCAGACTTGCCGCCCGTCGGGCCGCGCCATTGCAAAGACCGGCTGGCCATGGGTTTGGGTACGCCCGGTCTCGGTCAGGGTATCGGCGTTGATCCACAAGACCTCGTGATGGCCAACAGCGGGCAGAACGAATTCACGACCGGTCAGCGCCCAACCTTCAAGATGGGGCATCTTGTAGACGGGCATCTCTTCTTGCCCGCGCCCGTAATCGGGCAGCACGCGGATGGGTTGCGGGGTGTCAGCCCAGAGGTCCAACGCCGTTAAGCCATCCTCGCCAAACAGGCCTGTGATATAGGTCCGGCCATTTGCGGTTATCAAAGCGTCGTAGGGGTTTTCACCCATATCGGGGATTTTGGTGATTTCCGGCGTACCTGAGGAAAAATCGGCTATCCAGGTCTCACCCGTGTCCCACATGGTGAACACGAACCGCCGACCGGGCGCGTCAACCAGGCCGATGGTTTTGCTGCCGGTCGGAATGTCTGCGACCATTTCAAGCGTATCGGCATCGAACACGCGCACGCCGCCGGGTTCATAGTTGGACACTGCCACCAGCGTACCATCGTCAGAGATTGCGCCGCCGATGGCGTTGCCCGCCTGTACAACACGATTGGCAATCTGGCGGGTGACGATGTCGACCTTGGACAGACCTCCATCGCGGCCGAACACGTAGGCAAAACGTTCGTCGGGCGAATAGACCAGCGACGCATGAGACAGATCGCCCAGGCCTTCGATCCGGGCCAGCGCCGTGCGCTCGGATTGATCGACCAGCAGGACTGAACCCTGCGCCCGTTCGATCACCAGCCCGAGGTCGCCGGTGGCGGTGGGTTCCGCCTGCGCAGTGGACATCATGAGGGTTGCGGCAAGGCCGAGGATGAGCTGTTTCATTGTGCCTCCGGTTCCAGCAGGTAGCGAGCGATCCACTCGGCCTCTTCTTCTGTGATCAAGGGGCGCCAGGGCGGCATCGCGGTGTCCGGGATTCCGTCAAGGATGACGCCGGTCAGAACTTCGGCGTCGTAATGTGCAAGAGTTCCCGCACGCAAATCGGGGCCTAGGCCCCCCTTCAAAGACAACCCGTGGCACGATCCGCAATCCTGATGGACAAGCCGCTTCAGAGCGTTGGGGTCCAGCGTATCGGCGGCAATTGCCGAGGTTGCCACCAGCACGGCCATGGTCAGAACGGTGCGCCCGGCCCATCCTGACTGCGGATTATTGCGGGCCGGCGCGGTATTTTGGCGACCTAGCCTAGCCATGAGCCTGTTCCAATAACTCAGCCACGGGTCGCTCGGAATATAGCGAAACGACCTGACCGATGATGAACAGCGTAGGGGCCGCAAGTTCCGCCTGACGCACATCCGCAGCCAACCGATCCAGCCGGGAAACAAGGCGGCGTTCTGCGCGGGTGGTGGCCTTGGCGACGGCCAGAACAGGGGTCGATCCGGGCAGGTTTTCGGTCATCAGACCCATGGCGATCTGACCGATGTTGGCAACGCCCATATAAACCACCAGCGTCGAATCCGGGTCGGCCAGACGTTTCCAGTCCAGATCCAGAACCTTGTCTGCCTGCCGGTGCCCGGTGACATATTGGACTGAGGTCGCAAGGCCCCGATGGGTCAGTGGCACGCCCGTTGAACAAGACGCGCCTTGTGCCGCTGTAATTCCGGGCGCGTATTCGACCTCGACGCCGTGGTCCACCAGATAGGCGGCCTCTTCCGAACCGCGGCCAAAAATCATCGGGTCGCCGCCTTTCAGGCGCGCCACAGTATGGCCAGCGCGGGCCTCTTCCAGCAGGATTTCGTTGATGCGGTCTTGTGGGACAGTGTGGCATTTCGGGGCTTTGCCGACAGGTATGAGTCGTGCCCCTTCGGTGTGCATGGCAAGGATTTCGTCCGAGACCAATCGATCATAGACCACCACATCCGCCTGTTGCAGCATCCGCAGGGCGCGCAGGGTCATCAGCTCCGGATCACCCGGTCCGGCACCAATCAGAAAAACCTTACCGCTCATGTGCAAACTCACTTGTCCTGAATGTCGTCGGAACCCGGTGTTTCCTGCGCGAATCCAGTGTGATTACGGGACGTTGCTGGGTGAACCGGGCGTGTCATGACGGCAGGTTGGCGCATTCGCGGTTCAACCTCCTTGACATAAGTTAAGGAGCGCGGGATTTGCATCCGCGCTCCTTACTTCTGCCCGTATGTCTGCTTCTGCTCAGGGACCTACTGTGATCATTCCGATCATGTTCTGTGTCTCCCAATGCGGACCGCACAGATAGTCCTGCGGCCCCGGGGTGAGGAAGGTCAGATCAACCGTTTCCTCGGGAAACAGCCGGTCGCTTTCAGGTTCGCTGCCGTCTTTCAGCAGCACGCTGTGGCTGGTGCGTTTGTCCACGTTCACCCAGCGGACCGTGGTTCCTGCTTTGACCGTCAGTTCGGCAGGGCAGAAATTGTATTTGTACATCAACACAACTTCGGCGTCCTCAACGGCTGACGATGGTTGGTCGAACAATTCGACATAACGTTCTTCGGCCTCGGCGCAGATTGCGGCTGTGTCTTCGTCGGCCGCAAGCACCGGTGATGCCAGAAACAAAAGTGCAGGAAGAAGTCTTTGGGTTTTCATGATCCAATCTCCTTTCTGAAAGGTCAGGGGCCGGATCCTCCGGCCCCAACCGTTACTGTTTCACCACGTTGATATTCGCGCTGTCGTCGTCCAGCGCGAGGCTGGTGTTCAGCGTCACATGGTGGAACCTCGCACTGGCATAGTCATCGTGGATTGCAAAGCCGACCGTATAGGTCTGCCCGGGTTCCAGCGGCACATCACCCGGCGCACCGGAGTTCAACGGCCGCGTGAACACGACAGTCCACGTTCCGCCGGAAAGCTCGGCCGAGGCGGCGATTTCACCGTCATTGACCACGCGCTGATCCAGCAGATAGCCGTTGGTTGCACTGCCATCAGCATAGACCCGCATCAGGTCAAGATAGGCACCGTCGGCCAGGTATTGCTCAATCTGCTCGGCAGACTGCAGCTTGTCCCAACCACCCAGGGGCTTGCCACCGCGGCCCTTGACTTCAACCTCGGTGCGGCTTTCGCTGATGTATTTGGTCACCGTGTCCTGCGCGGTCAGCCGTCCCGTAACATCACCATTGGCGGCAATGGCATCCGCACCCGGGTCAAAGGGCATGTAGCTGTTGTCGGCGTGACATGAAGCCCAGCAACCCACTTGATCACCCAGTTCAATATCTGTGCCGGTGATCATCATGGCGACCTTGATCTGGTTGTCGGGGTCCATTTTGCCGCCATCAACGAACGGGGCAGGGCTATGGCCCGCATCCGGCCATTGCAGGCGGATATAGAGGTTTTCATCGTCATGCGCCGCCTGAACGGTTGCGTCGATCACCCCACGTTTGCCCGGGATCGGGGTCGGTTCCAGTTCGCCACCGGCAACGATCTTGTTTCCGATGGTGTCCAGTTCCTTGGCGTGACAGGTCGAACACTGATCGCCCCCCTTGGTCAGCGGACGGGCACCGCCGTGGGTCTTGCCGTTTTGCACCCATTCGAACGACGCCTGACCGGGGTAGAACAGTTTCAGGTCCGCACTGGCCACGGCATTCCAGTCGATGTTCGAAGCGACGTCGCTGCCACCGCCGCCCGCAGGCGCGGCCGAGGCCTCTCCCGCAGCGTTGGCGCGTTCTTCCGCCACAGCGGCGTCAACAGCGGCCGCAATCTGGGCCTGAACAGCCTCTTGCTGGGCTTGTTTGGCGGCTTTTTCCGCGTCGGCCTCGGCAGCTTCAAGGGCTTCGATCTTCTCGAGGCTGGCTAGATATTCTGGCGGGATCGGCCGGACAAACGCAGGGTTCGGGGCTTCCAGCTCTTCCAGATACTCGTCGGTTGCACGGTCCCGGATGTTCGAGTGCGCAATCCCCTTGTGGCAATCGATACAGGTCTGACCGGTTTCCATCGCGTTCAGGTGCTGCTGACGGGCGCGGGGTTTCTGGAATTCGGGCATCATCGATTCGAAATCGTGGCAGTTACGGCACTCGCGCGAGTCGGTAGCCTTCATCCGCTCCCATTCGTTCATCGCCAGATGGATGCGTTTGGCTTCGAATTTCTCTGGGGTGCTGATGGTCCCGACCATTTTGCCATAAAGCTCTTTGGAGGCCTGGATTTTGCGGATGATCTTGTGGGTCCAGTCCTTGGGCACGTGGCAGTCTGAACAGACCGCGCCCACGCCGGAACGGTTCACATCGTGGATCGTGCCGGTGTATTCGGTGTAAATATAATCGCGCATCTCGTGACACGAGACACAGAACTTCTCGGTGTTGGTCGCTTCCATGGCGGTGTTGAAGCCGCCCCAGAAGATGATGCCTGCAGCAAAGGCGGCAGCGAGACCGGCCACGGGCATTCCCCACAGGAAATACCGGCGCCAGATCGGTGGTTTTTTATCCGGTTCGGAGGTCATATCCGTGCTCCGTTATGGCTGTCTTGTCAGGCCTTGTGTGGCAGGCCGGTGAGTTTGGCTGATAGGTCAAACGAGGAAAGGGCGGGCGAGGGGCCCGCCCTTTCCGGTTCTGGATGCGATCCCGTCAGGTGACGTGGTTCGAACGGTTGTAGACGTTGAACTTGCCGGTCGGGGCATAAAGCCCTTCGATGCGGCCAATTTCTTCCAGCGTCTTGGCGTCGAAGATCACGATCTGACCGTTGGGTTCTTTCGAATCCGACAGGTTCCATTTGGAAACCCAGACCTCGGTACCATCCGCGTTGAACTCGAAGTGAACAGCAGCGCTGCCTTCATCTTCGGTGATCTGGATGGTTTTCACGATCTCGCCGGTCTCTTTCGAGATGACCTGAACGGACTGCTGAATTTCCGGTTCCGGATGTTTGGTCTGGTCAGCCCAGATGTAATCCGAATTCGGGTGCGTGCGGATAAACAGGCCGGGGCCGTCGGTTTCCACTTCGTAGCAGACCTTCCAGGCATCGTCCGGACGGTTCTCTGGGTCGTTGCCCCAGACGGTCACGGCACCAACACCAAGGTGGGTTGTACCAGCAACCGGACCACAATTCGGGTCAACCCAGTTGGCACCCGGGCCGGGGTGCGGCAACGCGGCCGTGTCGATCATCGCCTCAAGCTTGTGAGTTTCGGTGTCGACGACAACCATCTTGTTCGACGCGTTCGCGGCGATCTGGAAGTAACGGCCTGTCGGGTCGAAGAACCCGTCATGCAGGAACTTGGCACTGTCGATCTTGTCGATCCGCAGGTTCTCAAGGTCGGTATAGTCGACCTGCCACAGCTGACCCAATTCCTTGATCGCGACAATCCAGGTTGGCTCGTTCGGTGTGGTGTAAATTGCGGCCACGCGGGCCTCTTCCACATAGTCCCCGTCCACGTTCACGCCGCGTGTCGATACAACTTTGACCGGTTCCATGGTCTGGGCATCGACGATTGCGAAATGCGGCGGCCAGTAACCACCACCGATGACGTATTTGCCATCGCCGGAAACGGCCACATCGCGGGCGTCATAGGCAATCTTGACTTCGGAAACCAACATATTCTCAGGTTTCTGCCAGAGGTCGATCTTGGTCATCTTGCCGTCGCGGCCCATGGTGTACCAGAAGCGGCCCGGATGTTCCGGTTCGGTAGTGCTGTGGTGTTCGGATGCTTTCAGAACGTGGACAGCGTAACCGGTCGGGATGTGTGTCAGCACTTCTTTGGTGTCGCCGTCGATCACGGCCACTTTACCTACGTCACGTTCGATGACGACAAAGAAGTTCTCCCAGTTGCGGCCATGCAGCGGTTCGGTCGGATAGTCGGCTTCTTCGACATAGACCTTGCGTGTCGCTTTCATCTGTTCCAGCGACATCTCAGGCGGCTTGGGGGCCTCCATCATAATGTATGTCGCCATGTCCTTGATTTCCTGCTCGGTCATGATGTCCGAGAAGTTGTTCATGCCGCCTTCGGTCCCCCAGGCGATGATCTTTTCAAGACGTTCCTGCCCAAGCGCGAGGGTGCCGCCTTCGGTCACGGTGCCATCGGCTGCGGTTTTCTTCCAGTGGGGTTCAAGGTTTTTGCCTGTGGCGCCTTTACGCAGAACGCCGTGGCAACCTGCGCATTGCTCGAAATAGAGCTGTTTGGACGATTCAAACGCTTCGTCGCTCAATGTTGGCTCTTCGGCGAAGACTGGTGCAGCGACGCTGCCCAGCAGCATCGCCAAACCGACCCCAAAGGCGCGGCCAGTTTTGTTGTAGCTGATTCCAAGTGACATGATCACTCTCCATTTGCTGGTGAGGCAGGCTGGAGACTGAAACATCACGGAGATGTTATCCTTGACCAAAGTCAACGGAAGGGACGGAAACGGGTTTGTACACAGACTGAAATGCAAAAATAATTCCTAATAAAAGAGGTGTTTCCGGGTCATGTTTTGCGACGGTTTTGATTTTGGTTAAGTCATCCGGGCCGCCGGGCTGCTACGTGTGGCAAAACGGTCTAGGAGAGCAGAAATGCCCACGATCATCACCCGTATTTTTGGTGAAGGATTCCGAGTTTTTTTCCTGTCTGCAGGTCTCTACGGCTTGTTTGTCGGCCTTGTCTGGGGGCTGTGGCTGGCGGTGCCGTATTTGGCACCGGATTACGGCATGACACCGCCTATGTGGCACGCGCATGAGATGATTTTCGGCTATGCCACAGCAGCTTTGGGAGGGTTCTTCCTGACCGCGGTGCCGAACTGGACCGGTGCGCCCGACGCGCGGGCTCGCTTCATCGCACTGGCGGCAGGGGTCTGGCTGGCCGGCCGGATGGCAATGTGGTTTTCCGGGATACTGCCGCCGCTTGTGGTCGCGGTTTTGGATCTGGCCTTTGTGCCAATTCTGGCAGCCAAGATCGCCACACTGCTCATCCGCCGTCCCAAGCCGCAGAACATGGTGTTTCTCCTGCTGCTAAGCCTCATCTGGGTCGCGAACCTGCTGACCCATCTGGAATGGGCTGGTATTACAAGCGACACACTGCAAACAGGTCTGCGAGCAGGCTTGCTGACACTCTGTGCGATGATCGCCATTCTGGGGGGCCGGATCACTCCCGCCTTTACACGCAATGCAATGAAACGCGCCGGAGAGCCCGAGGCGAACTGGCCGGTCTCGGTGGCGGGCCTGGACAAGGCGGGCATGATTCTGGCCTTGGTTCTGCCCTGTGGCGTTCTGGTATTGGGCGCGACGGGCACGGCCGGAGTGCTGGGGCTGGCCCTTGGCGGTGTGCAAATCCTGCGCATGTTGCGCTGGCGCATGATCTGGTCCGCGCGGCAGCCAATCCTGCTCGCGCTGCACCTGGGACTTGGAATGCTGGCGCTGGGGCTGATTCTTTGGGGGCTTGCGGCATTGGGTTTCGGCAACGAGGTTGCTGCGCTGCACGTTCTGGGCATCGGTTGCGTGGGCGGCATGACCCTTGCGGTCATGAGCCGAGCTGCGCTGGGGCACAGCGGACGGGATCTGATCGCACCCGGCCCGATGGTCGTGGCCTATGGACTGATGGCCGCGGCAGCGATCTCGCGCTGGATCGCGGCGGATATGGAATCTGGCTATCTAGTTGCGATGCTGCTGTCCGATGGTCTCTGGGTCAGCGCCTTTGTGCTGTATCTGATCGCCATGTGGCCTGCGCTGACGGGTCCACGGCTGGGGCACTCAAACTGAATCTGATTTCCTGTCGCAAGTCTTGACTTTCGTTAAGGCGATACCATGACCCACCCGCCATTCTGAGCAAACTAGCTAATCTGCGCAAAGGAGAGCGCGATGCGAGAAGTCATGACAAAGAGCATGGCTCGCAATATATTCTATGGCGGGTCACTGTTCTTCATTCTAATCTTTCTGGCCCTGTCGGCCCATTCCCACCTGTATATCGTCAATTCCGAAAACGCGGCAAAGCTTGACGAAAGTGTGGTTCGCGGCAAGCACGTCTGGGAAAAACACGCCTGCATCAACTGTCACTCGATTCTCGGCGAAGGGGCCTACTTCGCCCCGGAAGTCGGTAACGTGATGACCCGTTGGGGGGTGCTGGACGACCCGGAATCAGCCTTTGAATCCCTCAAGGGCTGGATGGAGGCGCAGCCGACCGGCATTCCCGGTCGCCGACAGATGCCCAATTTCAACCTCAGCGACGAAGAACTCCGCGACCTGACCAACTTCCTGATCTGGACGGACAATATCGACGCTCAGGGCTGGCCGCCCAACGAGGCAGGCTGAGAAAGGGACAAGGACAATGAAATACGAATCCCAAAAAATCGCCTACGCCTACTTCGCAGTGGCAATAGGCCTGTTCGCGATCCAGGTGATCGGCGGCCTGCTGGCCGGACTGATCTATGTATCGCCAAACTTCCTGAGTGAGCTTCTGCCGTTCAATATCGTGCGGATGCTTCACACCAACTCGCTGATCGTCTGGCTGATCCTGGGCTTCTTCGGCGCTGCTTACTTCCTGATCCCGGAAGAGGCCGAGCGCGAGATCCACTCGCCCAAGCTGGCCTATCTGCAGCTGATCATTCTGGTCGTCGGCACGCTGGGCGTGGTCGTGACCTATGTCTTCAACCTGTTCGAAGGCAACTGGCTGCTGGGCAAAGAAGGGCGCGAGTTCCTGGAACAGCCCAAATGGGTCAAGGCGGGTATCGTCGTGGCTGCGCTGATCTTCCTATACAACGTGTCGATGACCGTTCTGAAGGGCAAAAAGACCGCTATCACCAACATCCTTTTGTTGGGTCTGTGGGGTCTGGCGCTTTTGTTCCTGTTCGCTTTCTACAACCCCGGCAACCTGTCCTTGGACAAACAATACTGGTGGTACGTTGTCCACCTGTGGGTCGAAGGTGTGTGGGAACTGATCATGGCCTCGATCCTGGCCTATCTGATGCTCAAGCTGACCGGCGTTGACCGTGAGATCGTCGAGAAATGGCTCTATGTCATCGTTGCCGCGGCCCTGTTCTCAGGCATCCTCGGCACTGGCCACCACTACTACTGGATCGGTACGCCTGCGTACTGGCAGTGGATCGGTTCGATCTTCTCGAGCCTCGAGGTGATCCCGTTCTTCGCGATGATGGCCTTTGCCTTCGTCATGGTCTGGAAGGGCCGCCGTGACCACCCCAACAAGGCCGCCCTGTTGTGGTCGCTGGGCTGTGCCACGCTGGCGTTCTTCGGTGCCGGTGTCTGGGGCTTCCTGCACACGCTGCACGGGGTGAACTACTATACCCACGGCACACAGATCACCGCGGCTCACGGTCACCTTGCCTTCTACGGTGCCTATGTCTGCCTCAACCTGGCGATCTTCAGCTATGCCATGCCGATCCTCAAGAACCGCGATCCCTACAATCAGGTTCTCAACATGGCGTCCTTCTGGCTGATGACCAGCGGCATGGTCTTCATGACCTTCGTGCTGACCTTTGCCGGTACTGTTCAGACTCACATGCAACGGGTGGTCGGTGACTACTTCATGGATGTGCAGGATCAGATCGAGATCTTCTACTGGATGCGTCTTGGTTCTGGTCTGGTCGTGGTCCTTGGTGCGCTGCTGTTCATCTACTCGATCTGGGTTCCCCGGAAAGAGATCATTGAACCCGGCGCAGCCGAAACACCTGCGGAGTAATGGATATGGACGGCTCCATACAAATGGGAACGGGGGCGGCTGACGCCCCCTTCTACCTCCCCCAGGGCGACGAATGCGATGTGTTCGCCGCCGCCTATACCAACAACCTGCCGGTCTTGCTGAAAGGACCGACGGGCTGCGGCAAGACCCGCTTTGTGGCCCATATGGCCGCCAGCCTTGGCCGCCCGCTTTACACCGTGGCCTGCCATGATGACCTCGCTGCCGCCGACCTGATCGGCCGCTACTTGCTGAAAGGCGGCGAGACCGTCTGGGTCGATGGCCCCCTGACCCGCGCAGTACGTGAAGGTGCAATCTGCTACCTTGATGAGGTAGTCGAGGCTCGCAAGGACGTCACCGTCGTTCTGCACCCGCTGACCGACGACCGGCGCATCCTGCCGATCGACCGCACGGGCGAAGAGCTTGAGGCCGCACCCGGTTTCATGCTGGTGGCCTCGTACAACCCCGGTTACCAGAATATCCTGAAAACCCTGAAACCCTCGACCCGGCAGCGGTTCATCTCGCTGGAGTTCGACTTCCCGTCGCCCGAGATGGAGGCCGAGGTTGTCGCCCAGGAAAGCGGGCTGGCGCTGGAGCGCTGCAAACCGCTGATCCGGCTGGCGAACAAGCTGCGCGGGCTCAAGGGTCAGGATCTTGAGGAAGGTGTTTCCACTCGTCTGGTTGTCTATGCGGCGACGCTGATCGCACAGGGCATGTCCACCGACCGCGCCATCCTTGCCGCAATGATCGAACCTCTGACTGATGATGAGGACATCAAACGCGGGCTCCTCGATCTTGTCACGGCTGTCTTTGGGTGAGGCCGGCCGATGGTCAGGATCGAATTTGAGCCATGGGAACCCGAAGAAACGATCGGGAAACTGTGGCACACCCTTGCCAGCCGCCTCGATGCACCTGAGGTGCATGTTGGAGCCGCGGTCGACCTCTCTGAGGTCGCGGGGCGGCTGGCAGTCCTCTTCCGGGGACTGGGGGGCAGTCCGGGCGTCGAATTGCGCCCGGTCTCTCCTGAAGTTTCGCGCCACCGTCTCGGCTGGCGCCGCCGTCTGGCGACCGAAACCGAACTGATGCCGCGCGCGTCGTTCGACGGGGAAGTACTGCGCTTGCCGGACCGGCTGGCCGTATTCCCCGCGCGCGAAGCAAACGGCGCGCTTTATGTCTGGCTGGCCGCAACTGCCGCCCATGCCGCAACAAGAATTGACGAAGACGATCCTCTGCGCGGCGACCTGCGCGCACTGGTCGCTGCCCGGCACATGGTCGAGGCGACATTGGAAAATGCCCCCGGTCTGCGCCCGCTGTACGCTGAACTCTGCAAGGGCGTTCTGTATCAACGGAACATACCCGGCCTGCCACCGCTCGAGGCGGCGGTCGAAGAGGTTGTCCGCAACATGCTGGGTGACCCCACGCCCCTGTCACCGCAAGCCCAAGAGCTTTTGGCACTGAGTGACGATCTCACCGCCCCGCGCGGCTATCAGCATTTCCGCCCGGTCCCGCTGTGGCCCGAGTTGCGCGCCGTCGGGTTTTCCGAACATAACGAGGTTGAAAACCCGGATACAGAAGGCCCACCCGAAGAATCCGGTGAAAAGACCCACCGCGCGCGGCGCCGAAAATCTGACCAGGCTTCGCGCAGCGACAGTTTCATCCTGCACAAGTTCGAAGCAATACTCAGTTGGGCCGAGTTTTTGAACATCAACCGTCGTATCGACGATGATGACCCCGACAACGCGAAGAAAGCGGCCGACGATCAGGAGGAGATCGGCCTCGGTCAGATCTCCAAGGCGCCGCCGACCAAGTTAAAACTCCACCTCGATCTCGCGCCAGAAGACGTGAACCGAGAACGCCTGTCAGGCCGCATCCTCTATCCTGAATGGGACGTGCGCACCGGTCAATACCTGCCCGACCACGTCAACGTTCTGCTGTCCGACGCCGATATCCGCGAGGATGCAGCCGAGTTCGGCAAGGACCCCGCCACGGCCCGCCGCATTCGTGCCGTCAAACGCCAGTTCGAAGCCCTGCGCCCCGGTCGGGTCATGACCAGAGGTCATCTGGACGGTGATCAACTCGACATCGAAGCCGCCGTGCGGGCTGCTACCGACCGTCTCGCAAGCGGGGAAAGCAACGAACGCGTCTGGATGCAATCCCGCCCCGAGGCCCGCGATCTGGCGGTGTCGATCTTGCTGGATGTCAGCCGCTCGACCGAAAGCGCCGTCGCCGGCCGCGCTGTGATCGACATAGAACGCGAGGCGCTGGCGGCGCTGGCCTGGGGCCTGAATGCCTGCGGCGACGATTTCGCCATCCACGCCTTCAGTTCGCTGAATCGCGAACGCGTATACGTTCAGCGTTGCAAACGATTTGACGAACCCATGGGGCCGAAGGTCGAGCAACGTATCGCTTCGCTGCGACCGGGGCACTACACCCGGCTCGGAGCCGCAATTCGCCACTGTTCTACCGATCTGGCCGCGCAATCTCGCAAGCGCCGCCTGCTTCTGGTCATCACCGATGGCAAACCCAACGACCTTGACCATTACGAGGGCCGCCACGGGATCGAGGATACCTGTATGGCCGTGCGCGAAGCCCGCCGTGCCGGTCATTCGGTCTTTGGCGTCACCATCGACAAGACCGGCAAAAGCTGGTTCCCGCGCATGTTCGGGCAGGGTGGCTTTGCCGTCATCCCGGACCCGCACCGGCTGACAATGGCCCTGCCGCAAATCTACCGACAACTGGTCGGCGCATGAGAGACACCACCCTGATCGACGAACTGCCCGGCGAATTGCTGATGTGGGTGCTGATCATCAGTGAACTGCTGGTGTTTGGGGCAGGGCTGATCGCCTTCATGGGCGTGCGTCTGACTGACCCCGCAGGATTTGCCGAAGCCCAGTCGCATCTTCACCGCACCGGAGCTGCATTGAACACCATCGTTCTTGTCACGTCTGGCTATCTGGCCGCACAGGCACTGCGCTGGCGGCGGGATGCCCGCCGGAATACCGCCCGATTGGCCCTGTTGGGTGCGTCCCTGCTGGGACTGGTTTTCCTTGTCATCAAAGGGGTGGAATATGCCGGCAAAGCAGCGCAGGGTATCAGCTACGAAACCCACCCGTTCTTTCTCTTCTATTATCTGCTGACCGGATTTCACGCCGCACATGTGCTGGCCGGAGCCTTCATCCTCCTGCTGGTCGCCTGGCGGGATGAACCCCGAAATGTCGAGGCAGGCGCCCAGTTCTGGCACATGGTCGACCTGGTTTGGATCATGCTGTTCCCGGTCATCTACCTGCTGGGATGAACATCATGGCCGCCTCTTCATCTTTTCCCAAATACTCCCGCCGGAGGCTCCCGAACCCGCTAACAAAGGCCTGGCTTGGACTACTGGCGCTCAGCCTGGCATCCGCGCTTCTGACCCTGCTGCCTGCGGCGCCTGCGACAATAGGGGGTGGAATCCTGCTTTTGGCTTTGCTCAAGGCGCGCCTCATCCTCGCGCGCTACCTCGACCTGACGGACAGCCCCGGCTGGCTACGAGGCTTTACGATGGTATTGACCGGGTTTTCAGTCACGGTTTTTGGCCTCTACCTGGTATGATAGAAAAAGCCGCCCGAAAGGGCCAGCCCATGCGATAAATGTTGAAGATTTCTGAGCCTTAGTTGGCTCAGAAACTTGCTCCGATAGAAGCGTCTTTCAAAACCCGATCTTTTTTCTAACTTGGAGCTTGATCAACAAATTCGTGATCGAAGAGTTTTTTTGCAATTACGGTTTTTGCTTCTGCCATTTTGGATAGATTTGGAACAATTAACTCCACGCCATTCCTACGGGACTTGTGTACCCAGTTAGCCTTGCTCATCGCCCCTAGAACGCTATCGATGTTTTCTCTTCGCTCTGGCGGTCTTCCTCTGAAAACAGCTGAAATTAATCGGCCTTTTCTCGATTGTAGGAACACCTTGTCGATAATCGAGACTAAATCCAAAAAGGCCTCCGGAGCGCCTTCCTGACGCAAACTATCGAAACTAACATCCTCGCAAACTTTCTTGTCGATGCTGTTATGTGAGCCGAGACTTTTGGTTACTACCTTGAAAAGGTACTCAGGCGCCATCAGAGTGTCGACTTGACAGCCCTGGAATACTGGTAAACGGTTCGGATTGTCGACTTCGATTGTGAGCGTTTCAATTGCACAGCAGTCTAAGGTGACATTGGAAAAATCTGCATCGCTATCAACGCGAAGGCTACCAACGTAAAGGTTCGAAAATAGCACTTCTTGTTGGACTTTAGCGTCATTCGCGAACGCAATTGAAAGTAGATCTGATGACATGTTTCGAGCGGCGTCTGAGTTGTTCTCCGAAAAGAACCTCAACGCTCCAGTGAGCAATGTATCAGCGTCTTGTCCGAGCAATTCGTATACCAGCCGGCACCCAAGATCACCAAGCGGATGAGCAACCCCATCACAAATCTGGCCATCGAACTCATATGGAATTTGTACGGCAGACAGTACATCTTCTGCACTGAGTGCATCCGCAAGATCAGTGTCCACAAAGAACCTGGAACCTCTTTCCAAGTCAGATGAATCTAAACCTGCGAGGCTGCCAGACATTCCAGGCAATCGCAGAATTGCTGTTACGCTCCGTTCTTCGGGCTCCACGCCCGTTACCTCCACAAAAGCTCGCCTACAATCCGAGAAACTTAAAGGGCCTCGCCTGTCGGTCTTTTTTCTGGCCAATGTTGCCATGCGACCAAAAATTCTTCGTAACTCCTTGGGCTCTAACGCGATATAGACCTGCCCAACTTCACGCTCACAGATTTTGTCGATTAGAAAATTCCATCCCAGTGCTGGGTCGAAACTCTCAGCCAATTGCCCATCTTGTCCGGAGAGCAACAAGTCGTTTTGCTTTACGTATGATATCAATAGGGGTTTCTTTGGAACCCAATCAGGCAGATCACCTTCCCACCCGTGATCAGAAATAAACCTGGATAAATCTTCATCATCCAAATCATGGAGTTCGAGAAGCAACCAATTGTCTCTGAGACCCAGCGCCGCATGTAGTTCCTGGTTGGTGTCGAAGTAGTTGTTTCTTCCTGCCAAAAGGATTCCACCTTCTGACGGTGTTTCTTCAATAAGTCTGCGCACCAAAGAGATTGCGGAGTTGCGCAAATCCTGTGCACGTTTTTTTGAGTTCGTGGCTATTCGCGGAGCCAGTTCATCAAATCCATCTAGTAATAAATATACTAGTCCCGAGCGCCATGCCTTTATCAATTTCTCTGGGTTTGTCATTCCAATGCTAGACGCATGGCGTCTCAAACATTCATCAGGGTCATATTGCTCGATGTGGTCCCGCAAATTTATATATACAGGAAATTGGGAATCGTTGCCTGATCGATAATCCTTTGAAAGGCGTTGAAAAATATCCCTCAACGCCATGCTCTTACCCGCTCCAAACTCGCCAACGATCAAAGCCCTAGTAGCTCTTTTTGCAAATCTCTTAGCGATACTCCCGGTGTGCGTATAATCCCCTGTTTTTAAGTCTAAAATTTTTGTTGGAGTATATTTCAACTCCTTGTCGAAGGAACCATCCGTTGGATGCCTTATGCTGCCGAAAGGTTTTTTGGGTCTTTCGATAAGGTATTCCTTTGCATCAACCATATTTGCGTAGAAGGATTCATATGTTCTGTGATTTACGGTTGTCCGGTAGCTATGAAGAATGGCTCCTTGCTCACCCGTAGGTTCAAAACGCGTTACGTACCATCCTGTAACTCCCTTTTCTGGGTGAAGCCCACGCAGCCTTCGCACGTGTTCGTCGAGCTTTTTGCATGCCTCAAGAGTGTGTTTGGCAGTTTTGGAAACGGTAACTTCCAAACAGTAGATCATATGATCATTTTCAAGAACGCCGTCCCGTTCTTTACCGTCAATTGTGATTGGACCAGAGTACCCCTTTGTTCCCCAGCATTCGGTAGCGATTTTTCTCACGAACGACTCGAATTCGTAATTGTCTGAAAAATTGAACTTCATTTTTTTCTCTATTTTTTAGTTTCTTATTCTTTTGCAGCCGCCATGGCATTAGGCTGACGTTGCTTCATCGGCGCTGCTCAATTCTGTAGCCAGGGCCTCGGCCTGTCTAAGGACTGTCTTCACGGCTTCTGTTGTGAGATCCGGCGGATACCCATGTCTTTGAAGGATCCTCTTTACAGCCACTCGCATTTTTGCCCGTACGTTCTCTCTGCGCCACCAGTCAGTTCCAGAATTGCTTCTGACAGTTTTAACGAGTTCGGTTGCAATCACCTGCAACTCTTCGTTCGACATGATTTCGACTGCGCTCTCGTTTCTTGCTAACGCGTCGTAGAATGCCCTTTCTTGACCGCTCAGCCCATCGTCGGGCTGGTCTTGCAAATCTCTGGCAATCTGAATGAGCTCTTGCAATATCTGAAGCGCGTCAACGCTACGATTGTGGTAACGTGCGATGGCCTGCTCTAGCCGTGTAGAGAACTCCTCTTTCTTCACGATATTGCTGCGTGTTTTTGCAGATATCTGACCGTTCAGCAGTTTTTTCAAAGCCTCAACTGCTAGGTTCTTGTGCTGAGCGTTCTGAATTTCCAGCATAAACTCTTCTGATAGGACGCTGATGTCCGGCCGATCAAAACCACAAGCTTCAAGAATATCGACCACTTCTGTAGATGCGACCGCGCTATTCAAAAGTTGTTGGACAGCAAGATCTGTAGTGGCCGATTTCGCCTTCTTTGAACCTACATCGAGTTTTTCCAGCCCAGCCCGGACGGCCATGAAGAACGCAATCTCTTCAGCATGGCTCTTGGCCTCAGTACTGCCTGCCGCGAGCTTGAAGGCGCGAACCAGGGCGGCCATCGCATCTTGAAAGCGCTTTACGCCTTTCTGCGTGTCGTTAGAGGTGTCCGAAGCCTTCAGTATGTGCTCGATGGCCGATGGTAGCACGGACAATCGCTTTTTCGGTGTACTGCCAATCGCTACTGAATAATCAAAACCGTGGAACTGCTGTCGAACAACATCTAGGCAATCCAGAAAGGCAGAAACGGCTGCACCTTCATCGATACCAGTTTGAGCTTGGTCAGATTGGGAATAGTGCGCCAAGGCGTTCTTTAGTTCCGCAGCAATTCCGATGTAGTCGACAACCAGCCCTGCTGGTTTGCCTTGAAACACTCGGTTTACCCTTGCAATGGCCTGCATCAAGCCATGGCCCCTCATTGGCTTATCTACGTACAGTGTGTGCATACAGGGGGCATCAAAACCGGTCAGCCACATGTCACGAACAATGACGAGCTTTAAGGGGTCATCCAGAGACTTGTAGCGGTTCCTGATCGCCTCTTGGCGATTCTTCGACCTTATGTGTGGCTGCATGTCTGCTGGATCGCTAGCGTTTCCGGTCATTATGACTTTGACAGCGCCAGTATCGTCCGTTTCACCATGCCAATCCGGCCGAGCTGAGACGATCCTATTGTAGACATCCACACAAATCCGTCTGCTCATGCAAACGATCATTGCTTTGCCATCGATGGCTTCAATCCGAGCATCGAAGTGCTCCAGAATGTCAGCTACTACTGCATCCAACCGATTGTCAGCGCCCACAAGAGCTTCGACCTGGGACCATTTTCGCGCAACAGAGTTAGCTTCGTCGTCTTCGAGCCCTTCAGTTGCCTCATCGAACTCTTCGTCTATCTGGCAAGCAATGTCGTCATCCAACTCGATTTTCGCGACCCGAGCCTCGTAGTAGATGGGGACTGTGGCTCCGTCTTCTACAGCTTGCGCGATATCATACACATCGATGTAGTCGCCAAATACGCCCCGTGTGTTTGCGCCAATAAGTTCTACTGGGGTCCCTGTGAACGCAACATACACAGCGTTTGGAAGAGCTTTCCTTAGTTGATGCGCCAAACCGAACTTGATCTCACCCTCTTTAGTGAGCTTTGCATCAAACCCGTACTGTGTACGGTGGGCTTCGTCTGCCAAAACGATCACATTTGAACGTGAGGTAATCTCAGGAAACTCCCCGCCTCCAGAAGGGCGGAATTTCTGAATGGTCGAGAACACAACCCCACCGACCTCCCGGTCAAGCCTTTCTCGCAGGTCCTCAATGCTTTCAGCCTGTACCGGATCTTCGCCAAGAAGGTCTTTGCAGCGCCCAAAGGTGGCGAATAGCTGGTTGTCGAGATCGTTTCTGTCTGTGAGCACGAGAAGCGTTGGGTTCTCCAAACCCGGATGATGCATCACTCGGCCGGCTAGGAAGGTCATTAGAAGTGATTTGCCTGATCCTTGCGTGTGCCAGATGACACCCGCCTTACCATCGCCCGCTCGAGCCGTCTGGACCGTATCCATGGCCTTTTTGACGGCATGGTATTGATGATAGCCAGCAATCTTTTTGGTCGGGCCCTTTCCCTCATCTTCGAAGACAACATACCATCGGAGCATGTCTAACAGGGTCGTGCGGCTCAACAGACCCCGGGCTAGCGTTGTAATCGCCAACTGGGAGTGTGGCGGGATCAGCGTTTGCCCATCAATTGTGCGCCACGCCATGAACCGGTCCAAGCCAGCCGACAGGGAGCCATATCGCGCATTGAAACCATCGCTGACGACATTCAGTAGGGACGTACGGAACAAGTCGGGGATGTCGGACTTGTAGGTTTGGATTTGGTTGAATGCCGCCTCGATATCGGCACCTTCAGTGCCCTTTAGCTCGAGGATCACGAGCGGCATACCGTTCAAGAAGATCACGATATCGGGTCGCCGGACTGATACACCAACCACATCGACCTGGTTGATGGCTCTCCAGTCGTTGAGTTCATCGCCCCAATCAACCAATTTCACAACGGCATTTCGCTCTTCGCCTTCTGCGAAGTAGGTGATTTTGATCCCGTCTACTAAAAGTCTGTGCAGCCGCCTGTTTTCTTGAATGAGGTCGGTTGTGAACACGGCATCCAGAACACGTTTGGAGGCTTCTTTGATAGCAGGCGACGGCAGCTCTGGGTTGATGCGCCTCAGGCTTTCTACGAGGACAGGCGTAAGTATCGTTTCCCGATTGCTTGAACGCAGGGAGGGTTTGACGTCCGGACTGAGCTGCGCGCCATGCATCAGGTAAAAGCCCAGATCTCCGAGCTCTTCCATTAAAACGTCTTCTAGATCAGCTTCGCTCAAGAACGCCATTATTTACTATCGCTCCGATTTCTGAACGCTACGCTGAGGTCCGCAATTGTTCTGCTAAGCGCTTGCTCCAGTTTACTTATGTACTCCGAATGCCACTTCACATACGCAGGCCATTCTTCCCTGTGGTAACCTTCGCACGGTAACGCAAAATACAGGCGCGACTCCTTGTAATTGTCGAGTCTCAACCAAACCAACTCATCTCCAAAAACGGTTTCCAAATCCTCTTTATTCTTGAGTAGTTCGTCAAACAGCCACTTATTCTCGGCCTTGTTTGAACGCGCAAATGCAAACTCAACGCGGATCTCTTTTTTCAAAAATATCAGTCTGTACGGACAGGCAGCCAAACCAGATCCTGCGCTTAGCCAGTGATCCTCTGACGGGCTGATGTTTTGATAGAGGGAAACGCCATCTTCGCGCATCTTTTCTAGCGCCATCGCCCAATAGTCTTTGCGCAACTTGTGGCTCTTTCGCCTTGTGCCTTGAGCCGTCCGGGCTTCCGTTTCTTTTTCCGCCATTCCAATCATGAAATCAGCGGCTTCCGGTGTGGGTATCACGGGTTGAATGTCGACAAAAAGCTCTTCTGCAAAAACGTAGGGGACAACTTTGAAACAGCGAGCATCAACGCCATGCTCTCTCAACCACAGAACTGTTGCCGTAACTTCCTTACGGAAATTGGCGGCAATGAAGAAGAGTCGCTGATCGTTTCCAGGGTTAAGAACAATCTCGTCGAGTTCTTCAACCTCCAAAAACTCACAGATACCTTGAAGGGCGTTGCCACCACCGCAGAACCGATCAAGATACTTTTGATAAATGTCAACAATTTGCGCCTTGGTAAGGCTGGAAACATAAGCCGTGTACTTCAGCGCTTGCCAAGTTACATCTCGCCCAGAGTCATCGAGTTTGTTTTCTATGACAACAAGTTGTCCATCTTTGTCCAATGCAAGCAAGTCCAATCGCTCGCGAGTACCGGCGAAGCCGTCGAATTCCTTCTGAATAATCAATAGATCTTCGCCGAGCGCATCCGGTTGATTTGCGAGCCATTCTTGCAGATGCTCGCGTTCGCGTAGATTCATTTCGGTAAAGCCCTTACGCGACAAACGGGACAGTCGGTTTTGGTTCAAATCAATGCGAAACAATAAGGTCCTCACTTACGTCAGTGGCGTCAAAGTATGCGATGCCGTTTAAGTTCTCAGTTTCCAAAAAAGATTGCATCTCAAATGGGTTCCTGGCTAGTTCAAGCCAATCAGGGTCCCGATCATGCACTCGTATCTCTTGCGTGTCGTCGAGCATGGTTAGACCGCTCACCAAGCCGCACCCCTGACCAATTTGGAAAAGCTCGTGCAAGGGGATCATCCCCCCGTGCAGATTACTCAGATACCGCGATTTTTTGCTCTGCACGAACCGTGCCGAACTTACGCTACATCCCCAAAAGCTTGGTGCCTTGAAGCCAGGATATGGGGTAAGAAACAGGCTCCGATCTCTAACAAATTCGTGGTTGTAGAAAACATAAATTGGATTGTTTGGGCCAGCGCGACTAATCAATGTTTGCGCTTGGTTTTTTGAAAGGTCATGGCCGTCATAGCGCCCAGGAAGCAGGTTGTTTCGCTTGTCATGCCGCCTGTAAAGTTTCTTCGCTTGAACACGAAAACCTATTCTGCATGATCCATGCTTAAAGAACCAAACCCAGTCAGCTCCGGTCTCCTTTTCTCGCGCACGTGTGTATAGCCTTGTACGGAAGCCATGAGAACTCAGGTCTCTTGCCATTTGTAGCAGCATACATTCGGTAATCGTTTCTTCTTGAAGGTTTAAACCTTGTTCGTAGGCGTTGTTTTGTTCTCGCCAAACTACACCTGCCAGTGCACGCATGTATTTCTGCAACCCCATATTATGCAGAGGAGGTTTTCCGGGCCAAAATCTCAAACCAAAGCCTCAATTTTTTTGTTGGCTGCACTAACACACAATTCACCGGACATCAGGCACGGCAGGAGAGTGTCGCGGAGAATGGCAAGCGTTTGGTTTTCATGCTTAGACGCTTCAATCTTTGACATGATTGGTGAGACCGCAGTTGCAAATTTTTTACGTATCTCGCGGGGTGAAACTACGAGTTTCTGTTGAGCAACCACATCTGGCCTTACAGCCGGGTAGGCACCACCATCGGCCAAATTTGCCAATGCTTGAATTGCTTCCGGCGCTGTCGCTGCGAGATAGACTAGCTCAGCATCATCTGCATGTTTTGGCCGCAATACTGCGAAGCCAGTGCTACCCGTCAGACCGTCCACACTAATAAATGAATAGGAGCCATTCCCAGGTCGGACGGTCCCAACAATTGTGTCTCCGGATCGCAGCAACATTCTCGCGCGAGACGGCGCTTCGACCCACGAGAAATTGGTTGTGGAATCAATTAATCCCCATTTTGTGTTCGATAGGTCCACGTAGTTAATGGCGTCAGGATGGCGCTTCTTTGTGTGTTTTTCAGGGTTAAGGTCAGCTATGACGGCTACGACGCCGGCCTCCCACCCCATCGGCAACCCACATTCTCCAAAGCGGTTCGGAAACAGAGCCGCCGTTTCTGCATCCATATGAGCAGGCTCGCGCCCTTCAACCTTGGCCCAAACGGGGTCGAAGTCGACGAACCACGACCGATAGAGCGCCCGCGCCATCTCTTCCAGGGTTGCAGCCGTCTTGCGGTTTAGTTCGATTTTGTCGTCTAGAGCTCCGAGAATCGCGGCGATATCTCGCTGTTCGTGAATGGCCGGCAGGGTTATTTCGAAAGCGGTTCTTTGATCTGTGAGCGACACATAGGGCGCCATGTCTGTTTGGCCGGCAGACCAAGAAATCTGGTTCAGCATCTCTCTTGACCGCATAGCGAAGTATAACCAGCGCGGATGAATCAACTCACTATCCAAACTGCGCCAGAAACAGAGTTGAGGAGAGTAGATGAACTCTGGATCACCTTCTTTTACAAAGGCTAGCCGTCCTATTGTTCCCTTTGTTGTCATGACTACGTCGCCAACCATTGAGCGCTTGCGACCAGCCTTTCCAACGCTTTCAAATCCAAGCAGATCAGTCCCATCTGTGTTTACGCGACCTACAACATCACCTGCTCTTACAAACGGTATGCCCTTTTCTGCCATTTCAGAGTTTTTCGCGCGGTAGCCATCCCCAATTTCAAGAACGCCTCTAGAAATCAATTCGGCCGTTTTGAATTTGGTCCAAGTCATTTTAACGCCGCCAATCGTTCCTTTATCTCATTCTCAAGGCGGCTTCCCTCGTCGAATTGGCTGTGCAGTAAACTCGTCAAGCGGTCGAATTTCTCCTCAAAGGGTTCATCATCCTCCTCCTCGGCACCAGCTCCCACATATCGACCAGGCGTCAGAACGAAATTATGTTTTGCGATTTCATCCATTGAGGCCGACTTACAGAACCCCGCAACATCGTCGTACTCCCCGGCATCCGGCTCACCGCGCCACGCGTGATAGGCGGTAGCAATTCGTGCCATCTCCTCTTCCGACAGTTCCTTCTGTTTCCGGCTGCCTTCAACCAGCGCACCCATCGTCCTCGCATCGATGAAGAGTATTTCCCCTCGTCGGTCTCTGAGGGTCGCTTCCTTGGCGATGCCATTCGATTTGTCTTTTGCGAGGATCCAGAGGCAGGCGGGAATCTGCGTCCCGTAAAAGAGCTGCCCAGGTAGAGCCACCATTGCATCAACTGCATCAGCCTCAACCAAGGCGCGTCGGATATCGCCTTCGCCACTTTGCATGGACGACATCGATCCATTCGCCATGACAACACCACCAATGCCTGTGGAGGACAGGCGAGCATATATGTGCTGGATCCAGGCGAAGTTTGCATTTCCAACGGGCGGCGTTCCGTACGTCCAGCGGCCATCCTCTCTCAACAGGTCACCCGACCAGTCCACGATGTTGAACGGAGGATTGGCCAAGATGTAGTCAAAGCGTTCATCCGCGAACTCATCGCGAAGCAACGTGCCCTCAGAGTTCCAGCGTAGATCGCCGAAGATGCCGCGGATCGCCAGGTTCATCCGCGCCAAGCTAAAAGTCGTATGATTTCGTTCCTGGCCGTAGATTGCGACATCCGACTTCTGGCCTTGGTGCGCTTCAATGAACTTCTCTGACTGAACGAAGAAACCACCCGTGCCGCAACACGGATCGTAGACACGCCCCTTAGTGGGTTCGATCATCTCGATAAGCGTGTTGACGACGGACTTGGGTGTGTAGAACTCTCCACCTCGTTTGCCCTCGGAGGAGGCGAATTCACCAATACAGTACTCATAGATGCGGCCGATCAAATCAAAATCGGCAGAAGTTCCGTCGAGCTTCAAGTTTGTAAAAAGATCGATGAGACCGGAAAGGATCAGTTTGTCGAGCGTATCGCGCCCGAATACTTTAGGAAGAGCTCCCTTAAGGCTTTCATTCTCGGTTTCGATGTCGCGCATTGCCTGATCCAGCATTATGCCGATCTCAGGGTTCTTCGAATTCTTGGAAAGGTAAGACCAGCGAGCTTTTTCTGGAACCCAGAAGATATTCTCGGCCAGATACTCGTCCCGATCTTCCGGGTCGCTGTACTCGTCTGCTGAAAGCTTCTCGTGCAAGCGCTCGAAAGAAACGGACACGTAGCGCAGAAACAGCAGCCCCAGAACGATATGTTTGTACTCGCCTGCATCCATTGCCCCGCGCATTTTGTTAGCGGACGCGAAGACGGTCTTTTCAATACTCATTGCGTTCCCTCGTTGACGACTAACAGTCTCACTTCACATAGGGGCTATTGAAGCTCCTTGGTTGGCCGCTGCCGCCACATATTATTGATTTTATGCCAGAACTTACTACTGAATCGCCGACACTGCTCTGAATCAAACGTAAAGACTCAGAGAACACAACATCTAGTTGTATGACAAAAGGTCTCTCGGGTAGATTTTGCCTTTCGTCAATCCGAGCCGCATAGCCGGTGTCTGATTATCGTTTTCAGGAGGCGCGAGCATGTAGTTGTAGTAAAATCTGAGGATAGCGGCCATCTTGGGGACCATCTCAGGATTGTAGTAAGAGTATGCGTGCCAAATTCTCTGTTGGTTGGACGCAGTTGGAATCCCGCGCTCAAAACCAGCGACGCGCCTGCGTGCAAAATTGAAATAGGAGTCGACTGGGTGAAGTGATGCCAACGAAAGCATTTGGCCCAAGTCGACCCATCTCATTCTGTCCGCTAGGGTTGCCCACCTAACAATCTTTAAAGGTTCAGCTTTCGTGTGGAATGGCCACATCACGCCTTCCCGATTAAAGGCTTGAATGCGCTCCTCCGACGTCTTTGACTCGAGCATATTGTTTAGTTGAATTGCCATGCCGGCTTGCATATCCGTTAGCTCTGGATACTTTGCCTGCACTAATGGGATCAAGCTACGATAACCTGCTTCCATGTACCGGAACATGCGCCGCCCTTCGTTAACATATCTCAGGCGTTCGTCATTTGTCAGACCCTTCACGAATCTAATCTCAAACACGTTTACGCGTTCTGATTTGACAAGATCTACATTCAACGCGCAAATCGCTGCCGCGAGGCCTGACTCCGCATCCAAACAGTAGTTGGCAACATTGAATTGCTGTCCGATCAGCTTTTTCACTAGCATCATATGTGCGTATTGAAAGGCATCACCTCGCACTCTGGTTCCGTGGCCCGGCAGCTTCAATTCTCCACCAACTGCGAGATCATCAATGGAGTGGCCTGGAGGCATTTGCCTTGCCAGTGATTGTGAGTACTCCTTATACGACCAGAGCCTAGCGTGTTTGCGCATGGAGCGGTTGATTTCAAAGTCTCCGCATTGCTCCATTGCCTCTTGCAAGTCCCTCGGGTCGACAGCGGGGTCATAGTCAACTGTCGACGCCACTACGAACTGGGAGTATTTGTGCACCGTCGCCATGTGCAGCAGAGGGATGGTGCCTCGGCGCTTTTTGACCGGCCAATTGACGAGAATTGTTTGGATGTCTGTTGCGAAATAGGGATCTTGATCCTCAAAACAGAGATGCAGGTAGTTCTCCCGATCTCTCGCAAAAGCAGTGACTTGACGATACAAGAAGTCAATCTTGCCGTGGACCTGCTTTAAGCTGACGTCGTGCATCTCGCAAATCCGGCTAAGCGGTACTTTGTTTACAAGACATCGTAGGATCGAGGCTGTATCGCTCGTCTGTTTGTGGCGTCTGGTGGGTGATCCAACAGACACAGTTTTCTTGCAGCTCTTGCAACGATAGCGTGGATCCCCCTTGGCAGTTTTTCCAAACTTCTGATACCGGCTTGGCATCAAGCTCATGGAGGCTGCGAAATTATCGCAACGTGGATTTGAGCAATGTACTTGATTTGTTCGCCTGGCTAGCTGTCTCAGACGTGCGTACTCTTCCATCACTGCTTGGTTCGACTTTACAATGCTGGATCTGTTGCAGGCAGGGCAGATGTACGTTCGGTCTTCGCCGGCGCCTGAGATTTTCCCCCTTGCTTGCCCTAGACCCGGTCTTCCTCGTCCATCCAATGGGTCTGGAAAGATGCCAAATCTCTCGCATGTACTGTTTCGACAGAAGTTAATTGAGAATCCACCGGGGGTGGAGGGAAGCCTTCTCCGCACAACTCTCGACGATTTCTTCGGGGACACTTTACTGTCAGGAGTCGTGGGATTTGGCATAGAAACCCTGCAACATTAAACGAAACCCCGCCAGCATACTGACGGGGTTTTGAATTATCAACATTTATGGCAGGGGCTGGCCCGAAAGGGCGGCCATTTTATACAATTTTCAAGCCGGTATCACTGCGCGGCCATCGGCCGCCGGGCAATCTGACAGCGTTGCCACAGCGCGGACAGTGCGCCGACAAGATGATCGATATCTGCGTCAGTATGGACGGGCGACGGCGTGATCCGAAGACGCTCGGTGCCTTTGGGAACGGTCGGATAGTTGATCGGCTGGATATAAATGCCGAATTCTTCCAACAGCGTGTCCGAAATGAATTTGCATTTCACCGGATCACCCACCATCACCGGAATGATGTGACTGGGGTTGGGAAGATGCGGGATGCCTTCGGCATCCAGTCTGGCCCGGACCTGTTCCACACGGGCCTTCTGCAAACCGCGCTCGGCGTTCGACTGTTTCAGATGCCGAATTGATGCCGCTGCCCCGGCTGCAATCGCCGGCGGCAGGGCGGTCGTAAAGATGAATCCACTGGCGAAGCTGCGCACGAAATCGCATAAGGCGACCGACGCTGCGATATAACCGCCCACTACTCCGAACGCTTTGCCAAGCGTGCCTTCGATGACGGTCAGGCGGTCCATCAGCCCTTCACGTTCGGCGATGCCGCCGCCACGTGGACCATAGAGGCCAACGGCGTGAACTTCATCCAGGTAAGTCATCGCCCCGTACTTGTCGGCCAGGTCGCAGATCTCTTTGATCGGGGCGATATCCCCGTCCATTGAGTAAACGGATTCAAAGGCGATCATCTTGGGCGCATCGGGGTCAGCGGCGGCCAGTTTGGCCTCGAGATCGGCAAGGTCGTTGTGTTGCCAGATCACCTTTTGCGCCCGTGAGTGGCGAATGCCCTCGATCATCGAGGCATGATTCAGCGCGTCGGAGAACACGATCAGACCAGGAATTTTCGCCGCAAGTGTACCAAGCGCGGCCCAGTTCGAAACGTAACCGGACGTAAACAGCAGCGCGGCTTCTTTCCCGTGCAGGTCAGCCAGTTCCGCCTCGAGCAACACATGATCGTGGGTTGTGCCGGAAATGTTGCGCGTTCCACCCGCACCTGCGCCGCAGCGATTCAACGCATTTTGCATCGCGTTGATCACATCCGGATGCTGACCCATGCCCAGATAGTCGTTCGAGCACCAGATCCGCACATCGCGCTGGATATCGCCATCGGTTTGCCGCGCATTTGGAAAAGCGCCGCGGTGGCGTTGCAAATCGATGAAAACCCTGTAGTTTCCCTCATCCCGCAATGCGTCGAGGCTTTGACTAAAAAATCGCTCGTAGTCCATGGTGTGTGCTCCCCGGATTGCTGGCTTTGCAGCGAGGTTAATCGCTGCGGCCGAGGCGTGACATGACAATAGTCAAGTTGGTGGGCGGGAAAGGGCTGGTGCCTGGGCGATGGCTTTGGCATAGCCATAAAGCAAGGAAAATACCGGTCGGAGACCCGGCCTGAAAAAGGGGAATATTCGTGGCCCATGAAGCCGAAAAGGCAGTTGCCCGGCAGTCTTTGCTGCTCAGGAGCTTGCCAGAGCAACATGTAGATACGTTACTGAGCCAAGCCATCTGGCGCGAATACGACCGTGGGGAAACCATCTTTCTGCAGGAAGAGACGGCTCAGGCCGTTCACGTGGTTCTGGCTGGGTGGATCAAACTGTTCCGGATGTCTCCGTCCGGTGCCGAGGCAGTGGTCAGCGTTTTCACCAAGGGCGAAAGCTTTGGCGAGGCGGTGGCGTTGCGCAATATGCCCTATCCGGTCTCTGCCGAGGCCGTGTCGCGTTGTCAGGTGATGCATATCCCGATCCCTGTGCTGATATCTCTGATGAAGGAAGACCCCGAAATCGGTATCTCGATACTGGCGGCAACATTTACGCACCTGCATTCACTGGTGGCGCAGTTGGAGCAACTGAAGGCGCAAACCGGGGCACAGAGGGTGGCAAAATTCCTGCTGGGTCTTTGCGATCGCGACAGCGGTGCCTGCGAGGTGGTGCTGCCCTATGACAAGATGCTGATCGCCGGACGCCTTGGAATGAAGCCCGAAAGCCTGAGCCGCGCATTTTCGCGCCTCAAGGCAACCGGAGTCGTCATCGATCGCAACCACGCGCGGATTTCAGATGTCACTTCTCTTCTGGAATATGCTGAAAGCGACCCGATGGACAAATGACCGGACTGTCCTGTCACTTCGCTGATTAAGCCTGAACTTTGTCTTCTCATCATGCAAGTTTCTTACATGGCTTCGACCCGTTTTGAGCCGGGGCCCTGTGCACAAGTTCCATTCCGGAATATTTGGAACCGTTGCGAGGTACTGAACAACCCGTCAAGCAATGGCTGCGCAGGCTCTCTCGGCCCATGCACGCCCGGCGGGTGATAGCTGCGAACTGATCCGGCGCAGGACCTCGGCGTTATATGCGTTCAGCCAGCTTCGTTCCGCTTGGGACAACTTGTCAGTAAGCAGCATATCAGTCTGGATCGGTATCCATGTGAGGTTGGAAAACACCATGAAGCCATCGTCCTCTTCGACGATCTCGAACAGGTTTTCGATACGAATGCCGAACCGGCCCATCTCATAATACCCCGGCTCGATGGACAGGATCATACCCGGCACAAGATCCACCGGGTTGTATGGCTTGCCTATACGCTGCGGGTGTTCGTGTACGGAAAGGCGATGCCCGATGCCATGTCCGGTTCCGTGATCATAGTCCAACCCCAGATCCCACAAAGGGCGGCGGCAGATGGCGTCGATGTGGTGGCCCTGTGTGCCGGGTGGAAACCGCAGTGTTGCTAGGGCGTGGAACGCTTTAAACACGGCGGTATAGGCGCGGTCATACCCATCGGGCCTGACCTTTCCGAAGGCAAAGCTGCGGGTGGCGTCGGTTGTGCCGGTCTCATACTGGCCGCCGGAATCCAGCAGATATGTCCCTTCAGGGTCAATTGTTGCCGCATCCTCCGGAATGGTCGCGTAATGGCACATGGCAGCATTCGCACCCGCGGCCGAAATGGTATTGAAGCTTTCCTCAAGATACCCGGCACGGTCGCGGCGGCAGGACTGAATTTTGTCTTTTGCTTCAAGCTCGGTCACTTGTCTGTTGAGAGAGGCTCGCGCGGGGACCTCAGCGTGTAGCCAACCACAGAACTCGGTCCACGCGATGGCGTCTTCAACGTGACAAGCACGCAGGCCTTCTATTTCCGTTGGATTTTTCCGGGCCTTGGACAGCGTCAGCGGACTGCTGGCCGCTCGACCTTGTGCAGATGACCGGTCGAGGGCCAGACGCACCGCAGCCGGGGAAAATTCGGCATCGTATTGCACGCACGCGCCACGACCCGACAACTCCGAAAGGGTCGGTAGAAATGCTGCTGGCGGATGCAGCGTCACGGTGTCGGGCAGATGATCGCAGATTTCTGGGCTGAATTTTTTGGTTTCGACGAACCAGTCAACCTGACCCGATGAACGCGCCAACAAAAAAGACTGTGGAACCGGACAATAAGCCACATCCGAACCGCGCACATTGAGAAGCCATGCTATGTTGTCCGGCTGTGTTTCCACCAGCAGATCGACCTCGCCGCTTTGCAGGGTTGCGACAAGCTGAGAGATCTTTTCATCCGCGCCTACACCCGTGAATTGTGTCGGAAAGGCAGAGATGATGCCGTTGGGCGGCGCGGGCTGATTGGGCCAGATCGCGTCAACAGGGTTGTCTTCAACGGCGACAAAACGGGCGCGCGATCCATTCAGCGCATCCGTGAAGCGGTCATGCAAAACGGGCGGCAGGTGCATGGCGTCAAACCCGACGGACCAGCCCTGTTCGGCAACGGTGGCCAGCCAGAATTCAGGCGGCTCGTCGTGCAGATGGTGATGCGAGAACAAAGGTTCCGGGCATTGATTGGCAGCCTGAACCACATATCGTCCATCAACAAACATGGCGACAGTGTCACCTGTCACGATGGCCAGTCCGGCAGTACCGGTGAAGCCGGTCACATAGGCCAGCCGTTCGTCATGCGGCGCGACGTATTCGGCCTGATGCGCATCGTAGCGGGGCAGAACAAATGCATTAAGACCACGGGTGCGCATCTCGTCGCGCAGGGCTAAAACGATCCGAGCGCGGTCAGGCATGGGCGTTGATCTCTTTGACGTGGTGGCAGGCGACCCGGCCGCTATTTTCGAACGGCATCAGGGCAGGAGTATCGGTCCTGCAAATCTCGGATGCGTGGCGACAGCGGACATGGAACGGGCAGCCCGATGGCATGTTCAGGGGCGAGGGCAACTCTCCTTCAAGCGGGATGGCCTTGCCCCGATCATCCGGGTTCAGGGATGGCGCGGCAGACAAAAGCGCCTGACTGTAGGGATGGGCAGGGGCGGAGAACAATGTCTCGCTATCGCCGATTTCGACGATCCGGCCCAGATAGATCACCGCAACGCGATTTGACACATGCCGCACCAGTCGCAGGTCGTGAGCCACAAACAGGATGGTCAGGCCCAGTTTTTGCTGCAGGTCCAGCAGCAAGTTGACCACCTGCGCCTGCACCGACACATCCAGCGCCGAAACCAGTTCATCCGCAATCAGCACTTCGGGCTCGACCGCCAGTGCGCGGGCAATGGCGATGCGCTGTCGCTGGCCACCGGAAAACTCGTGCGGCAGTTTGTGCTGAGCGTCCTGAGGCAGACGCACAAGGTCCAGCAGTTCCGCGACACGGGCGGGGATGTTCGCTTTGGTGCGCATGTCGTGGACCGCCAACGCCTCGGACAGAATCTGGCCCGTTGTCATGCGTGGGTTCAGCGAGGAATAGGGGTCCTGGAACATCATCTGAACGCGCCGGTTGTAACTGCGGTCGCCGCCTGCATCTTCGAAGATATCCTGCCCCTCGAAACGGATCGTCCCGTCACTGGGGCTATGCAATCGAACGATGCAGCGGGCCAGCGTGGATTTCCCGCAACCGGATTCGCCGACGACGCCAAGCGTTTCACCCCGGATAAGATCCAGGCTGACGCCATTCAGCGCCCGCACCACGCGACCCGGCCGGCCGGTGGCAAGATCAGAAAGGCTGCGACCCAGGGCAAACCGCTGATGCAGGTCGCGTATTTCGATCACGGCATTGTTCATGCGGCGTTTCCTTCGGCCTTGGTCACAGGGTTGAAGCAGGCCACCTGCCTGCTGTCCGCGATCACCGACAGAACCGGGCGGTCCTGCTGGCAGGGCTGGATGCAGGCCTCGCAGCGTGGCGCAAAGGCGCATCCCTGCGGAAGCGCGTCCAGAGATGGAGGAACACCCGGCACGGAATAAAGCGGCGTCCGAGGTGTAAGATTTTCCGGAACCGAGCGCATCAGGCCAACTGTGTAAGGATGGCGGGGTTCGCGCAGCACATCCCGAACCGGCCCCTGTTCGACGATCCGGCCTGCATAAATAACCGCCACGTTGTCACAGGTTTGGGCGACCACGCCCAGATCATGAGTGACAAGGACGACGCCCATTTCCATCTCGTCCGCCAGACGCAGAATCAGATCGAGGATCTGCGCCTGAATGGTCACATCCAGCGCCGTAGTCGGCTCATCCGCCAGCAGCAACCTGGGGTTGGCGGCCAGTGCGATTGCGATCATGACCCGTTGGCGCATACCACCGGAGAACTGGTGCGGGTAATCCCTGAGCCTTTGCGCCGCCGAGGGGATACCGACCAGATCCAGCATCTCGACCGCCCGGTCGCGCCGGGCTTTTCCGGACAGATCCGTATGTGCGCGCAATGTCTCCTCCAGTTGCAGACCCACTGTCAGCAATGGGTTCAGCGAGGTCATGGGTTCCTGAAAGATCATCGCGATCTCGCGCCCCTGGACCTGCCGCAGAGCGCGGTCCGGCAGCGGCACCAGATCGCGGCCCTGCCAGCGGACCTGCCCGCTGACATCGCCATAACGCCGCGCCAGTCCGATGATCGAGCGCAGGGTGACGCTTTTGCCCGAACTGCTTTCACCGACCAGCCCCAGAACCTCGCCACGAGCCACGCTGAAGCTGACGTCGCGCAGGGCCGGCAGTTCCCGGCTGTTGCGGTGGAAAGTGGTGTTAAGCCCCTGAACCTCGAGGATGGGAGTTCGTTCAGTCATCTCTTTTCCCCGTGGTCTCAGCAGATCGGCCAGCCCGTCGCCCAGCAGCGAAAAGCCAAGGCCCGTCAAAACGATTGCCAAACCGGGCATCAGGCTGAGCCACCATGCGGTCGAGATGAAATTGCGCCCCTCGGCGATCAGCACGCCCCATTCCGCCTGCGGTGGCTGCGCGCCCAACCCAAGATAGCCCAGCGACGAACCCAGCAAGATCACCAGCGCCATGTCAGTCATCCAGTAGACAATGACCGGGGTGATGGCATTGGGCAGCAGGTGACGGAAGATGATGCGCCGGTCGGAATAGCCCATGACGACCCCGGCGGCCGCATAGTCATTGCCCATCTGCGCGATCACCTCGGCTCGCATCAGACGCGCGTAATAGACCCAGTAGACCACTGATATGGCGATATACATGTTGATAAGGCCCGGCCCCAAAACGGCGACTACCGCGATCACCAGCACCAGAAATGGAAATGTGATGACCGCATCGACGATCCGTCCGAAGATCAGATCGGCAATGCCCCGGTAATATCCGACCAGAGCTCCGATGATGACACCCGTCACCAGAGCAAAAACTGTGCCGAAGATCGCCATTTGCATATTGACCTGATAAGCCCAGATCACGCGGGACAAGCTGTCACGGCCTAGCAGGTCGGTGCCGAACGGGTGCTCCCATGATGGCGGCTGACGCACCGCCAGATAGTCAATTGCATTTGGATCGTAAGGAGCAAACGCTCCGGGAAAGATGGCCAGCAGGGTCGATAACCCGATGATCAGCAAACCGGCCACAAAACCCGGCTTGCGCAAGGCGGCGCGGGCAAGGGATGGGCGGTCGGCTGTGAAAGGCACGTCACTCATTGCAGGCGCATCCTTGGGTCCCGGCGGCTTTGGAACAGGTCCGTCATCAGAAAGACCAGCGAAACCAGAAGCGCGAAGGTCAGGGTCAGCCCCTGTATCAGCGGGTAGTCGCGCGCAAAGATCGCTTCCAGCATCAGCCGTCCCATTCCGGGCACCGCAAAGACAGTCTCGGTAACCAGCGTTCCGCTCATCAGATTGCCGATGGACAGGCCCAGCAGGGTGACCGTGGAGATCAGCGCGTTGCGCAACACGTGACGGCCAAGGATCAGGCGCGGCGGCAGACCCTTGGCGCGGGCGAACTGGACATACTCGGCATCCAGAACCTCGATAATCGCGCTGCGCAAGTTCCGCATGATGATGGCCGAAGTATAAAGCGCCACGGTCACCGAAGGCAGAAACAGGTGATAGAGACGCTCACCAAACGTGTCGCCATAGCCACCCACCGGGAACAGGCGCAACTGCGCCGCCAAAAAGGTCAGCAGAACCAGTCCGATGTAAAACACCGGCATCGACAGGCCGATCTGGAACACAGTGCGGATCACCGCATCGGGCCAGCGGCCGCGATTGAGCGCCGCGACAAAGGCCAGCGGACCAGCGATGATCAGGGATAGCACAACCGAGTAAATCGTCAGGAAAACCGTGATCGGCAATGACGCCCACGACATCCGTCCGCATCAGGATCGAACGGCCCAGATCGCCCTGCAGAGTATTGGTCAGAAACAGCCAGAATTGCACTGGCATCGGTTCCGTCAGACCCAGTCTTTCCCGGATTGCAGCAATATCGGCGTCAGATGCGCGGTCCCCGGCCATGGCGATGGCCGGATCACCGGGCAACAGGCGCACCAGCATAAATATGATGATCATGACCAGAAAGAAGGTCGGGATCATCAGCAAAAGCCGTTTGAAGATGTAGGACAGGCTGGACAATTCGACGCTCCGCAAAGGGCCCCGCCGCAGGGTGCGGCGAGGCAAGGGATCAGCTCTTAGCGGCTGACTGTGGCTTCATCGAAGATGTTATTGCCAAGCGGGGTCTGAACATAGCCCTCGACCGCCGTCCCCAGCGCGACAGCGAAAGGTGTTTCATACATGAACAGCAAGGGGGCTGCCTCGGCATAAAGTGCCTGCATGCGGTCGAACTTGGCCTTTCGAGAGTCCGGGTCCATGTCTTTGGCGGCCTCTTCGAACAGGGTGTTGAACTCTGCGTTCTCCCAACCGGTGCCGACAGCCTTGGCAGTCGGTGTGTAGCCCAGCCAGCCGACAACCTGGCTGGGATCGTTCACATCGTTGACCCAGCCATAGGTGTGAATGTCAAACTCACCCGAGCGGTTCTTGGCCCCGCGCGTGGCGCCGTCGACCTGTTCGACCACCAGATCAATTCCCAACTCGCCCCACATTTGCTGAAGCGCGGCGAAAATTGTTGCGTCATCGGCGGATCCGGCCAGCGTGGTCAGAGTCACCTGCGTGCCGTCCGCGACCCCGGCATCCGCGATCAACCCTTTGGCTTTTTCAAGATCATAGCTATAGAGCGGGCTCAGATCGACCGCATATTGCGTTGCTTTGGCCATCAGCGGTGAGCTCATGGGTTGGCCCGCACCGTGCAGAACCACACCGATCAGAGCATCCTTGTTGGTTCCATAGTTCAGCGCCTGCCGCACGCGGGGGTCTGCCAGCGGGTTGGGGGAACCGTCGGCGCGTGTCTCATGGGTGTTGATCGGCGAATAGATGATCCGTGTTGACGGATACAGCTGCATGTTGATGTTCGGATCGGCCTCAAGCTCGGCCACGCGGCTGAACGGGATGAACTCGGCTGCATCAACCTCTCCCGCCTGGAGGCGTAGAATGCGGGTTGCATCATCGGGAACGATCTCGAAATGGACGCCGTCCAGATAGGGCAGGGCTTTGCCATCCGCGCCCATGCGCCAGTAATGCTCGTTGGCGCAGAAATCCATGCTGGCCCCTTGTTCAAAGCCGCACAAATAGAACGGGCCGGAGCCGACGCCTGCGCTTGTGGCCGCAAAAATGGCAGCGGATTTGTCCTGATCCGTTTCACCTGCGGCTGCGTCGAATGCGGCTTTCGAAACGATGGCGGTGTTGAATATGGCCAACATCGACAACAGGGTGGGATCGGGGTCTTTCAAAGCGATGGTGATCGCGTTTCCATCCGCGGACACCGCGTCAATCGACCCCAGTAGACCAGCCCATGGGCTCAGGTCAGGGTTGCGGGCGCGATCCAGCGAAAAGACCACATCCGCGCCCGACATGGGCGAGCCGTCAGCGAACTGGATACCTTCTCGCGGGGTCAGGGATACGGTCTTGCCGTCCTCTGACACTGCATAGTCTTCTGCAAGCCCGGGTTCGACCGAGTTGCCATCGGGGCTGCTGCGCAAAAGCGTGTCGAACAGGCTGCCAACCATCCAGATATCGGGGTTGCGGTCCGCGTAGATCGGATCGATAAGGCGCGATCCGTCATAGCGGGCAAAGTTCAATGTGCCCCCGCGTTCTTGCGCCAGAACGGGCAGCGCAAGCGTCGCGGCGACCGTGGCGCCCAATAGTGTCTTCAGCTTCATCTTCTTCTCCTCCCGCAAATCTTCTTGCTCCTGCGGAGGGACATTAAGCGATTCTTAGTTTTACTAAAGTTTTTTTTAGCAAAAGATGAAACGTTTTTAGACCGCGGCATTCCGGGACTGAGTTTTTCGCAGTCCTAACCGCTGTCTGGTGGCGCGGAATCCTTGATCGGAGAGGTTGTAACCCACAGTTCGACGGCCTCGGTTTCGCCCAGGACAACGGAATAGTGAGGCGTCGATGTGTCGTGATGAACCACGTCACCGGGTGACATGATAAAAACACGATCACCCAGATGGTATTCCAGTTGACCGGCTTGCAGATAGCAAAAGGCTTCACCGCTGTGGCACATACGTTCCGATATGTGCCCCGGCGGACGATGAACGATCTGCGGGTGGAACAGAGCGCCCAGAAATCCCGGCCCGAGTTTCTCGTAAAACCGCCCGCGCAAACCAAGGGAATAGGTCTGTCTGCTATCCTTGGCGACAAACTCGGAAAAGACCTGTGGAACGCTCAGCAGCTGTTCAATGGTTGTTTGCAAAGCCGCGGCAATTGCCATGAGAGAGGTTAAAGAGGGAGAGCTGAGCCCACGCTCGACCTGCGACAGAAAGCCAGTAGTCAGATCGGCTTTCTTGGCAACCTGATCCAGCGTCAGCCCCATCGCCTTTCGGCGTCGCCGGATCGCCTGACCCAATTCGGTCGGCTGCCCCTTGGTTTTTGCCCGCGTTGTCGGAGCTTGCATCCGGTCTCTCCTGCATTCCATTTGTTCTGACCATTGAACAGAAGAATGTGGGTAAGATCAAAATTTATTTTAGTGCAACTAAAAATCTGGCATCAAGTGTTGTCAACTTTGCTTCCTTGCCTTTTGAAAATCAAGAAACTCCCGTGAGATGGCTTGAGCCGCCATCTCCAACAGTCGGGCTCCGTCTGTAGGCGTGGCCAGCGCGGAATGGGATCCGACCCGCCCGTCCGGGAATTCTGCGCGGTGTTCATCGGGCGGCCCGTGACGGTCTCCGCTGTGATCACGCAGGTATTGAGGGGTCAGCTTTTGCGGCGGCTCATCGGCGCGTTCGTCGGATATGGCGCCCAACAAGGATTGCGTGATGGCAACTTCGGACGGGGTGGCGTGCATCCCTTCCCATTCTCCGTATAGCGTTCGCCGCAATGCGTTGACGGGTTCAGGCTCCCACCAGCTGCGGATGATCAAGGCGTTCGGGGGCAGGTCGGCGCTTATGGCCTGCAGCGGTGCAATGTTCGCACCATGGCCGTTAACGATGAAGACGCCAGAAAAGCCCTGCGCCAAAAGGCCTTCAATGATTTCCCTTGCGTAAAGGGTGAACACATCCGGGGTAACGGAAACCGTGCCGGGAAAGGCAGCGTTGAAGGGTGCGGGCGTGTAGGCCAGGGCGGGTGCCACGATCGCGTCACACAGATCAGCGGCGCGCAGTGCGACGGCCCCGGCACAGATCGTGTCGGTCCCGATCCGCCCGATCGGCCCGTGTTGTTCGGTCGAACCGATAGGAAGCATCACCGCGCAGCCACTGCCAAGGCGGTCGTCAACTTCGTACCAGGTCATGTGTTCCAGTTGCATCATGTGTCCTTACGGTTACGCGCGCTTTCCCTTTTTGTACCGGGGCGTTACGCTGCGTGCATGGAAGGTTCCGCACCCATCGAAGGGGAAAAGCCCCGGCTGGATCAGGTAATCGGCGCAGCGGTCAAAGCCCATAGGGTTCTGGCCGGCCTGACGATCGCTGAACTGTCGGCGCGCGCCAATGTCTCGCCAGCGATGATTTCCAAGATCGAGCGGGGACAGGTTTCCGCTTCGCTGAGTTCGCTTGAGGCGTTGGCGAAGGCCACGGGCGTTCCGCTGATCAATTTCTTCGCCGGAACTGCCGAAGTGACGGATGTATCCTTTGTGGCCGCCGGCGAGGGCATGACGGTTCAGCGTATGGGTAGCGATTTTGGGCATGCGTTCAAACTGATCGGACGTGCCGAAGCCAGCCACGTGAGCTTCGAAAGCTTCCTTGTCACGCTTGAAGGCCCCTTGCCGCCGGGTCCGCTGTATCAGCATGAAGGGGCAGAGTTCGTGCATGTAACCGAGGGCGAAATGATCTTTCGGTGCGGCGAAGGCTTGTACCACATGCGCCCCGGCGACAGTCTGAGTTATGATTCCAGTACGACCCATGGGGCGGTTGAGCTAAAGACGGACAAGGTCAGTTTTATTTCGCTTCTGGCCAAAGCATTGCCCGGATAGACCGTCCGCTCCGGCCGGAGCGAACGGTTCTGAATATGGGGATCAAAGCCCCCATTTTTCCTTGTTGGCCTCAAAGAACCCCTGCGCCTTTTTCACTTTGATCCAGTTGTTCACGTAATTGATCCACACCTGATCGTCCTGTGGCAGCAGCATGGCGATGGGCGAAGGAGAACGCGCCTCGGCGCCTGCAACGGGGACAACCGGAAATTTGGCTTCCAGCGTCGCGCCTTCGATGTTTGACGTGATAAAGACGTCGGCACGTCCGGCCAGAACCTCCTGAAATCCGCGGGCAGGGGCCTCGACCACCTTGATATCCGCATTCGGGAACCATTCGCGCGCGCGTTTTTCGAATGTGGTGCCAAGGGTTGTTGCAACCTTGACGTCAGGCTGGTTGATCGAGTCGTAGCCGTTGAAACGGTCGGCCTTGTCCTTGGTCGTGAAAGGATAGAGTTCGACCGAGATGTAGCTTTCCGAGAAACCCGCAACCTTCATGCGTGGCGGCGAGATCGAAGCCGAACCGGTCATGTGGTATTTGCCCGAGACCACGCCGTTGACCAGCGTTTTCCAGTCGGTCGGAACAAACTCGACCTCGACCCCCAGGTCGTTGGCCAGCTCGGTCATGATGTCGATGTCATACCCTTTGTAGCTGTTGGTCGCAGGGTCGCGCAGGGTCATCGGATTCCAGTCACCGGTTGTGCCAACCTTCAGGACACCGCCATCAAGGATTTCGTTCAGCGCTGACTGGGCCTGTGCGGCCCCGGCAAGGGCCAGTCCGATGGCTGCCGCAGCGGCCGTCCTGAGTAGGTTTTTCATCTGAGTGCTCCCGTTGGTTGTTCATTGATTGCCGTTGTATACTAGCATTTTTGATGCTTGATTTAACGTCAAGTGCAACGTTAACCTCAAGAAAAATATTTCTTCCCAGGAAAACTTCATACCAAGGGAGCCCGGCCAGTGAGCGAAACGGCAATCGAACTTTTGAATGTCAATAAATGGTACGGCGATTTCCATGTTTTGAAGGACATCAATCTTAGCATCAAGTCGGGCGAAAAGGTTGTGATCTGCGGCCCTTCGGGGTCCGGCAAATCGACCGTGGTGCGCTGTATCAACCGATTGGAAGAACACCAGAAAGGCACCATCCGTGTTGATGGAATTGAACTGACGAATGACCCCAAATCCGTGACGGCCATCCGGTCAGAGGTCGGAATGGTGTTTCAGCAGTTCAATCTATTCCCGCACCTGAGCGTTCTGGAAAACCTGACCCTTGGCCCGATCAAGTCACGAGGAATGTCGCGTGCCGACGCCGAGGCTCGGGCGAGGCATTATCTGGAACGGGTTCACATCCCGGATCAGGCCGAAAAACGCCCCGGCCAACTGTCCGGCGGACAGCAGCAGCGCGTTGCCATCGCGCGGTCGTTATGCATGGAGCCCCGGGTCCTGTTGTTTGACGAACCCACGTCGGCACTGGACCCCGAGATGATTTCCGAAGTGCTCGATGTGATGGTGGAACTTGCGCAAGAAGGTATGACCATGGTCGTGGTGACCCATGAGATGGGCTTTGCCCGCAAAGTGGCAGACAACATGGTGTTCATGGATGCGGGGCAGATTGTCGAGCAGGGCAACCCCGAGGAGTTCTTTGGCGCCCCCCGATCCGAGCGCTGCCAGAAATTTCTCAGCCAGATACTGCAACATTGAGGGGGCCAAACGCGATGATAAGAAACCTTCTTCTTCTCCTGTCGTTTCTGGCGCTTGCAGCTTGTTCCAGTTCTTCCACATGGGGATGGTATGTCATCAATCCGATGACCGAAGCGGGCTGGATCAATGTCAAATTCCTGATTTCCGGCATGGGCGACACCATCTTGATTTCAGTGATCGCTGCCGTCATCTCGATTGTCCTGGGGCTAATCGTGGCATTGCCGGGGCTGGCCAAAAGCCGAGGCTGGCGTTTGGTGAACCGGATCTATGTCGAACTGATCCGCTCGATCCCGCTGCTGCCCATGCTGTTCTGGGTCTTCTACGGCCTGCCGATCGTTTTTCGCGAAATGGGCCTGAACATACCGATTGATCCGTTTTGGGGTGCAATCATCACGCTTGCCTTGTCCGACAGCGCATTTACGGCCGAGATATACCGGGCCGGTATCCAGTCGATTGCCAAGGGACAGACCGAGGCGGCCCAGACCATCGGCCTGAACTACCTTCAAACCATGCGCTATGTGATCCTGCCTCAGGCGATCCGGCGCATTTTGCCGCCGCTGGCGAACCAGTTCATCTACATTGTCAAGATGAGCGCCTTTGCCAGCGTCATCGGCATGCAGGAACTGACGCGGCGCGCGAACGAGCTGGTGGTGACAGAATACCGCCCGCTTGAGATCTATTCGCTGCTGATCCTTGAATATCTGATCCTGGTTCTGATCATCAGCGCCGGAGTGCGCTGGCTGGAACGCCGCATGGGATCGGACGAACGCGGCTGAAGGAGGACGACATGGACTGGAATGACTTCATGGCCGCGATTGAGGCCGACATCGCAACATATTCGAAAGAAGTGCCCGAGACGGTCAAAGGCTTTGGCATCATGGGTAAGGCCGCCAAGTCCAACGGCGCGCTCAGCGAAAAAACCAAAGAGTTCATGGCGCTCGGGATCGCAATTGCGACGCGGTGTGACAGTTGTATCGGCTTTCACGTCCGTTCTTTGGTGCGCCTCGGTGCCAGCCGGGAAGAACTGTGCGAGGCGCTGGCCATGGCGACCTATATGGGGGGCGGCCCGTCTTATGCCTACAGCGCCAAGGCGCTCAAGGCGTTCGACACCTTTTCAAAACAAGCTTAACGGCTGATCGTGATGCCCGCGCGGCGCGCCGTTGTTCTCAGCTGATCCAGCAAGTCCGCGTCGCGCTGAACGTACCGCGTTTCTGTTACCGTCAGCGCGCCGGGTGTTACCCGATCTTCGAACAGCATCATCGCCAATGCGGAACTGTCACGCACGGATGACCAGATCATGCCATCTGCGGCGGGATTGTCTTTCCAGATCAAGGCGGCAAGCTCCCGGCAAGTGGGATAGTTGCTTTCATCGTAGGTAAGCAGGTCAGCTTCCGCGATGTCCCAGGCGGCGAGTTCCGGCGTAAACAAACGAACCAACTGAAGTTCCCGCCTGGTCGTTAACCGGCTTGCTGCATAGTCATCAAGACGGTTACGAGGGAATGTCTGATACTTGGCCGGACGTTCTCGGAACAGTGTTTCATAAGCCGCGCCATCAAATGTGGTAGCGGAGTAAAGAGTGGGAACTATTTTGCCCTCGAGATCCTGAAAGGGGGCGAAGCGGGACGTGCCGTAGCCGGGATTGAACTGATTACCATCCAGAACGTCTCGGTGCAGGCGAAAGACCTCTCGCCCGCTTTCCAGCGCAAAGTAGGGATGCTGTCCGGCCGAATTCGGAAGTATCACGCGCCGTCAGCCTGCCGGCGTTTTAAACGCGCGTGCAGCGGCATCGGCAACCCGCGCGTCACCGGCCTGAACAAGATCAATGGGCCGGGCACCATCCAGCGCGTTTTGGGGCGCGACAAGCCAAAAGGCCGTTTGCCAGGGAGTCAAATCCTGCGGAAGCGCCGCAAGCACGTCCACCAAGGTCGCATAGGGCCGCCCATCAGCATTAAATTGGAACGCCGGATACAGGTCCTTGCCCTGCAGTTTGACCGAAAAGATCTTTCCGGCCTTTTTCCAGTCGTTCGCCGTGGCTGACTTGTTTCTCGATGTGCTGCCAGACATGGCATGGATCTGGGCGCTTGTAAGGACCTCAAAATCGCTCAGGAACTCAGCGCGCAGCCGGGCGTTGTCTTCGTCAATCTTTGCCTCGACCTGATCGAACGCGTCCGTGTCGAGATAGGCATCGATCATCGCGTCAATACGCTCCTGAGCGCGCTCCAGCTTTCGTCTGGCAACCGAGGATGCGATGAGGTGAAATGTCCTGGGCGACATGTCCCGAACACCGCTGATAAGGATCAGGGATTTGTCCTTTTGGGCAAGCCGAACCGCTTCCTGCGCGGAAAGATCGCGTTCGGTATCTTCTGCGACATCATAAAGATGAAGAATCCTGGACATCACAAGCTTCCTTATATTTCATATATGACAATATAGATAAGAAGTATCAGAAAACAAGCATTGCGAAGCCGTTGTCGTTGGCCAAAGCGAGTACCTAAACGATACACCCCCACGTTATTAACATAATCATCGTTATGCGGGATATCCCGACGAACGCCATTTAGAGTTGTATTTTCATAAAACCACGGGAAAACGAAACGTTAGCTACTTCCCTGACGCATGCATTTCGCGTTTCCGGTTGCGCGTGCGTACGGTCGCCTCCTCTGAGCCGTCGTGATATGTGCCGAACCACTTGTCCCACGGCATTTCCGCGTTGCCGTAGTTGCATTCGTAGTATCGATGATGCAACTGATGAAAAAAGGCACCGATCAGGAGTGCTTTGCGGTCGTGGGCCCAAATCGCCTCGTAACCTGAATGAGATGAAGCGGCGCCCAGCATCAGCCAAAATCCCAGAAAGATCATGTGAACCGGATGACTTGGCAATACCAGAACGATCAGGATCGCGCTGAGGTAGCCGAGAGCCTCGACCGGGTGCATCGACATGCCCGACCAGGGTCCGGTGTTTACGTTGCGATGATGAACTGCGTGGACATGTCTGTAAATGAACGGTTGATGCAGAAAAAGATGCACCATGTAGAAATGAAAACTCTGCCATATGGCGAGTATCGGAAACAGTAGAATAAACCAGACCGGATGAGCGTCAAAGCTAAGCGTGGCGACGTAACCATTGGCATACATCCAGCGCAAAAAGCACTCGAGCGCCGACAGGATCGTGGCACCGTAGACCAGCGAATAGTACATATTGTCCCAGGTCTGATAGCCGAACTTATAAAGCGCATTCTTGCGCTTCATGTAGGGTCTTGGGTCGTATTTCAGCAGCTTGCCCTGCCCGTCAATTCCGTAGAACCAGAAATGCAGCCCACCTGCGACAATGATCAGCAGAGCCCAGTTTCGGATGAAAACCCATGACATCCACCCGAACGCGAATTGCATTTGTTCGGGGCCAACGGGTTGCATCCAGAACGCCACAACAAACGACAGTGCCAAATAGATCGAACGATCGGAAACCTGCAGGTAATTCTGCCAAAGCCACTTAGCCAGAACACGAGGTTTCGGCGGCCAATGCCAATATGGCGCGTGGTTCACCGGCAATTCAGGGTGCCAGTGCCACTCGCGGCTCATCGGACCAGGCTCGGGGCGATGGGCGGCATTTTCCGTTGGGTTGGTGTCCGCTGTCGTCATGTCCAATCCCCTACTCGCGATTTAGCAGCACCAGCTTGCCGGACAGAATGGCCCTGGCGGCCACAGCTATGATATGCCTGAGCCGGTTCAAAGCCCGACGTGATCAGGTCATTCAGCGGCTTTCAGCGCCTTGCCTTGCGGGATCACCTCATAGCCGGGCTCTTCGGGTTCATCGTCTTCCATCTCGGGCGGGAAGCCGGGTGCAAGGATCTCCAGGCCTGTGACCTCTTCCAGGCGCCTGATTATGTTGGGCGACAACTCACGTTCGCCAAAACGTTCGATCCCGTCCTCGAAAATCTGAACCAGCATGGGCGAGATTTCCAACGGGACGTTGTGGCGGTCGGCAACCTGCTGGAACAGGCTCACGTCCTTTTTGACCAGATCCATGGTGAACGAGATGTCGCGTGATCCGTTCAGGATGACCTGACTCTCGGTCTCATGAACAAACGATGTGCCGGAACTGATCTTGATCGCTTCATAGGTGGTATTCAGGTCCATACCTGCGGCTTTGGCCGTGACCAGAGCCTCGCAGCAGGTCACCAGATTGGCTGTGGCCAGATAGTTCGTCAAAACTTTCAGGACCGAAGCCGACCCCAACTCACCGGTATGCAAAATACGGCGGCCCATGGTCTTGAGGAACGGCGCGATACGCTCGAACGTTGCGCGATCACATCCCGCAAAGATCGAGATATTTCCAGTCGCCGCGCGGTGGCATCCGCCTGAGACCGGGCAATCCACTGCCGCCCCGCCCCGCTCCATCACCATGGCCCCCAGGCGTTTGACTTCAGCCTCATCCGTGGTGGACATCTCCATCCAGATTTTGCCGTCGGTCACTTCAGGCAACATCTGCTGCATGACGGCGTCCGACGCAGCAGGCGACGGCAGGCAGGTGATGACCGCATCACAATCCCGCATCAGTTGCGCCGGTCCTTCCGCCTTTTTCGCACCACGGGCCACGAAGGCATCAACCAGTTCTTCGTTCAGATCATGGACTGTCAGGTCCATACCATTGCGCAGCAGCGAACCCGAAAGCTTGCCGCCGACGTTGCCCAGACCAATAAATCCAACTTTCATGAGCGCGTTCCCCAGGTTGTCCGGTCTGATCAGGCCGGTGAAAATTCCGTTTGCGCACCGATTTAGCGACGTTGAAGCGAAAAAGTAAAACGAATAAAAAGAGCAATAATCACAAACTTTCCTTGGTGCTGAACGTGTCCAATTCCCCAAATCTTGTCTGGCTCAGATCGTTTGAATGCGCAGCGCGGCATATGAGCTTTACGGCCGCAGCTAAGGAACTGGGCATAACGCAAACGGCGCTCAGTCTGCATGTCCGCTCGCTAGAGGCGCAGTTGGGGTGCAAGCTTTTCTTTCGCGCGGCCAGAAACCTGAGCCTGACAGAGGTCGGACAGGCCTACGCCTATTCCGTGCGGCGCGCGCTAAGCGATATTACGGTATCGACCGCCAGCCTTTTCGGGTCCGGAAGCGCGCAGGTTCTAACCGTGCGGGCTCCGATCTCGACAGCGACGCTCTGGCTGGCACACAGGCTGCCGGAATTCACCCGCAGCCAGCCCGATGTATCCATTCGGCTGGTCTCGAACATTTGGGCGGATTCGGCTGGTCGCGAAAACGTGGATGTCGAGTTGCGCGTGGGGGTTGGTGACTGGCCTGATGCGCGAACCCGAAAAATCTCGACCGAGCGTATCGTACCTGTCGCGGCGGATTCGGCGTCGGGGCAAAGCATTCCGGTTGCCGAACTCCGCAAGCAACCGCTTGTGCAGATTCTGGGATTTCAGGACATGGGGCAGAAGTATTTCGAAGCGTTGGGCATAGCGTTTTCTGAACCCTTGTCCCCCTACTCCGTCGATACAACCGTCGCCGCGATGGGCGTCGTTGCGGCGGGCGGAGGGTACGCAATGGTGCTGGAAAGGTTCGCGCAAACCGCGATCGAGTCCGGACAGGCCATCGCGATTGTCGGCGATGCGGTCCCAATCAACCAATCCCACTTTCTTGTTGAGACAAGCGGAACAGGCGCAAACGAGCCTGTTAAGCAACTGTTCGAAACCTGGCTTGAACAGGAGTTTTCAGAGCATCAATAGGCATGACCCGAACCAGATCAGATGTGAAAAAACTGGCTTTCAATCGCTACGGCAAGATCCGTTTTCAAGTGGGAGGTCGGATCTGAGTTGCCACGAGGGGGAAAAGCAACTGCATGCCGCAGCGATTGAGTGTGAGCGGCGTCAATGCCAGTGGCTATGTGAACTGACGTTTGATTGAGACCAAAATATGACCCATTCTACTAATTCTTTAATTTGTCAAAAATTTTAACAATGACAGTGCTTTAAGCTACTTCGCCATTTACTGTCAGAACGATATTTCGGGGCCGGATTTTGCCCCGCGCATGATCAAACGATCTGGGTGCTGTGCGAGATATTTTTAACAATCATATAGTTTTCCAGACCCTCCGTCCCGCCTTCCCGGCCGTATCCACTGGATTTGACCCCGCCAAAAGGTGTTTCCGGCAATGATGCTTCCAGCGTATTAAAGGAAAGGTTTCCGGCTTCGACTTCATCGGTCATCCGGTCAATATAGTCGGCCCTGTTTGAAAACCCGTAAGCGGCAAGACCAAAAGGTGTCGCATTCGCCTTGGCTATGGCTTCGTCCAGTGAAGCAACCGGATTGATCACGGCCAGCGGGCCAAATGGCTCTTCTTGCATCACGCGGGCGTCGTCAGGCACATTCGTCAAAACGGTCGGCGCAAAGAAATAGCCTTTGGCTCCGATCCGACCGCCCCCGGTGCAGATCGTTGCACCGGCATCACGGGCATCTTCCACAAGTTCGCTCAGCGCGGGAACGCGGCGGTCGTTTGCCAGCGGCCCCATTTCGATACCCTCTTCCACTCCGTTCCCTACGACAGTGGCAGCGGCCCGTTTAGTGAATGTGTCCAGGAATGGCTTGTAGATGCTTTCGTGCACAAAAAACCGGGTTGGCGAGGTGCAGACCTGCCCTGCATTCCTGTATTTGCGGACCGCTCCGCTAAGTGCGGCTTTTTCAACGTCTGTATCTTCACAGACGATGACTGGTGCATGCCCGCCCAGCTCCATCAGGACGCGCGTCATGTTCTCCGAGGCGAGCGTCGTCAGGTGGCGCCCGACCGCTGTTGACCCGGTAAAGGCGACAAGCCGTACTGGATCCTGCCGGATAAGATGGCTTGAGATATCCGCAGGCTCACCAAAGACAAGGTTCAGGACACCCGGTGGCAAGCCGGCGTCGTGGAAGGCGCGCGCGATATGCATGGCACCTGCCGGAGTTTCTTCAGCCGCTTTCAGGATGATCGAACACCCCGATGCCAGCGCGCCTGCAATCTTGCGTGCCGGCTGGCTCATCGGGAAATTCCAGGGCGAGAGGCCAAGAACCACCCCGATGGGTTGGTGGTGCACAACATATCGAACGCCGGGCGCCGAGGGGATAACGCGGCCATAAGTACGCATGGCCTCGCCCGCGTCCCATTCGAAAAACTCGCAGCCGCGGATCACCTCGAGCCGGGCCTGTGCCAGCGGCTTTCCATGCTCGGCAGTGATTGAGCGGGCAATCTCCTCCTGCCGGTCGCGCATCAGCGCCGCAGCCTTGATCATGATGTCCGCACGGTCGCGTGGGGCCGTGCGACGCCAAACGCGAAACCCCGCTTCGACCGCAGCCAGCGCGTCATCCAGATCGGACCTGCCCGCTTTGGGAAGCCTGCCGATTTCCTCTTCGGTCGCAGGGTTCAACACGGGAATGTCGTCTGCTGCCTTGCGCCACTCACCGCCGATATAAAGTTTCAGGTCCGGATAAGTGCTCATGGCGCCCTCGCAGGTTGCAATTCAGCTTCAGGGTCTCATTTCCGCTGGCATCACCTCAACTGAATTGAAGAAATACTGATATCCGATTGCGTGATATCTGCAGGGATGGTTCAGATGTCCCCTGCTGCCGCGCGCAGGGCATCCAGAAATGTGCTGCTTGCCGGGGACAGGCTGTTTTCCCCTCTGTGCGAGACGCCAACCGGGCCCGCACCAAATGGGACAGCCCAGTCCAGGCAGGCCAGCAGGCCACGGTCGATATCCAACGAGGCGACATGGGCCGGCATCAGCCCGACAAAATCGTGGGATCGCAACAGGGACCTGTTGGCAAGATAGGAGACCGATTCAATTGAAACACCCGGCTGGTACTGATCCTGCCGCACAAAATACTGGTCGGTTTGGCGGCGCAGAGTGGTTTCGACCGGCGGAAGTATCCAGCCAAAGCGTCTGAGTTCTTCGAAAGTGATATTCGGCTTGCCGACCAAAGGATGCTGCGTTCCCGTCACGGCCAATACCCGTTCATCAAAGAACTTTTCCTGCGTGATCCGTGCTCGGTGGCGATGACTTGGCAGACGACCGACAACCATGTCGATCTCGCCCGACAAAAGCGCAGGCATCAGCACTTCGTTTGTCCCCTCGACAATTTTGACCGCGACTTTCGGGCGGTCTTTCAGCAGCCGTTCGACAGCGCGTGGCAGCAAGGTTGGTGACGCCGCCAGCAGGGTTCCCACCACAACCCGGCCGCTGTTGCCTTCGTTCAGATCATCCAATTCCTGAGCGGCATTTGAGACCTGCGCGAAGATCAGCTTGCCATGGCGGATCAGTGCTTCACCAAACACCGTGGGCACAACGCCGCGATTGGTCCGCTCGAAAAGCTTGACCTCGAAATCCAGCTCCAGGTCCTGAATCATCTTGGTGGCGGCAGGCTGCGAAATGCCCAGATCGCGCGCCGCGTTCTGGATGCTGCCGTGCTGCCCGACCGCAACCAGCAGACGCAACTGGCGCAGCTTCAACCGCGTCAGCGCGCGCTCAACGATACGGGTATGATGTGCGACCATGAAGGCCCCTCAGATACTGATCGCTGCGGGCTGTCTTTCGATGGCGGCAATCGCGCTCATGGCAGCCAGAGCCGAACTGCGCGGGTTGTCCGGCAGCGCCTTTCCTTCGATCCTGAATGTGAAGGTGCCAAAACTGCCGCGCGCCTCGATTTCGTGGATATTGGCATTAACAGCCGGATCGGCGATCAGTTCAACCCTTGTCTCGTCAAATCCCAGCCCCGCCAACGCTATGGCCGCTGCCACGTTGGCGTTCTTTGGATAGGCCACGGCTGCTTGCCGGGCAGTTCCGCAAAAATGTACTGCCGCTGATTTTAGGTCGTCCAGCTTCAATTGTTCTTCTGCAGCTGAACCGCGCCATCCCGCCGGGGGCTTGCTGCCGCGATAGATGACCTCGGTCAGCCCCCCTACCCTTGCGGCGGACAGACAATCCAGTGCGCCGATTGCCCCGCTGGCAAGGCGCAAATGCGAATGACCGTTACGCGCCGCCAGTGCCAGCGCCTGTTCAAGATCAGGGTCAGCCAATGCGCCGACTGACAGTGTTACCAGGTCGATGCCCCGTTCCAGAATGGCGGCTCCGTGTGCTTTCAGGCCCGCATGGCCCGCGCAATCGACCATCAGATCGATCCCGCCGGGCAGGTCAGAGACGCAGGAAACACGGGATGGACCGGCCTCCTTTCCGTCAAGTCGCCGTCCGGGTGAAACCAATATGGCATCAGGCCCTTCGCCTTTTTCAAGCAAGTGCTGTGCCACGTAACGCCCGATAGCGCCTTCGCCGATAATGCCGATTTTCATAGAGCCTCCAGATGCAGCCTTAACCTATCCGAAACTGCAGGCTCTCTGTTATCGAAATATTTAATATCCAGATCCGCCCTATGCGCTTGGCTTTGTGCGTTTGACGGAACCAGAGTGTTTGCACGCTAGCGATCTAACATCTGACCTTCGGACTTCCTGCCCATGAAATATGCCAAACACGACGCCAAAGCCTATTCGCGCGAAACCATGCGGGGGATTTGGGCAGCCGCGTTGAACCCGTTCAACGAAGACCTCAGCCTGAACGAGGCCGGATTGCGCCGGAACATTCGGCACTGGATCGACGATCTGCAAATTCAGGGCCTGTTCATCGCAGGCAAACAGGGTGAGTTCTGGTCGATGTCGCTGGACGAACGCAAACGCAACATGACCATCGCCGCCGAGGAATGCGGGGACAAGGCCGGGACGATCATGTCGATCTCGGATCAGAACGTGGACACCGTGCTGGAGCTTGGACGGCATGCTCAGGACTGCGGTGCGGATTATGTGGTGGTCCACGCCCCGATGCTCAGCTTTTGTCACGACCGCGACGAGGTTTTGTACAATTACTACAAGTATATCTGCGACCGCCTGGATATCGGCATCGCCATGTGGAGCCATCCCGACAGCGGGTATCTGATGCAGCCCGAAACTTGTGCGCGTATTGCGGAGCTGCCCAACATCATGGCCATCAAATACTCGGTCCCCCGGGACATGTATGCAAAACTGACGCGGATGGTGGGTGACAAGATCCTGGTGTCCACGTCTCTGGAAGACGACTGGCTGGACAATATCGAGGAGCTGGGCTGGCAGCTTTACCTGTGTTCCTCGCCGCCCTACCAAATCCAGACGGCGAACGACTTGCGTATGCACGAATACACTGAATTGGCATTTGCCGGAAAGTTCGACCAGGCCCGGCGCGTGCGTGACAGTCTTGATCCGGTCCGAACCGCGATTAAGCGTACCAAGCCTGGCGGAAAACCAACCGCTCACGGTAAATACTGGCAGGAATTGCTTGGGCAGGTCGGAGGCCGCGTGCGCCATCCCATGCTGGAACTGACCGAGGCCGAAAAAGCCGCCACAAGCGCAGCGTTCGAGGATTGCGGCCTTCAGCTTTGATCAATCTGATATCAGGTTAATGGATACCGACATTCCCAGAAACAAATATTTCTTTCATACGGCTTGTCCTAGGCTTTTTGACGGCACGATATAGTGTTGCTGTGCCCCAAGCACCGGTCAGGCAGGAGAAAGCACATGGGACAACACCCGACGCTGAAACCCTTCAATTTCCAGAAATGGGTGGAAGACAACGCTGACAAACTGCGCCCTCCGGTTGGCAATCAGTTGCTGCACAAGGAAGGCGACATGATTGTCATGGTCGTTGGCGGCCCGAATACACGTGTCGATTTTCACGATGATCCGGTTGAAGAATGGTTCTTTCAGCAAAAGGGCGACATGATGCTGAAGATCGCCGACGGCGGCAAAATCTACGATGTGCCGGTGCGTGAAGGCGAGGTTTTCCTGTTGCCGCCTCATGTGCGCCACGCGCCGCAGCGCCCACAGGAAGGATCGATCGGCATCGTGGTCGAAGCCCCGCGTCAGCCGGGGATGAAAGAAGGGTTCGAATGGTTTTGCTTTAACTGCGAAGGCCTTGTGCATCGCGAAGAAGTTGCGCTTGATGGCCCCGAAGGGATCGTCACCGCACTGCCAAAGATTTACGATGCTTTCCATAACAGTACCGAAGCTCGAACTTGTCCGAACTGCGGAACGCTGCATCCCGGAAAGGGTAAGCCGCCTGCGGACTGGGTCCAGCTCTGAGCCGAACCGGAACAAAACAGGGAGAATACAATGAACTACCTTCACAAAGCCCTCTGCGGCGCGACTGCTGCGGTTGTGGCTTCTTTTTCCGCAACGATTGCGCTGGCAGATGAGTTTCGCCTGGGTCTGATCACGCCACCGCCGCATATCTGGACCAAGGCGGCCGAGGCCTTTGGCGCAGACTTGTCGGAAGCCAGCGGTGGCGCGCATAGCGTGACAGTTTTTCCGGCGCGTCAGTTGGGCAACGAAGCCGAGATGCTGCAGCAGTTGCAAACAGGTGCTTTGGACATGGCGTTCATGACAGTGGCCGAAGTGTCCAATCGCGCCAAGGATTTCGGCGCGTTCTATGCCCCGTATCTGGCCAGCGATATCGGCCACGCGGGCCGCATCCTGCGCAGCGATGGCGCACGCAGTATGCTGGATCAGCTTCCGGCCGAGGTTGGTGTCGTCGGCACCGGGTACGGCATGGCCGGCCTGCGCCAGATCGTTGCCCGGGGCGACGTGAACTCGGCAGAGGACCTAGCCGGTCTCAAACTGCGGATCACTCCGTTCGAGCCTATTCTCGACTTCTACAACGCCGTTGGTGCGGCCCCGACCCCGATGCCCCTGCCCGCCGTTTACGATGCGCTGGCCAACGGTCAGGTCGATGCCATCGACATGGACGCAGAACTGATCTGGGTTCTGAAATATTACGAACATGCCGACACCGTCGTGCAGTCGGACCACATGATGTTCCCGATGGTTGGTCTTGTGTCGGCCAAGGTCTGGGCCGGTCTGTCCGAAGAAGACCGCACCATGATCGGTGAACTGATGGCCCGTCACGTGGACAGTACCATCGACACCTATGTTGCCAAGGAACAGGAATGGCTGGATCAGGTGAAAGGCACCGGCAAAACCTATGTTCAGGTGGACAGCTCATTCTTTGGTGATGCCATTGATCAATGGAACCAGACCTGGGCCGGGAAATCAGGTGCGCTGGATCAATTGCGACAGGTTGCTGCGGAAACCGCCAACTAATACGGTACTCATGCAATTGGGGCGCAGGTGATTTGCGCCCCTTGTTTTGAGGAGTGAGCGCAATGATCCGGCGGATTTCTGCAGCATGGGCGCGTGCTGAACTGTGGCTCGCGTCTTTTCTGGCCGCCGCCATATCGGTTCTTATCCTGCTGAACGTCGTGACACGGAGCCTGGGGTCCGCTTTGTTCTGGGTGGATGAGCTGGCGATCTATGCCATGGCCTGGATGACCTTTCTCGGCGCATCCGCGGCGCTGCACTATGGTCACGCTGTGGCCGTTACGATCCTGACGGATGCCCTGCCCCCTATGTTGCGGGACTTGGCGGCCCGGCTTGTTGACCTAATCGTTCTGATCTTTGCCCTGTTCATGATCTGGTTCTGTTGGCGCTGGTATTCACCGCTGGAACTGGCGCGGCATGGGTTCGACACCAAGCAGTTTCAGGGTGCGACTTTCAACTTCATCTACGCGGAACCGACAACAACGCTGGGCGTTCCGAAATACCTGGTCTGGATGGTCATGTGGCTGTTTGCGCTGGGGGCAACGCTGCACAGCATTTCAAATCTGACCGGCCCCCGTGTCCCTCAACCCGAGGGCAACGCATGACGCCTCTGATTTTTGCCTTCAAGCTGCTGATCGCGGTTCCCGTTGCGCTGGTCCTGTCGCTGACCGCAATCTGGTACATTTGGGAAAGCGGCAACACCGTTTTGTATGACAGCTTTGCCCAGAAGATGTTCTCGGGCCTCGAGAACTATGGGCTTCTGGCCATTCCTCTTTTCATGCTGACCGGCGAGATGATGAACGAAGGTGGCATGACCCGACGGCTTATCGATGCCGCCCGGGTCTTTGTCGGCGGCTTTCGCGGCGGGCTGGCCTATATCAACCTGCTGGCCAACATGTTCATGGCCGCCATCATCGGATCGGCCACGGCGCAGATTGCCGTCATGGCGCGGGCCATGACGCCTGAGATGGAGCGGGAAGGCTATGACAAGGGCTTTGCCGCTGCCACCACAGCCGCTGGGGGATTGCTGGCACCGGTCATTCCACCATCCATGATGTTCGTGATCTTTGGCGTTCTGGCGCAGATCCCCATCGGTGACATGTTTCTTGCCGGCATCCTGCCCGGACTGTTGCTGTCGATCTCGTTTGCCGTGGTGATCGCCCTGATCGGTTTCGCGCAGGGATTTCCCAAAGGCGCCTGGTTTACGCGGCAGGAATCGATTTCGGCCCTGCTTGCCTGTTTACCGGCGGTATTGATCCCCATGGCCATTATCGGGGGGGTTCTGTTCGGTATTGCCACGCCCACGGAATCCGCCGCTATCGCGTCCCTGATCGCGTTCCTGATTGGCTGGCTGATCTACGGAGAGCTTAAGCCCAAGGCGCTGCCCCAGATGTTCCGGCGCACGGCAATCAACGCGTCTATGATCATCTTCATGATTTCTGCCGCAAGTGTTTTTGGCTGGGTAATCATCTATGAGGCACTGCCGCAGAAGCTGGCGGTCCTGATCACCTCCATTACAGATGATCCATTCCTGTTCCTGCTGATCGTCAACCTGATCCTGCTGGGGGTCGGAATGTTGATCGATGGCATCGCGGCCGTCATTCTGATCACCCCCATCCTGCTGCCCATCGCAATGAACGACTACGACATCAGCCCCTATCAGTTCGGCGTCGTCATGTGCCTGAACCTAGTTCTGGGCCTGCTGACGCCACCGGTGGGTGTCGGGCTTTACATCGCATCTTCCATGAGCGGGGCCTCACCGGGTCGCATTTTGCGATCGCTCTGGCCCTTCTTGCTGGCTGTTGCAGCAATCCTGGTTCTGCTTAGCCGTTTCCCATGGTTTTCAACCGCCCTGGTCTAAAGCGGGACTATTCCAGTGACACCCACAGAACCTGCGCGTCTTCCTCGCTGGTGGATACGCATCCATGGCCCATGCTGCTGTCATAATAAAGCGAGTCCCCCGCCTTCATCGGCAGCGGGCGATAATGCTCCGAAACAAAGATCAACTCGCCCTTCAGGACATACATGAACTCTTCCCCGGAATGCCGGATCCAGTTGTCGAATTCGGATATGTCACGCGCCTTGATTGTCGCTACATAGGGTAGCATGCGCTTGCTGGTCAGTTCCGGGCACAGCAACTCGTGCATGTAGGTGGCGGTATGCCTGATCTCGCCCGTCCCTTTTGGGGTGAAGTCACGCCGCCCGGCGACCCCCGTCTGACCGGATTGCCGGAACAGCTGCGGCGGGTTCATATCCAGCGCCTGAGTCAACCGGCGGACAATATCGAAACTGGGTCGGGTCTGGTTGTTTTCAATCTTTGAAAGCGTCGAGCGACCAATGCCGGCGGCCCTGCCAGCCTCTTCCAGCGTCCAGCCCTTCTCACGGCGTGCATCCCGGATCGAGCGACCCAGAGCGGCTCCATCGTCCTGGTCCTGAAGTCCCGCCCCATCAGGCTGTAAATCGTCTGACATATTGAATCCCCCCACTTTCAGCAAGGATACATAGTTCCCGATTAGCCCTCAACATAACAAATCGGAAAAAAATGTTGCCTCAATCATCCGTTCTCCACTATAGGAAACAAAATCCCCTGTTAAGGATTCGGATTTCGGAGGAGGAAATCATGTTCAGAACGTCTCTTGCAGCATCCGACCCGGTTATTGCGGCGTCGATTTCGCGTGAAGCTTCCCGTCAGGCTGAACAAATTGAGCTTATCGCGTCCGAGAACATTGTCTCGCAGGCCGTAATCGAAGCGCAGGGTTCAGTACTGACCAACAAATATGCCGAAGGCTATCCCGGTCGTCGCTACTATGGCGGATGCGAATATGTGGATGAGGTCGAGATTGAAGCCATCGAACGGCTGAAGTCGATTTTCGGCTGCGAGTTTGCCAATGTGCAGCCGCATTCCGGCGCACAGGCCAACGGTGCCGTCAAACTGGCGTTGCTGAGCCCGGGCGACACGATCCTGGGCATGTCGCTGGATGCTGGTGGCCACCTGACTCATGGCGCGAAACCTGCGCAGTCGGGCAAATGGTTCCGTCCGGTTCAGTACGGTCTGACCGACGCGGGTGTGATCGACTACGATCAAGTCGCCGAACTGGCACGCGCAGAGAAACCCAAACTGATCATCGCGGGCGCGTCGGCCTATTCGCGCAAGATCGACTTTGCCCGGTTCCGCGAAATCGCCGACGAAGTCGGGGCGTGGCTGCTGGCCGACATGGCCCATATCGCGGGTCTGGTCGCGACAGGTCTGCACCCTTCGCCTGTCGGACACGCGCATGTCGTGACGTCGACAACCCATAAAACGCTGCGCGGTCCGCGCGGCGGCATCATCTTGACCAATGATGAAGCGCTGGCGAAGAAGATCAATTCCGCTGTGTTCCCAGGCCTTCAGGGTGGCCCGCTGATGCACGTCATCGCAGGCAAAGCAGTCGCGTTTGGCGAAGCTCAGAAGCCGGAATTCAAGGAATACATGCAACGCGTCGTCGACAGCGCCGAGGCATTGTCCAATGTGATGATGTCGCGCGGCTGTGACATCGTTTCGGGTGGCACGGACAACCACCTGATGCTGGTCGATCTTCGACCCATCGGGGTGAAGGGTAACGCGGCCGAGGCGGCGCTGGAGCGCGCCGGGTTCACCTGCAACAAGAACAGCGTGCCCGGAGACCCGGAAAAGCCGACGGTCACAAGCGGAGTCCGCCTGGGCACCGCCGCCGGATGCAGCCGTGGCTTCGGTCCCGAAGAGTTCAAGAAGATCGGCCACCTGATCGGCGACGTTCTGGATGCGCTTGCACAGTCGCCGGATGGGGATGAAACCGTCGAGAAGGCAACCCGCGAACAAGTCCGCGCCCTGTGCGCGAGCTACCCGATCTACTGAGAGCAAGCCCATGAATACCTACGATCTTATCGTTATCGGTGGCGGACCCGGCGGCTATGTCGCCGCGATCCGCGCAGCTCAGCTGGGGCTGAAAGTGGCCTGCGTGGAAGGACGCGGGGCACTGGGCGGAACCTGTCTGAATGTGGGGTGCATTCCCTCCAAAGCCTTGCTGACCTCCTCGGCCAAATATGCCGAACTCTCCCATCTCTCCTCCCACGGCATTGCAGTCGAGGGGGCCAGCATCGACGTTGGCGCGATGATGGAGCGCAAGGACAAGATCGTAGGTGATCTGACCAAGGGCATCGCGTTTCTGTTCAAGAAGAATGGTGTCGATCTGATCGAAGGCTGGGCCAGCATCCCTGCCGCAGGTCAGGTCAAGGTCGGCGACGCGGTTCATAAAGCCAAAAACATCCTGATCGCCACCGGGTCCGAGCCGACCTCGCCGCCGTGTATCGAAATTGATGAGCAGGATATCCTGAGTTCGACCGGCGCGATCGCGCTGGAGAGCGTACCCGAGCATCTGGTCGTAATCGGTGCGGGTGTAATCGGTCTGGAACTGGGGCAGGTCTGGGCGCGCCTGGGCGCCAAGGTCACTGTTGTCGAATATCTGGACCGCGTGCTGCCGGGCATTGACGGCGAGATCGCCAAGCTGGCGCAGCGGGCCTTGTCCAAGCGCGGGCTGAAGTTCCAACTGGGCCGCGCCCTGAAGTCGGTTGAAAAAACCGCTTCAGGCCTGACCCTAACCATGGACCGCGTCGGCAAGGACAAGGAAGAGGTGATGGAAGCCGACAAGGTTCTGATCGCAGTCGGTCGCCGTCCCGTTACCCGGGGTCTCGGGCTGGAAGAACTGGGTGTTGCCGTGAATCAGCGCGGCTTTGTCGAAGTCGACAGCACATTCCAGACATCGGTGCCCGGCATCTACGCCATAGGTGACTGCGTGCCCGGTCCGATGCTGGCGCACAAGGCAGAGGAAGACGGTGTTGCCTTCGTCGAGATGCTGGCCGGGTTGGCCGGGCATGTGGATTACAACACGGTACCCGGCGTGGTTTACACCGACCCCGAGGTTGCGTCCGTTGGTCTGACCGAAGAAGCGCTGAAAGAGACCGGATCGGAGTATACGGTCGGAAAATTTGCCTTCATGGCCAATTCCCGTGCCCGATCGACCGGAGAAACAGACGGCGCGGTCAAGGTTCTGGCCGACGCGGATGGCAAGATACTGGGGGGCCATATCTGCGGGGCGCATGGCGGTGACCTGATCGCCGAACTGGTGCTGGCCATGACCAAAGGCGCAACCGTCGCCGAGGTCGCCGCAACCTGCCACGCGCACCCGGCGATGGGCGAGGCTGTCAAGGAAGCCTGCCTTGACGCCATGGGCCGCGCAATCCACGCCTGAACCGGAGCAGCCAGATGACCATCCAGCTTCGCCCACGCCACCCGGAAAAGGCCAAAAAGGCCGACAGTGTCATACCGCGCAAACCGAAGTGGATACGTAAGAAAAAGATCGAAGGATCCGAGTATTACGAAACCCGCCGCCTGATGCGCGAGCACGATCTGGCGACCGTTTGCGAAGAAGCCGCCTGCCCCAACATCGGAGAGTGCTGGTCCAAACGCCACGCAACCATGATGATCATGGGCGAGGTCTGCACCCGCGGCTGTTCCTTCTGTAACGTGGCGACGGGCCGTCCTGACGCTCTGGATGCGTTCGAACCGGGCCGGGTCGCGGCGGCGGTCAAAAAGCTGGGTTTGCGCCATGTGGTGATCACTTCCGTGGATCGCGACGATCTGGAAGACGGTGGGGCCGAGCATATCGCGCAAACGATCCGCGCCGTGCGTCATCAGAACCCCGGGACGACAATCGAGGTTCTGACGCCTGATTTTCTGGGCAAGGGCAAAGCCCCGGATGTCGTCTTCGAAGCGGCGCCGGATGTGTTTAACCATAATCTGGAAACCGTGCCGCATTTGTACCCGACGGTGCGGCCGGGTGCCCGTTATTATGCCTCTTTGCGGCTTCTGGACGATGCCAAACGGGCCGAACCGGAAATCTTCACAAAATCGGGACTTATGGTAGGGTTGGGCGAAACAATTAATGATGTGCGCCAGGTGATGGACGATCTGCGCGCTGCCAATGTCGATTTCCTAACCGTCGGACAATATCTGCAACCGACCCCGAAACACCATCCGATTGACCGGTTTTGGTCACCGGAAGAGTTTGAAAAGCTAGAACAAATTGCCCGTTCCAAGGGCTTTCTGCACGTGTCGGCAACACCGCTGACCCGGTCGTCGTTCCACGCGGACGAAGATTTCGCTGCTCTTAAGCAGGCCCGCCAGCGGGCCGTCGCCAACGGGGCATAAACCTGACGCAAATGGGAGGGAAACCATGGAAGCGTTATCTAACTTTGTAGGGGAAATAAATAGCATCGTGTGGGGGGTACCAATGCTGGTCCTCATCCTCGGCGCTGGTTTCTTCCTACAGGTCGGCCTGAAGTTCATGCCGATCCTGCGAATTGGCACAGGCTTCAGCCTGCTGTTCAAAGGCCGTGAGGGTCAGGGCGAAGGGCAGATCAGCCCGTTCAACGCGCTGATGACCTCGCTGTCGGCAACAATCGGCACGGGTAACATCGCCGGTGTGGCCACTGCTGTCTTCCTGGGCGGTCCGGGCGCCTTGTTCTGGATGTGGATGACCGCCCTGGTGGGCATGGCCACCAAATACGCCGAAGCTGTCTGCGCCGTGAAATACCGCGAGCAGGACGAGTTGGGCAACTTTGTCGGCGGTCCGATGTACTACATCAAGAACGGTTTGGGCGCGAAATGGGCCTGGCTGGGTGTTGCTTTCGCCCTGTTCGGCGCGGTGGCCGCTTTCGGAATCGGCAACGGTGTGCAGGCCAACGGTGTGGCGCAGGTTCTGGAATCAAATTTCGGCCTGAACACTTCGGTCACTGGCGTCGTCCTGATGGTTCTGACAGCAGCCGTGATCCTGGGTGGTATTACCCGCATTGGTGCGGTTGCCGGCAAACTGGTTCCGTTCATGGCAATTGCCTACATCATCGCGGGACTGCTGGTTCTGCTGATTAACATCGGCAGCATCGGTCACGCCCTGTCGCTGGTCTTCACCCACGCGTTTACTCCGTCGGCCGCCGAAGGTGGTTTCGCCGGTGCAGCAGTCTGGGCCGCAATCCGGTTTGGCGTGGCGCGCGGTGTCTTCTCGAACGAAGCCGGTTTGGGTTCAGCTCCGATCGCACACGCAGCGGCCGAGACCAAAGGTCCGGTCAACCAGGGCCTGATCGCGATGTTGGGTACGTTCATCGACACCATCATCGTTTGCTCGATCACCGGTCTGGCGATCATCTCGTCGGGTGCATGGACATCGGGTGAATCCGGCGCGGCACTGACCTCGGCGGCGTTCGAACTGTCCCTGCCTGGTATCGGTGGGTATCTGATCGCCATCGCTCTGTCGATCTTTGCCTTCACCACCATCCTCGGCTGGTCCTTCTACGGCGAGAAATGCGTCGAGTTCCTGCTGGGCGTCAAATCCCTGCTGCCCTACCGCATCCTTTGGATTGTCATGATCTACTTCGGTGCAACCGCGGATCTGGGCTTCATCTGGCTGCTGGCGGATACGCTGAACGCGATGATGGCGCTTCCGAACCTGATAGCCCTGGTCCTGCTGAGCCCGATCGTCTTCAAACTGACGAAAGAGTTCTTCGCCTCGGGCGGCCAATCGGAAGAACCCGGCAACACTCCTGCCGAGTAATTCGAACAGAAAAAACGGGGGGCCGTCCCGGCCCTCCACCTTCGAAACAGAATTCCATATCTCGAGGAGAGACGTGATGGCCACGAAAATCCTGCTGCCAATTGATCACACCGACGACCACTCGTGGAAGCTGGCTTTGCCGGTCGCGTTGGAACAGGCGAAATTCTACGGTGCCGAGCTGCACGCGATCGCTGTCATCCCCGAGATCATCCAGCTGCCGAACCTGCCCGCCAACTATGGCGCAGGCGCAAAAGACCACGTGCGGGGCAAGGTTCAGGCCATTCTGGATCACGGCAATGCCTCTGACGTGCCCGTGCATGTCGAGGAAGGCAGCGTCTACCGCGAAATTCTGAAGCTTGCCCACAAGGAAGGCTTCGACCTGATCGTCATGGCGTCGACCAAAGGCGATTTCCCGAATTATGAAATCGGTCCGAACCTGGCACGTGTCGTGCGCAATGCGCATTGCACCGTTATGGTCGTTCGCGACCAGTCCCGCTGATTGAAAGGTTGAGAAGATGACCGAACCGAAACGTACGCCGCTATACGACCTGCATGTCGAACTGGGCGGAAAGATGGTGGATTTTGCCGGATGGGAGATGCCCGTTCAGTATCCGCTGGGTATCATGGGTGAACATGTTCAGTGCCGGGAAAAAGCCGCGCTGTTCGACGTCAGCCACATGGGTCAGGTGATCCTGCGTGGCGAGAACGTGGGCGAGAAGCTGGAAGCCATCTGCCCTCAGGCCTATGCCACTCTGAAGCCCGGCAAGGCACGTTACGGGTTTTTCACCAACGCGGAAGGCGGGATCATGGACGACCTGATCGTGTCCAACGCGGGTGACTATTTCTTTGTCGTGGTCAACGCAGCCCTGCGCCATCAGGACATCCCGCACATGAAAGAGCATCTGGAAGGGGTCGAAGTCACCGAGATTTTCGACCGTGCTCTGGTCGCTGTTCAGGGACCGAAGGCCGAGGATGTGGTGGGCGCGCTTTGCCCTGCGGCGCGCGATTTGAAGTTCATGGAAACCACAATGGCCCCGATCAACGGCGTCGAATGCCGTATCTCGCGTCTGGGCTATACCGGCGAGGACGGTTACGAAATCTCGATCCCCGAGGACAAGGCCATCGAGATCAGCAAGGCGTTTCTGGCCCACGAAGACTGCGAAGCGGCCGGTCTGGGCGCGCGCGACAGTCTGCGGCTCGAAGCCGGTCTGTGCCTCTATGGGAACGACATCGATCAGACCACCTCGCCGATCGAGGCGTCGCTGGCCTGGGCCATTCAAAAGCGCCGCAAGGAAGAAGGCGGTTTCCCTGGCGCTGAGCGTGTTCAACGGGAACTAGCAGAGGGCGCCGCGCGCAAACTGGTCGGCATTCTGCCTTCCGGTCGTGCCCCCGCGCGTCAGGGCGTCGAGATCCAATGTGCCGAAGGAAATACCATCGGGCAGATCACTTCGGGTGGCTTTGGTCCGACCATCGGCGGTCCGGTCGCGATGGGCTATGTGTCCGCAGGCCACGGCGAGCCGGGCGAGAAGGTGAACCTGATCATTCGGGGCAAGGCGCAACCGGCCGAGATCGTGGCCACGCCTTTCGTCAAACAAAACTACAAGCGTTGAAGTCAGGAGAGAACAGGAATGTCGACGTATTATTCTGAAGAGCACGAGTGGCTGCGAGTTGAAGGAGAAGTTG